>JAGYLU010000063.1 GCA_018400755.1 Acholeplasmataceae bacterium
TTGCCACATATGATTGGCGATGACGACATCTTCGGTGAACTCAAGCATCCCCAGCGACACGGCATCATAATACTGATCATAGCCAAGGGTGGTCGGATGGAAGGTCGAACGGGGATAGAAGTAGTCGGTATAGTTATGGAAGGAATACGTGTCATATCCTGCTTCATTGAAGAGTTTCGGTAGTGTATAAGGGAAGAGATTTTCAGCATAGGTCTGCATCGTCAATAGAGCGCTTCGGTCTGTATAGAATCCGGTTTGGCTCATGAACTCGGTATCTGCCGTGTTTCTGAAAAATAACGGAGAATAATACTGGTCAAATGTCCAAGATTGCTGTTGGAGGGCAAACAGGTTTGGCGCGAACACCGGATCAATGGCATAAGTGTCTAGCGATTCGGCCATGATCATAATCAGATTCTTATCCGTAAACCGTCCGGTATAGGCATTCTCCGTATGCTGTATCCGAGATTCAAGATAATCCTCAATCTCATCATAGATTGTCAGTTCATCAGAGACACTGTTGAAGATATTCACGATATCCCTTTGGATATAAGTGATCATGCCAAACTTCCTGATCGTCTGATACGCACTCGGTGCCTCAACATAAGTATCATAATCGGAATAGATGTAAGGTGAGTTGATGTACTCGTTGGTAATCTTGGGAATCGTATGGACAACTGTCATAAACATCAGAAACGCGATCAGGATACCATTCATGACATCATAGATCGAGTCATAAAAGAAGTGGTGTTTGGGAATGACTGATTTTCTCATTTTGACAAAAACATAAACAGCGACGACAACAGGCACCGCATAAAGAAGATGAACCGGGCCAAGGTTACGCATGACCCGTCCCATGAACGCCGCGCCCATATGGGCGTCGCTCGTCATTGAGAACGAAAAGAACCCACTTAAGATCCGGTAATATAAGTCTTGGGCGAAATAAAAACCAGAGAAACCAATCACCAACAGAAGGGTGATGATCTTGAATGCTTTTCTTGGAATCAACCTGATCATCAAAAACAGAATGGTGGCATAAGCAAGCGTAAAAAAAACCACCCGATAACTGTATTCGATTTTCGGGAATCCAACGATGCTGAGCTTGAAGACAAACTCAAGATACAATAAAAACACAACAATCATCAAGTATAGAAACAACACGCGTTGGCGCTTTTTTGGATTCATGATCATGACCTCGTTTTCGCCCTCATTATACACAATCTTTACATAAGATACAAGCAGGCATCCTCCTAAAAAAACGCGGGAAGACGCCTCTTTGTTCTATGATGATGACGATGGAATCAATCAAATATCAACCCGATCATTGAAGCGGTCCTACTATGTGCATCCCTTAGTCTCAAGCACTTGATTCTTCTTGATGGGTGATATGAAAATCGATGACACACCGAGAATCATACGGCATCCACAAAGGCTCAGTCGCTTGATTCATAAGCGTTCTCTCAAGACCTCTTGTCTGCGTCTGATCCCTGATGTCAAATGACATCCTAGCTATGATGTCACCTTCCTCACTCCAATCACCTAGATCCGGGTCTTGGGCCTCGACCCATAGGATGACAACGAATGACTTGACTTCCCCTGGTCTGAATCCCTCAAAGGTCTCCCTGAACACAAGATTGGACGCAAGGAAGTCTGAAGCTTCCATGGGTTGTTCATATTGAGGCATATGTCCGTCTTGGTCCAGTTGATCTGGTTTTTGATACATCCGCTTGGTCACGCCATCTTCAATCACCAGGATCCTGATGTATTGATCCATTGCGTCTGTCACCTGGGTCAATCTCATATCATAGTCAACCGTCAATGTTTCCCGTCCATCATTTGTGATGAAAAAGCGATAAGCCAAGAAGAGTTGATCATCTTTCTTATACTGCCCCTCAGCTTCCAAGATCTCATCAAAAGGGATATCGACATATGAAATCCCCCCGCCATCAACGGTTGCCCTTGCAAAAAGCTCCCTTACAGGTGAGTCAAAAGTGCTATGTTCAGCAATAGACATATGGCCTTGGGTGAGTGCTGGTGGATTTGTTGAGACGTAGAAGAATCCCCCTTTGATGGATCTGGCATACATGATCGCTGCAATGACGACCAGGCCTAAGAACACACCACCCAATAGGATCACGCGCACAATCCGGTGATGATTCCTGATTGAACGAAAACCAACTGAACCTCGCATATCATCGAACCCTTTCTATGAATATTGACACACGAAAAACATCAATTGTCAAAAAGGGGTGGTTTTGAACAATGATTGAATAAAGGCCAGATTGAGTCTCGGTTGTTCATGTGGGTCGTGTGGTTGAGCGCATCTATGTCTGATGAGCAAAAAATGCTCATAGACATCAAATCAACCCATACTACCACCTGTCAAGCCCCCCTAGATGATGATCATATAGAACTATTATAACATACAGATTATGATTAATACATACCGAATTCAAGTACGCTATGACGAAAACACATCACGATATTTGATGAAAAAAACCTATGCGATGGAAGATTTCACTCTTCAATCCATAGGTCCCCTCAAACAACAATCCTTTGAAATCATTCACTGACAATTGACACGAAGTCACTGGTCAATGTAATGGATAAGTTCCCGTTTCTGACTCTCAGTTCATCTAGGAATGCTTTCTGATCAATACCCGATTTGATCTTGATCAGATAGGTTAGTTCAAACATCGTCCCAAAGTCTGTTGTCTTCACTCTTTGTAGCTGATAACTTGAAACATACTTCACAAACACATCACTGAACACATTCGCGTAATTCAAGTTTTCAGGGATAATGATTCTTAGTTTGGCTTGGCTCGTTGAATCCCGATCAAGCTCAAAGAAATGAACGATGACCAAGATGATACTGATGAACGCTGTGATGATCAGAGCAATGCCAATGAACCCCATAGCGGATGCCAAGGCGATCCCAACGGTACTCAGGATATACGTGATATCCCTTGAGTCCGCGATCGCGGTCCGAAACCGGACCAGAGTGAACACACCTGCCAGACTGAATGCCCGAGCAAGATTGTCAGAGATCAACAAGACAATGACCGAAATGACAAGCGGCAACATGAACAAGGTCATGCTAAAAGATCGATCAAACACCCTTTTCCGGTGTGTGAACACATAAACCAGACTGATCACGGCACCAAGGATGGTGGATGCGGTAAGAACATATAGCAAGCCCGTGACTGAAAGGGGTGAGACTTCAATAATGATCCAAGATGTAGTCATCGTTTGTCGCTCCTGATAAATGTATTTGATACGCTTTTCCATACTTGGAAAAAGATCGACTATAGAGTTGATAGTCCGAAAGCTTTCTAACCAGCCATAACGGGAAATTCGACTCGCTCTTGACCTCCATCAGCCAGTGATCCTGATCGGTGAGCACGTGAACACCTGATGTCTCATCAAGGGCGATGTCTCTGTTTCGAAAGACGATATTATGATCAAATGTGATCCGAAGCGGATCACTTGGTGACATCAAAGCGATCCGGTCATAGCGAAGAAAGGTTCCTGGTCGGGCTCTATGGATTCTGATGAAATAATCGATCTCATTCATCACTTGTTGATCAAGGTACGTCAGGCAGGTGGGCCTGATACCATGGTTTAGGTAATCCATGGCTTCTTTGTAAGTCATCGTGATACGCCTTTTGTTGATCTGTCCTTCATACTTCTTCTTGATCTCCATAAAGACAAGATCACTATCTGATAACGGTGATTGATAACTTCTTAGCCTTAATTTGTCCTTATAGACAGGTTTTTGGATGGAGTTCCTGATGATTTGGAAATCCGGTGTGTCAAAATAGATATTGTAGATTGTATAGTGGGCTCCGTTGACTGAATAAGGATCATCAATCAGATATTGCCTTAAAAAGGTGATCAATGCATCTTTTTGTTCGCTTGACAAAATGTACTTACGTTCATAGCGATTGAAGATTGGAACTTGCATTGGCGCACCTCCTTTTGAGTCTGTTGTTGGTTGATTGTTAGCGGATGCGCGCTTTCATATCAGACACGTCATGTCGGTGTCAACCGAGTCGTGCCCAATCCGGTGTCATCCCATCAGCTCTGATCAAGAAAGGCATATACCCTTCAGAAATGGCCCAGGCTGTCTCTTTCGCGGCTGGTGTCAAAGTGTATTGATCCATGTTGCCAAGATCCTCATTCTCAATTCTCACACTGTCCAAGAAGTCTTTGAGTGCCGCATCCTCATCCTCATCACCCTTGTTGGTGGTGATGGCGGAATTCATGATGGGCCTGCGTCTGTCTTGATCAGCAAGCGTCTCAGAGACGGCATTGCTGTTTGTTCCAGTACCAAAATTGAACCCTGCGTAAATGAATCCACCACTGACATAGACATCAAGAATGACGTTTCTGATCACAGCATCAGGTCCAACGATTCCTGCGATACCACCCGATGGAATCCCCAGATTCCCTGATGACGAGATAATCGTCGCCCTGACAAAACAGTTTTCAATCGTGCCTTCAAGGATTTTCCCAGCAATGCTTCCTGTGAAACCTGTGCCCTCAAATGTCGCATCAATGATGTTCAGGTTCAACACTTTGCCGTCAAGGATGAAAGGAATCAGTGAGACCCCAAAATAGGATTGGTCGACTTTGGTCGTCAGGGGGTTGCTGATGACGAAGTTCTTGAGGGCGAATCCCCGACCATCCAAGGTTGCCCTAAACTGTCTGTTGGGATCATAAGGGGTGTCTTGATCTGATAAGTCCCATCCCCCGATTGGTTCAATCCGATCACCTCCAAAGTCGATGTCGGTTGTGAGGACGTATTTTTTGTCAGGGGAGTTGAAATTTGCGGGCTGACTGAAAGTCGCCAAGAACTCTGCCTTTGTCCTGATTCTTGTGTAATCCGTGTACTTGTCATAGGTCGCAATCACTTTCATGCTTGCCGAATAGGCACCGCTTTGAGCGGTGATGATGGCTTGACCTCGCTTGTGGACAGTGACTTGACCAGCGGCATCAACCGATACAACCTCTGGATCATCACTTGACCATGAGATGGCTTCGCTGTCACCTTCCGACTGATAAGGAATCATCACTGACCCGTCTGAGGAATCAATACTCATGGCCACCGGCAAACTCAATGCGCCGGTCAGATAATCATCTTGATCTTTGTGACCACATGCTGTGAACATCACAAAAAAACTTCCAATGATGATTGTCCATAATATCTTTTTCATGACTGCGTCTATCATTGGCAAATGACCTCCATTCATCAACGGGCAACGATGGTCTGACGTAATGACCCACCCTGATATGTCCCATTGATCAACAATCCATAAACGTGATCCCCAGAGAAGGATCCTCCTGTATAAAGATCATAAGATGTCCCTTGCCTGATCTCAGGCGTTGAGATCACCACATGGTGATACGCCCTGATGAACCCGGTTGACAAGAGTGAGTTCTGACCTCTGATATCGATGATCTCATTCTCAGAGACAGTCCCACATTTCAGGTATCCTTGTCCTTCGGACTGAATCATAAGATCAACGGCACCCGCAATCACAATGGTTCCACCTTTGATGATGATCTGATCATCATCACTCTTGAGTGCTGGTTCAGTACCATCACTTTGCAAGATGGCGATTCCACCTGATAACTCAATACCTTGGTCACCATCCAAAGATTGCTTTTCTGCACTATGGGCATAAAGATAACCACCCATGAGGGCGATGCGTCCTTTCGCAAACAGACCGTCACCCGTACTATGAACCGAAACCACACCACCATGCATGGCAAGATTGCCATCTGAGACAATCCCTTTTTTGGCACTATTGATCATCATCACACCATGGTTGATCATGACATAGGGAGTGATGGTTGGATCGTCTTCCTGATTGGAAGCCTTGATTCCATCATTATTTGAATGGATGGTAAGTCTGCCGCCATTGATACCCACAAATCCTTTTTCGACTTCAATGCCATCCCCATCAGCGTTGATCTCAATCTCTCCGCCGTCAATCGCGACATAATCATTGGCTCTAAGGCCATCGGACAAAGCGGTGTGGATCTTGATGTGTCCTGACCGGATTTTCAGATAGTCATCGCTTGCGATGCCGTGCTTGTACATCCCACTCACGTTCAGTTCGCCATGTCCGGAGATGATTAGCTGCTCCTCTGAGAAAATAGCCGCTTTTGTCTTTGAACCACTATCCATCAGCGGATGAATAGAACTATCGGTCACGTGATTGACCGTGCCATCATTGATGACGAGAAACACCCGTTTCTCCGTTTGGAAATTGATGGCGGGGCCAGTATTGGCGGTGATGGTCACGCCATCTAGAATCAACTGAAACTTTCCATCAGGCTTGTTGATGACAATGCTGCCATCAAGAACCCCGGAAACAATCAGTGTCATTTTCTTGGTTGAATCAACAATCAGATTGCCCTCATCCATATAGATATTTGTATCAGCAATCTCATGGTTGATGGTTGCCTCATCATGGTCCAAAACGACTGTGGCCGTATTTTGAGGCAAAAAATCATTCAAAGGACTCTCGACGAAGTCTTCCTCATCATCAGTTGCTGGTTCATCAACTTTTGCCGTGAATGTCCCTTGACTGATGACATGGTCAAATCCCCTGTCAAATCCCTCAATCTCGCCATATCCGTTATCTTTGTCCCGACACCCAATCAGGGTCATCAAGGACAAACACAATATGGTGATAAGAATGAACTTCGATGGTTTGTTTTTGCTCATGGAAACACCTCGTGTCTCTTGATCCTGATCGCATGATACCATGCCGTATGCCACATGAATTGGCATACGGCACGGTCATCTGCATGCGTATCTCGTTTTTAAACGTCTTGAATCATTCAATCTGACTCATGAATCAATGTGATCAAACCTTATTCAAGAGGTGGTTCTGGTTCGACCACGGTGACCTGAATCTCGAGGTTAAACGACCGGTATTGGATCGTCACGGTTGTTTCGCCAACCACTGAGAAATCATAGTCAAACGTCAATGCGCCATGATCAATCGAATCTGTCGCATCATAAGGCACAATCGCATAACTAGGTGCGACCACGAGACCTTCAGAATTGAATGCCTCGCCAACTTCATAAATCAGTTGGGTTGGTGCGCTCGATAGGGAAATGTCACTTACAACGTCATCGGTATAGAACTTGAATCCATTGATCAGAAGCGATGTGTTTGTGGTATCCCTGAAACTACCATTGTTGCCCATGTACATCAAGATGTAATTACC
>JAGYLU010000064.1 GCA_018400755.1 Acholeplasmataceae bacterium
GTTGCATGGTATCCTCCTACCTTTTGACCCGGGCATTGCCATCATGGATTGCCCAGATTTGTTCTTCATCATAAGGAAGTCCGTAGTCTTCCTTCAGGGTTGCCACATAGGCACCCGATGCCCATCCAAAGGCGGTTGCCTTTTCGGTGTCATAGCCATTGATCAGGGCATAGAGCAGACCACCGACGAATCCGTCGCCACCGCCAATGCGATCATAGACATCGATCGGACGGGGTTCGATGATGGTCCATGACGTTTGGTCATAGACGATTGCCCCCCAGTGATGTCGGTTCGCGCTTTCGACTTCCCTGAGGGTGGTCGCGAAGAGGGACGCATTGGGGTATCTGGCCTTGAGCGATTCGATCATCATCTGGAAATGAGTGATGGTCTGGCTGATTTCCTTGCCGCCAGCCTTGGGACCTTCGATGCCTAAGGCAAGTTGGAAGTCCTCTTCATTTCCGATCAGGATGTCAGCGAGGGAGGCGATGGCGTGAAAGGTCTTTCTCAGGTCTTTTTCACGGTCTTTCCAGAAGGATGCCCGGTAGTTCAGATCAAAGGAGATTTTGGTATTGTGCGCTTTGGCGATGGTTGCGAGTTCAAGACAAAGCTGGGCGGTATCTTCTGAAAGGGCGGCGATCAATCCCGAGAGATGCAAGAGTTTCACACCGTCTTTGGCAAAGAGCGTTTCAGTGTCGAAATCTTTGGCGGAAAGGGTTCTTCCAACCTCGCCGGCCCGGTCGTTTTGAACTCTTGGTCCACGCATTCCAAAGCCAGAATCAGCGATGTTGAACTGGTGTCGATAGCCCCAAGGGCCACCTTGGAAGACGACCTTTGCCTCGACATCGATGCCCCGTCTTTTCAGATCCGCTTCAATCAGGGTCGAGATTGGACTGTCCTTGACAAAAGCAGTCAGGACTTTGACCGGTTTCTTCAGGCCCGCGGAGATGGATAACACATTTGATTCGGCGGATGTCGCCTGCATCTCAAAATGGGTTCCGGTATGGACCGGTTGTCTGTCAACAGGGGCAATCCGGACCCCCATGCTGGTCGGTGAGACGATGTCGTATGTGGTGTTCGTTTTAAATTCCATGGCCATCCTCCTGGTCTTTGGCACCTTTGAGAAGCAGACTGAGGTGCTTTCCGATATGGGTATCGAGACGATCGCGGTAGACATCTTTGTATGTTCTTATAAGTTCGAAGAACCGATCCTTATAGACCAGGACGTCTTGATCATCGGTCTTGTTCAAAATAAACCCATAGGTGATGTGGATGAGTTGTCTTGCGTCATCGTGGTCAAGCAAGGATGGAATCTGGTCGTTGGTCAGAAGGTCGATGTCAGGGATGTTTGAAAGGTTGGTGGTCACGTGGTAGGACTTCTGGGCTTCTGGAAACATCTTGATCGCATAACGATGGATCTCACGGTAGAAATCAGGGTCTTTCATCGCAACCACCCGAACCGCCTCGAGCCAGTTGGTGCCTGCGGTCTTGACGTGGAAGTTGCCGCGGGTAAGTCTGCCAATCGATTCGAAGATCGAGAACTTGTCTGACCCCGAATGGATGGAGAGTTTGTATCCGAAGTGTCTGGCAATCCGGGCATGGACATCCAGGTCTTTTTCGAATGCGGGGATCGGACCGATATAGTCAATCCCTTTTTGGAACTCACCACAAAATCTCGGAGCGAGGGTATCAAGGATGACACCTTGCCTGGTGAGTTCGTTCGCCACATAGTAATGTTCGGTCGGTGTCGTCGTGGTCGCCGTCTCATCAATCGAGAGTTCAAAATTGGCCGGTCTGGTCGCTTTCAGGTAAGTGTCAAAGATCTTGACCGTATACCCGATGGCATCATCATAGACGTAGGCCGCTCTCAAAAGGGATGCCTCATCAAAGTGGATGGAAGTGCCATCAACGTCAAAGGTTTTCCCAAGATAGCGGTCTTTGACCTCTTCAGAGAGGGTGATGGTACTTTGAAGATCATCAGGGATGTCACCTTTGATGTGGTCGCTGCAGTCAAGGGTGATCATCGAGAAACCAAGTGATAACGCATATTCGATATCGGGTGCGGTTTTCAAGTGATCGCCATCTGCGCCAAATCCGCCCTTGTATCCGTTTTTGAAGACGGCATATGTCGCGGCATCAAGCACGTTCTCATAAGCCCTTCCGGTCATTTTGAGTTCGCGGATGGACTGTTGGGCAAGAACAGGAAAAACATCGGTCTTCATGATGGCCAAGAGGTGACCATCACCAGCGATGCCCAGACGGTCACCAAGACCGAAGGATCGTTTCTCATGGAGCACTTTGACAGGTTTTGTATAGGGAAACATCGACCTTAGGATATCAGCGTTCTCATGGGAAAGGTCACCGACAAGATAAGTGACATCTTCTTCGGATGTGATCCGTCCCTTGAATCGATCAGCATCAGGACCATAGGCAATCAGGACATCGGTGTCACCGATATCTGATAGAAAGACAGTCGTCTTCTGATAGGTATCGACCGATGAGGGATAGACACCATGATCCTGGGCGTTTGTGAGATCAGGTAATTGTTTTAGGAATGCTGGCAAGTGTTTCATAAGATCCTCCATAGTTTTTTGATGGTTAGTAACGCATGTCATTCCAATGATCGTGTATAACCTAGTTTGCGTGACGTCTGTTGGGCAATTTTGACCAGGGAATGCATGACCGTATCCTGATCATGACCGGTTTGAATGAAATTGGAAGCGACCAATACACCAACAACCCGATTTTCAAAATTATAGACAGGTGTGGCAAGGGTGATGATGCCCGGATTGCCAAGATCCTTTGACATGATGCATTGTTGGGACTTGACAAAGTCGAGTTCGGTCATGTTTGGATCTTCAAGTTGATGGTCGAAAATCATATAGCACTGACCGGGGACAGATTTGTTGAAATCCTGGGTAATCGTTCCGATTTCTTCTTGCATCATGATCCGGCTGTTTTTGGGTTGATACTTGAAGATGTAGATGATGTTGTCATTGATCCGTTTGGTGATGAAGACTGTAAAACCATAAAAGTCAGCAAAATGGGTTAGGTCAAACTGGGCAGCCTCGATGAGATTCGAGTTTTTGTTGTATACGGATCCAATCGCAAACATTTTTGATCCGATGACGTAGGTCTTGAGGCGGGGATCTTTATAGTAAATCGCATCAGCTTTGTAGAGCGTTTGAAGGAAGTCATAGGCAGTTGCTTTGGGGATGTCGAGCATGCGATAAATCTGACCAAGCGTCAGGCCTTCCGGATGTCTGGAAATCAACTCAAGCATGGACAAGATGCGATTGACAGTACGATTTTCTTTCATGTTGGACTCCTCCGATTGGCTGCAGACTCACAGAAAAATAAACGCCGTCCGATATTACGGATACATATGGATTATATGTCTTTATACGGGTTTTGTCAATTGGTTGACAAAGATGTTTGCACGTATTAATAAAGTAATGAAGGGGTTCAATGAAATCATGGCCACCAAATAAAAAACCGAATATGGAGGAATCCATTTCCGGTTCAAATCTTGTTACTGAGTCAGTAGATTGTCTTGTTTTTTCGATCGTATTCGACAAACAAGGAGAGGCATTCATCACGGTACTGCTCCTTGGTCTCAAGGAGTGATGCATGGTCTTCAGGGTGCCTGATGTAGGTGTAGATCATGTCATCCCTGAAACCGATGGCATCGGCGTCATCGGGTCTGCACCCATAGATGATTTTGGTGATGTTGGACCAGATGATCGCCCCGAGGCACATGGGACAAGGATATGCCGTGGTCACCAAGGTGCAGCCAGAAAGATCATGGGTGCCTAAAACGGCACCCGCTTTCCTGATGGCATTCATCTCGGCGTGGGCGGTCGCGTCATGGTCTTTCAGGACTGTGTTTGATGAGACGGCGATGATGGACCCATTCTGATCCAGAACAGCGGCACCAAAGGGGCCGCCTTGGTCGGCGTTCATGGTTCTTCTGGCCTCTTCGATGGCCAGACGCATGGCGTCAGGGATGAGATGGGAATCGGGCATAGGTTTGAGTCTCCTGTTGGCTTAAGCAAACACAACGACTTTGTTATACATGATGATGGTGATCATGTCGATGATCCAAAAAATGGTCGCACCCAAGACAATCCAGAGGATTCCGGCAACAAGCATCACTGTGTCTTTATGCTCGACACCTTTGACAATCCGGTAAATGCCCCAGGCGATGCCGTCGATACCCGGTAGGGCCAGAATCAGTTTGGCGATAAACGGTAACTGGTCATAAGCGCGAATCAGATCTTTCATCTTTGAATCCTCCTTATGGTATTTGATATCTTCATTATACCACGTGACAATCAGCATGAATGATGGGTTTTTCGCTCTTGTGATGGGATTCAATTCGAGAAGTGCCCCATATGGCATAACATGATAAGATGTTATTGACATATGTCATAAAAAAATGTATGATAACAGTGACCTTGGAGGAGGTGGCCTATGGGCAGACCAATCAAGCCTAGAACGGTATGCAGTGACATCGAACGGACATTTGTGCCTGAAGATGGGACATCGGAAAGGGTGATCAGGCTGACCGTCGAGGAGTATGAGACCATCCGTCTGATTGACTATGCGAAGCTGTCACAACAAGCATGCTCAGACATGATGGAAGTCGCCAGGACAACCGTCCAAGCGATCTATGAAAGTGCTCGGTTCAAGATTGCCGATGCGTTCATCAACCAAAAGACGATTGTTGTCAAAGGTGGCCATTACGCACTATGCAACCATGATGCAGGGGTCAGACATTGCCTGAAGAATAAGAAGAACAGGAATAAGGAAACAGACGCCTGATCAGATCAAAGGTTTATCAAGAACGCAATTGACGGTTGATGACACCGTTCTTTCAACATGTCAAAATAGAGATAGGAGAGTATGTATGAGTGACATGAAAACACCGCTGAGCGATGAAGAGAAAAAAGCGAAACGGATGGCGATGATCGAAACACCGAATGAGCATAGCCATATCAAGAACATCATTGGCGTGATCAGTGGCAAGGGTGGGGTCGGCAAATCGATCGTCACCGCTTTGTTGGCATCTGAGATCCGTCAGAAAGGGTATCGGGTCGGGATCATTGATGCTGATATCACCGGTCCATCGATACCCCAAGGCTTCAACGTCCATGAACGGATGGGGGCATTGGATGGGGCTTGGATCCCCGAAGACAGCAAGACCGGTATCAGGATTGTCTCGATCAATCTGATGCTTGAACACGAGACAGATCCGGTGCTCTGGCGAGGACCGCTCATCTCAAACATGGTGAAGAAGTTTTATACGGATGTCAATTGGAACGAGATTGATGTCTTGCTGGTTGATTTTCCTCCTGGTACCGGTGATGTTGCGATCACGTGTTTTCAGGCGATGCCACTTTCCGGTGTCGTGGTCGTGACATCACCGCAGGATCTGGTATCAATGATTGTCTCCAAGGCTGTCCATATGGCGGACAAGATGCATATTCCGATTCTAGGAATTGTTGAGAACATGTCTTATTTCACATGTCCTGACTGCCAGAAGAGTTATCATATCTTCGGGGAGTCAAAGATTGAGGACATTGCCCTTGAGCATGGGATTGACGTTCTTGGAAAACTCCCGATCGATCCGGCTTTGGCATCAGCTTATGATCACGGTGCGATTGAGGATGCGATCTGTCCGAAGATGACCGATGTCGCGGATGAGCTTTTGAAGAAACTATCCCTAGATCATCACGTGGAAGGATAAACAGACGATGACAACATTCTTATGGGTGCTTCTTTTCTCGATGTCGGCGATGGTCGTGAATACCATCGGGATCTTCGTGATGAGACAAAACGAAGATTGGACGCTTCGCAATAAAGACTACTTTATGTGTTTCGCGGCTGGGGTCCTCATCACATCTCCGCTTATCATGGCGTTTCCCAATGCGATCGAACGAAGTTCTTATGCCGGGGTCGCAGCTCTTTTTGGCTTCATGTTGATGTTTTCAGTCAATCGACTGATCAAGCATAAGACCCATCAGGAAGAACTGGCTTTTGGCGTGACCGCACTATTGGGCATCGCCATCCATTCGTTTGTCGATGGGGTGATCTACTCAGTCAGTTTCTCAGTCAGTCCTGTCGTGGGGATTGTTTCAGGCATCGGGCTTGTTGCCCATGAGTTCGCTGAAGGTGTCATCACCTATTCGGTGTTGCTCAAGAGTGGTGTGACAAGAAACAAGGCATTCTTCTATGCGTTTTTGGTCGCTGCTCTTACGACCCCGGTCGGGGCTTTGATTGCCTTTCCGTTGGTACAGACACTTTCAGTCTCATCGTTGGGTCTTGCCATGGGAGCGGTTGCCGGTGTTTTGATCTATCTTTCAGCGTCACATCTTCTACCGGCGGTCAAGACCGAGGAACACAAGCACTCTTATGCCGCGTTCGCCCTGGGTATTTTGTTGGCTTTTGTGTTCTTCTTTACGAAATGAGGGATAGAGATGCGTGTTCATTCGGATATTCCTTGGATGAAGGAAGTTTTCAAAGAAGGATTTGAGACCAGACAATCCATTTTGATCAGTGGTCCTGGTGGATCCGGGAAACCATTGGTTGAGCTGGGATTCGTGGATGCTTGGCTGAAGGCCGGGGGAACGGTTTTGGGGATCCCGCTTCAATATCCTTCGTTATCCATGGTTGAAGTGAGTCTTGAAGAGATCTATGGAACCCGCTTGAAAGATTATCAAGGGCAGGTCGCTTTCATCCGTTTTGATCCTTTGCTTAAAAAAGAGATCATCCGTGAGGGTCATATCTGGCATGCGAATCTGATCAAAGAGGGTGTCTGGGAGAAAACCATCGATGATGCCGTGGATTCGCTTCCGGCATCACCGATAGGGACTCTTGTCTTTGGCTCAGCGCTTAACTTGTTGTTGTTCAATGACCGGTACCGGATGACGATGAAAGACGCCATCAAAAAGACCCTGACAGACTCAGGGTCTAAGACCGTGATCTTCACGGTCTCAAACAATGTCTTTGAAAGT
>JAGYLU010000065.1 GCA_018400755.1 Acholeplasmataceae bacterium
CACGCCTTCTTCAAAAGGCACATTTTGTTGGCCAAAACGTGGTGTATAGAGGTTGGTACCGGCGACGACTTCCGCCTTGAGGGTGCCTTCGTCATTGGTGAGCGTCAACGCTGCGCCATCGGCGATATATAGACCGTTCGCGCCATCGTCCCAACCAGCTGTACCGCTATCGAAGTTCGGATTGACAAGCATTTCGCCTTCGACGGCTTGTGGTGGGTTCACAGTGATGTAACGCCAGTGCTGCGCGAGAACATCATCGACACGAACCTCATATCTGACAGCATGCTCACCAGTATCACTGGTATCAAGATTGCCGTCTTCGTCAATCGTCGATGTCGACAGGAATGTGATTTGGTCAGAGTAATCGACCAAATCATTGCCGACTGCGACAACACCATCAAAAATATTGAAGGGGGCTTCAAAATCGAGGGTGATGTCATCGACGCCAGCGAACTCAATCTTTGTGAGTTCGACAGTATCATCGCATGCTGCGAGTCCAAACGCGAACAGTGCGACTAAAATAATCAGGAAAAACCTTTTTTTCATTGCTTTCTCCTCCTTGGTTTGCAGACCTTTTATCTCCAGACAGAAGTCAATTCTGTCCTTTGTCCCATAAGCTTTGAAACAGTCGAAAAATATGGATAAAACAATAGGTTTTATTCACGAAAACGATAAAAATTAGAAATCGTCCACTATGGAAACCGGTTTCCTAACCATATTATAACCGATTTCATCGAAATGTAAAGTCTTTTTACACAAAAAAGTAAATCGCTTACAGGACGGCACAATCTTGTTTTCGGTTCGCTGAAACCAAAAGACCGAAAATGAAAGACGCGCCTCCGTCAGAAGGCGCGTCAATCATCGAATCAATTCAAGTCATTTAAACGACGACAGGCTCAACGATGGTGATGGTTCGATCATATGTTGTGACGTTTCCGTAATGGTCGGTCAAGGTGTATGTCAAGGTGTATGTTCCAAGAACGGATGTGTCGATGACATATGCGCCGCCATCAAAGGTGACAAATCCTGCGTCCGTGCTAGATAGGACGATTGCTGGTGATTTTGCAGTGTCACCATACTTGATTCCGGCAAAGGGATCAAAGACAGCGTTCTGCTCGACTTCGATGTCAGCGGCGTCAATCACAGGTGCGACTTGGTCATCGGTGTAGCCAACAAGCATCAGCGAGAGATCCTTGAAGTAGACTGATGTCAAGGCGCTTTGTTCAACAGTATCAACAAGACCCATGAAGAATCCGATCTTGACATCATTTGAATTCTCAAGTGTCTGATGGAGATAGACATCATATTGGACCCAGTCGGTTGTGAGGCTGATCGTGTGTGTGTCAGCGGTTGCGAATCCCCAGTTGGCGATCCGTTCCATGATGACTTTGATATCCCGTGCAGCATCGGCTTTGGCCATGAATGAGAGTTTATAGACATTGCCGTTTTCAGCGATGAATCCGGTTCTTTGGAAGAACTGGACACCGTGGGCGACGGTACCGATATTTGTGATGTTGACCTTGATGCCTTCTTCGGTGAACTCATGGTTTGCTGCTCCTGTGCCAGAGCCCTTGAGCGTCCAACCGACGTTGCCGTCAGAGGTCGTGATCGGATTTTCCAATAGCCAATCCGGATCGGTGAAGATCACTCTTGATGTAACAGCGTCAGCTTCAGCGATAACTTGAACATTTCTGGTCTTTTCAAGGGTGTTTCCATTGGCGTCTGTGAGCGCGTAGGTCAAGGTGTAATCGCCAACAGTGGCGGTGTCGACAGTACCAGTGACAACGACATCCTCAACAGTAAGAGCTTTGTCAACATGATCGTAGACTTTGGCACCATAGAGGGGTTCGAAAGGATGGCTTTGAACGACAACGGCATCTTCGACATTCCAAATTTGTGGTGCTTCGGTATCGTCAGAGAGCGTTTCGACCCTGGTGATGACCAGATCATCAAGATAGACGGTCGTCGGTGCGGATGATCCGTGGATCTCACCTAGGAAGAATGCGAACTTGCCGTTGGTGATGGTTGATGCGGTGTGTTCATGTTCGTAGGTGTATGTGACCCAGTCAGTGGTCAGGTCGAAATAGGCGTTGAAGCCACTCGCACCTGGTTCCAGTGACATTCTGAGCGGTCTTGGATCATCAGCTTTGGCTTTGAAACTGATCTGATAGATATGACCTTGTCTCAGTTCGCGGTTTTGCTGGTAGAACTGGATGCCGTAGAACAATGTCCATGTGTCAAAGACATCGATCATTGCGACGCCATCGGTGATGGCGACGTTGAACTTGCCAGTACCATGCCAGCCCCAACCATCAACGGCAGGTTGCGCGTATGGGGCGAGCTGTTCGGTTTCAAAATCGCCATTCACGACTTTGAATGTTGAAGGGAGTCCTTCTCCGGAATCAACAACCGTCACAATCCTTGTCAACTCAGCGGTGTTGCCTTGGCGGTCAGTCACACTGTAGATAAGATCGTAATCGCCTGGTTCAAAGATGTCGACCGTTCAGTCGGTGATGTCAGCGGGGTGAGGATTTGTCGATCAGATCGAAGGTAGAACGCAGAAGTGGATCAAACTCGAGTCCGGCAATCGCTTCTGAGTTATCTGCCAAAATGATTGGCGCAATCAAGGTGTCAACGAGATAGCTTAATCAGTTCGATCTGGACATTGTCGAGATAGAGGTGGTGGCTGGAGAGTCATCGTTGAGCTTGCCAGCGAAGAATGCGGGCTTACCATTTGAGAAGCCATTAGCTGGAATCTTGGCAAGAAGCTCATAGGTGACCCAGTCAGTTTGTGAGATCAAAGTCCTTGCTGAACTGGATGGCAGTCCCCATTTCGAGTGTCATTCTGATTGAGCGTTCAAGATCAACCTTGGCATCAAACGGATCTTATACATCGCTTCGGTTTCAATATGACACCGATTCTGCTGGTAGAACTGAGTGCCATAGAAGACGGTTCCGACATTGGTGATGACCTGGGTCATGATACCTTCCGCGATATTGACCGTGAAGGTGCCATTGCCATGCCAGCCCAGCCGTCCATCGCGGGTTGCGGATAAGGTGTGGACTGATCAACGGACATGTCGCCATTGGTGACAAAGAACGTCGATTCAAGCAAATCCTCTGCTGCCAGGACATGAATGTTTCTGGTCACGACAGTTTCATTTTCAGTCGTCAAAGGAGATAGTATAGGTGACCGTGTAATCACCGACAACGGCGGTAGCTCGTTGCATTGCTATCGACAACGACATCGTCGATGGTGACTTCATCGTCTTGGGTATCGCAGGTAACACCACAATGACACCAGCCAACGGATCCAAAGATGACACCTTGTTTGATGATGAAATCACCAATGCCTCTCAGAACAGGGGCTTCATCATCAACGATTTCGCCAATGGTCACGACCGAGACATTATCCAGATAGATCGTGGTCGGAACAGAAGTCGAACCGACAAGACCCATGAAGAATGCGAACTTGCCGTTTGCATATCCAGGGAGGAGATGTTGGAACTGGATGGTGTATGTTGCCCACTCGGTGGTGAGATCAACCATTTGGTCAAAGCGTCTAGAGACACCCTCTTCAAGGGCGATCAAAATCGGACGGGCGACATCAGCGCGGGCATCAAAGGTGATCTGATAAATGCGACCCTGTTCGATGACACGGTTCTGTTGATAGAACTGGACGCCATGAGGAACGGTTCCAAGGTTGGTGACATTGATGGCGGCGATACCTTCAGTGATTTGAACCGTGAAGGTGCCAGCGCCATGCCAGCCCCAGCCTTCTTCGGCAGGTTGCGGATAAGGTGTGAGTTGTTCAATCTCAAAATCACCATTCTCAACGACCCATGTCGAAGGCACAATACCGTCAATGACCGTGATCACACGGGTTTCAGTGGTGGTATTTCCAGATGCATCGCTGACTTCATATGTCAGAGTATAGTCCCCAGGGGTCTGGTTGTCAACTGTTCCACTGACTTCAATGTCATCAACGGTAAGGTCAACGTCCTGATCGTCTGTGACACCGACGCCACTGAGCGGATCAAACGGTTCATTCAAACCGATAACCTTCGCCCCAATGCCTGTAAGTTCCGGTGCGGTGGTGTCTTCAGCGAGTTCGAGTTCAACAAATCTGACGTTGTCGATATACATCGTTGTCAGTGCACCGACTTCACTGTTGTAAGCCATGGTTGTGCCGCCACCGAAGATCAATTTGCCATTTTCAATGGTCGGATCCGGGAAGAACACTTCAATTTCAAAGGTCTGCCATTCAGTAGTAAGCGACACATGTTCGTCAATATATCCGAAATATTGGGGATTTTCAAGCTTGACGACCAGTGCTCTTGCGGCATCAGCGCGGGCTTCAAAGACAAGCTTGTAAAGCGTGCCTTGCGGAAGAGTCAGGTTCGGTTGTGAGAACTGACTGCTCCACCAGCTGTTACCTGCGGCAGTGATGTCATAATTCAAGACACCATCGACGATTTCAACGGTGCTTGCGCCACCTTCTCCTGACCAATGGGTCCATGTGCCGTCAAGCGGTTCCGAGAAATCACCATTGGTGATAAAGAGCGGACTTTCGGGCAGGACTCTCACGATCAGCTGCATCGATGCTTCGGCATCGTTACCAGCTGCGTCTACGACAGTGAATGTGATGTCATAAATCCCTGCGAGATCAACATCGTAATCACCAGTGACTGTGATGGATGCGGTGATGTCACCATCGGTGTCATCGATGGCGGTGACGCCATCAAGCGGATCAAAAGCTTCCCCGACGTTGATGACCTTGTCATTGACACCGAAGAAAATCGGTGCGGTCGTATCGACGGGATCGTCGTCCTTGGGATCGTCACAAGCCACAAGACCAATCACAAGCACGAAGGCAAAAATCATATACAACAATTTTTTCATGATGGTTCCTCCTTGTTTTTTTCTATATCAGCGCGTCTCAGGACGCGTCATTCCCCAAACGTTTTTTATCATTGCGACCTTTGATGAGACCAAATGTCCCCGCTCCAACAACAACAACTCCGGCCAAGACAATCAGAAGAATCGTGGTCAATGACATGCCTGGTTCGGTCACATCAATACTGATCCAGACCTGTGGTCAAAAAGAATCGGTGTGCCATCAGGAAGGGTGCTTTCAAAGATCGTAGGAGCGTAAGGCCGTACCGGTTTTAGACACAGAGGTCATGTTGCCTTTGTCGTCAAAAGTGAGGCGGGTACCACCATCAAAACAACCATCATGACTTTAGGCATATAGAGGATAGGTGGTACCATCTTGGGTGCTGATGTAGTCGCTTTGAGAGACAGTGACTCGCTCATCGCTTCCTAGGACATATGTATATGATGACTCATTGAAGTAGAAGACGGTTGAAGGTGTTATCAAAGTATGAGCTGATTGTGGTGATGCCACCCACACCCCACTGATAGATTTTTGTTCAAATCTGAAGTAGGCGTCAATGGTCCATGGCCATACCGTGATGCCCCGGTGGACGATGGCTTTGGCGAAATCTTTCGTCAATGCGCCGTAGCTTGGATTCAAGGTCGAATTGATTGGAACAACGCTTGAAAACATATTGGACAATGAGGTCACGACGCTTTGACCGTTCAACACAGCCCCCGTCAACAACCCATTGGCCATTTCTGGCATCGATAAGTTCATGCTGCTGATGTTGGTGGCACTAAACGTAATCACCACCGATTGATCATACATATCGGTTTCATTCACGATATCACGCACCAGATCGACAAGCATGTTATGCGTCGGTTTGATCTCGATAAAGATCACCGCATCGGTATCTTTGAAGGCCAACAAAAACTCTCTTAGGGTCGGAATGATGATGCCTTGGTAATCACCACCGGAAGGATCATGCAGAATCAGCTCCCGCAGATGATCAAAACGACTTGAGGCAATCGTCATCGATGGATGATCCGGTGCGGTTCTGGCGGTTGTCGTATCGTGCATGACGAGCACTTCTAAGTCAATCGTCATGTGGACATCTAGTTCGATGATATCAGCCCCATGACGATACGCCTCAAGGGATGATTCGATGGTGTTCTCGGGTGAAGCGGCGCCACCTTCATATAGTCCGCGATGAGCGATGAAAAGGGGTCTTCTGATCTGGGTGGTCTTATCGAAGGCAGCATAGATGTCAAAGATCGCTTCAAAATCATCTGTCACGATGCCATTCGCCCCCGAGAGGACAGCTTCATAACGACCGACATCAGATGCTTCGGCACTAACCCAGACGGTCATCAGTCTTGTTTGCATGTATTCAACCAGATCTCTGGTCAATGCTTTCGAAGGAAAGAGTGATGCCACTGCTTGGGCACTGTTGGCTTCTCTTCTGGCATTCATCAGGTCTTCCTTGGTGTAGACATCCTGATCGGTTTCAAAGACCATGACCCCTCTGATGATGTTATGGACGCCGCGCGCGGCGAGAATGACATCGGCGTTGGAGGATAGGATGAAGACATCATAGATACGCCAAGCCTTGAGGGTTTCCGCCAATGCCTGGGCAATGGTTGCATCTTCCGTATAGAAGGCCGGAATGGTTTTGCCATCCGCTTTGATCAAGACCTCTTCTAGGGTATGCAGGACCACGCCAGCGGGATCAACAATGTCAAGATCAGCATTGATTCTAAAGATCATCGTCGCGGGGCGGACATCCGCTGAAAGTGTTTCATACTGAGTGGCTGACTCATACCAGACAAGGGTTGTCGCTGGTGCGATGATGCCTGTTTCTGGCTCATAGACATCAACAACCGCCTGATAGTCGTAACGGTCTTCCTCGATGTATTCGACTGGCAACGTGATCAGGATGTTGTCAAAGAATGCCGTGACACCATCGGTTTGCATACCGATTCTGCCGTGGGTGTATTCAAATGCGGCATCATAAGTGATCAGAAGCTCATCATCAATGGATTCCTTGATCGTGGTTTCCAAAACATCGATCTTGAGTCG
>JAGYLU010000066.1 GCA_018400755.1 Acholeplasmataceae bacterium
GTTGTGCCGTCCTTATGGTCCTTGACCTCATAACCGGAGGCTTTGGTCACATCTTTGCCTTTTTGGACATAAGCCGTGATGATCTTGTCCTCACGGGTGACATTCAATAACGTGTTTCCGGTTTTGTTTGCCCAGGTGCCAATGTCTTTCATGAAGCCGGGATCAGAAGCTCTGGCTTCAAGGATCTGTCCTTCCTTCATGTCCTGCATCGTTTTGAAGACTTGGACAATCGGGCCTGGACACTGAAGCCCACAGGCATCGAGTGAGATGGTGACAGCGGTGTCCTTGACGATGGGGATGGCATCTTCGATGGGGGTCTTCGGGGCGACCGGAATGCCTAGGTCATCGGTCAGGGTGAAGCAGATCTCACTGCCGTTCTGGTCGAAGACACAACTGTATGACTTGAATCCCCCATCCAGATTCTTGACGTTGAATCCGTGTTGGGAAAGGATTCTGGCCGCGGTGTAACCGCGTGTGCCAACCGCACAATAAACATAGATTTCCTGATCCTTGGGAATCTCATCCAGGCGGGATCTCAGAACTGTCAAAGGAATATTGACTGACCCCGGAAGGTATTCAAGCATGACCTCCGGTTCCTCGCGGATGTCTAGGACATAGGCACCCTTGGATGAGAGATCTTGCATATCGCTCCAGCTGATGGTTTCAACCAGACCGTTTAGGATGTTTTCGGCCACGAAACCAACCATGTTGACAGGGTCCTTGGCCGATGAGAACGGCGGGGCGTAAGCCAAATCAAGGTTCTTGAGGTCGGTGACTTTCATTTTGGCGTGAATGGCGGTTGAAAGGACATCGATGCGTTTGTCAACGCCTTCACCACCGATTGCCTGAGCACCATAGATCTCTTCGGTCTCAGGATTGAACAAGACCTTCATGGAAATCGGTTCAGCCCCCGGATAGTAGGACGCATGTGATGTCGGATGGATATGGATAGCCTTGTAAGGCCATTTAAGAGTCTTGAGGGTTTTCTCGTTCAAACCGGTGCTGCCGACATTCTTATCAAAGATTTTGGCTGCCGAAGTGGCGAGTGTGCCTTCATAAGTCTCTTCGATGCCACAGATGTTGTTGGCGACAATCCGACCCTGTTTGTTGGCGGGTCCGGCAAGGGCTGCTGACATCAGTTCATGACTGACGAGATTGGGGACGTCAACGACGTCACCAATGGCATAAATGTCGGGATCGGATGTTCGCATGTGACGATCGGTCTTGATGGCGCCCCTGGCATTCAGTTCGAGACCGGCTTCTTTGGCCAGGATGTTATCGGGTCTGACACCGATGGCGAAGATGGTGAGATCGCTCATCAGGACAGTACCACTTGACAACACAATCTTCTTGCCTTCGTGCTCAAAGGACTTGACACCATCTGAGAGCACGAGTCCGACGTGTTTGTCAACGATGTGCTGATGGATGATTTGGGCCATCTCATAGTCAAACATGGCCATGACCTGAGGGGCCATCTCAACCAAAGAGACGTCAAGACCGAGATGGTGGAGATTCTCCATCATTTCAACCCCGATAAAGCCACCGCCGATGACAACGGCCTTCTTCGGACGATGGTCCTTGATGAAGTCTTTGATGGTATCCATATCAGGGATGTTTCTCAAGGTAAAGAGATTCTTTGCCTCTTTGATCCCTGGAATCGGTGGTTTGACTGGTACGGCACCCGTGGAGATCACGAGCGTGTCGTAGGATTCCACGTAGGTGTCATTGGTTTCAAGATTGGTCACAGAGACCGTCTTGGTCTCACGGTTGATGGATGTGACTTCGCTGAGTGTCCTGATGTCAATCCTAAATTTGTCACTCATGTCTTTGACAGTTTGGACAATCAAAGAATCACGGGCGCTGATGATGCCCCCGATATGATAAGGTAGACCACAGTTTGCAAAACTGATGTATTCGCCGCGTTCAAAAAGTAGGATGTCCGCGTGTTCGTCAAGACGTCTCAGCCGGGCCGCTGTTGTCGCGCCACCGGCGACGCCTCCGATGATGATGATTTTCTTCTTCATTGTCATTCCTCCCATCATCAACTATACGCTTTGAGACTCTCTTTGTCAATGTAGAGTGCTTTCAGAAACAGTTTTCATAGTGATTGTGGCCATCCCTTTGGGATGAATGAGCCAAAAGGCGTCATAAAGCTCTGATCTGATGCGTGTGAATTCCGGTTCAAGGCCTCGAAAAACAGGGCCAATGATGTATAATGGAAAGAGAGATTCGGAGGGTTTAAAGAATGATTGACTTTATTGGTTTTTACCATTCGAAAGACCTGAAGACGACACGTCAGTTTTATGAGGGTCTATTGGGCTTCAAGTTATGGAAGGATCAGGGGGCTTGTCTGATTTTTGATCTATTCGGTCATGGTAAGATTGGGTTTTGTGACCACTTCAAGAAAACAAGTTCAAGCGATGACTGTCTGACCTTTGTCTATGAGCGAGTCGAAGACGTCATTGATGTCAGAGATCAACTGATGAGCCATGGCATCCTCTGCGACCCAGTCAAGACCAATCCAACCTTATTCAAGATCACCCATTTCTTCGCCCGTGATCCGGACGGACACCGCATCGAGTTTTCAAGTGTTTTTTGGATTGAATATGCTTAGGAGGATGGACTTATGAACCGTATCAAAGGTATCTCTCCATCAAGCGGGAACAGAATAAGAGGCTTACTATTGCTTTAAGGTATCATCATGTTAATGTATTTGCTAGTTTTGGCTCTGTCGGTATTGGCCTATGTGGTGCCCGGAACCCTGTGGAAACGTGGCTGGCGCACTTTAGAATCAGGCATCACATGGATGCTTGAACGGGGTTCGACCCTGCCACCGATGTCTCGATCAGGATCATTTCAATCGTTGTCATCATCACATCGATGATCACCTTCTCAGGAGGCATCATCGCCTATATGGCAAGTCTCTTCGCTTCCGTCATTGACGCGGCCAGGCAAGGGCGAAACAAGGCTTACCTTTATGACCATATCCTGATTTTGAACTGGAACCATAAAGCACTTGAACTGATCAATGACTATGGTCATGATGATGAGACGACAACGGTTGTCATCATGAGTGATCGTGAGAAGGAAGAGATTGAACGGAATCTGAAACGGAAACTGACAGAAAACAGACACCGGGGACAAAAACGCCTGAACATCATCGTCAGGCAAGGTGATGTTTTCTCAAAAAGTGATCTCGAAGATGTCTCAGCTTCCCGTGCCCGTGCCGTCATTGTTCTCTCAGATGAGGAAGCAGCCCGTGGTCAGATGACCTATCACAAGGATATCCTGGCGATGAAGACAGTGATGCTTGTCTGTTCGCTTGAGACAACCATCGAACAGACCGTGATTGTTGAGATCAAGGATCCGGACAGTGCCGCACTCATCAAGAACAAGATTGGGAAAGAGACACCGGGAAACATCCATATTTTGACCATTATGCCTGATGAGCTGATGGGACGGTTGATTGCCCAAACCCTTCTGATGCCCGCACTGAACAATGTTTATCAAGAGCTTTTTTCCTTTGATGGGGCGGAATTCTACGCCATCGAAGAACGGGATGTAAAGGATTACCTTTTGACCCATGACAAGGCGATTCCGATTTACACGCTCGAAGGGAAGACCTATGTGTTGGCTGAGAACAGGGATGACATCCATTCGTTAAGAAGAATCGGACCAGCTGATCCCAAACCACTCAAAATCAGGTCATATACGAGATATCAGCCATTGAATCTGGTGATCTTTGGAACCAACCGCAAACTTGATTACATCCTGGATTCCATCCGGCTCTTTGAACGGGAGAACCAAGCCAAGGTAGAGGTGACGATGGTATCCTCAAATGATGCGAAGACCATCAGGGAACAAACCGGTGCAATTGATAAGATTGACACGATTCTGATCCTCTCAGAGGACTTCCTGATGGATCAGGATGTCGACTCCGAGGTGTTGGTGACCCTTTTGATGATCCAGGATGTGGCAAGAGAGCACAGTGCGGGGAAATCGTGATCAGGCTCCTTGATCCAAGACATGTCGACATCGCTCAGGGCTATAACATCAAGAACACCATCATTTCAAACAAATACATCAGCCGTCTGATGACCCAGTTGTCGAAAGACAGGTATCTATACCCGCTTTATGAGGATCTTCTGACCTATGATGAGGATGACGCGGAAGATGAGACTTACGAGGTCTACACCTATCGTCAGAGTATCTTTGAGAATCCGTTGCCGCTCACGTTGGATCGGCATCTGATCTCTCTCATCATCTCCGGGATGGTAGCGAAACCATGAATTTGGAGTCATCAGTGTCATCAAGGATGGGTTCACCCGGATCCTTCAAGGCAACTTGACACACCAGAAACACTCATGCTAGAACAAGGCGACATGATTGTCGCCATCTGCAAGTAGGTGAACACATGATCGATACAGGCATTGATTTCATTTGGTTGAGTGATAGGCGGCATCTTCTTAGGTGTTTTGGCATTTTTGATCGCAGTGATCGTGATCATCAGAAACATCAGGAGAAACCGGCGGATGCCAGTTGAGCATCTGATCGTCACCGTTGAAGCCATCCACAGTGGCTGGAGTGGACAAAGGGTATCACATGCGCTTCGGGATAAGAACAAGCGCATCACGCTTGATGTCGGAAAAGAAAAGTATTTTGGATTCTCGGAAGGGGATGGGTGAGCTGGTCTATCAAGGCTATAAGTTCATCTCTTTTGAAGACCAGTGACAAGGTGGTTTTGGAGGAACCTGATTTCATCAGGGAAGAGAAGAAACAGGTGAACATGGCATTTGTTTTACGGTCAGGTTGGGGTAGCCCAATCTTGAACGTCTCATCAGCAAACGACTGACGGGTGATCTTGATGACATGAGACGTTTTGGTCAACACACTTGGCAAAGAGGCCGATGATGATTGGTTCTTTGTCTTGAAAAACCAGACGGCAAGACACTTCAAGTCGAAAGAGATTCTGAGAACGTCAAGATCTGATCAGTTCAGACCAAGACGATGACGTGAGATCAAGTGATCTGAAGGATTTGCACACACACACATCAAAGCATTTTAGAAAACCATACATCCGGGAGGGAAGACGCGAAAATCTATACCAAACGGGGCGATCAGGGACAAACCGATCCCTGACGAAACGTTCACAAGACAGGCCTTGAGATCAGCGTCAATGGCGCTGTTGATGAAGTTTGATAGCGGTTGTTTTGATGGCCAAACCGTCTTTGGATGCTGTCATTCAGGAAGAACTGCTCCAGGTCCGCGATTTCTTATTCAGTATCGCCCACGAGATCGCTCTTGATGATCCTGAAAAAAGACCATCATCACCGCCGATCAAGTGAAGCGGATTTGAAGAACGGATCGCGATCATTATCAAAACCAGATGGAACCTTTGAGGAAATTCATCAAACTTGATCAGAATCCGGCTGCCTCTTGGTTGAACATGGCCCGTGTCACGGTCAGAAGAGCGGAACGGGAAATGTCGGTCTTGGCTGATCTTAAGGCCATGAATCCCCAAACGCTTGCTCTCATGAACCGGTTTTCTGATTATTTCTTCGTCCTCGGACGTTTTCACAACAACCCATAAGGAGAGAACACCCATGGAAAACATCAAAGTCATTATCTGGGGTTTTGGCGCAATGGGCCGCGGGATGGCCGACATGCTCTTGGACAAGAAAGGTGTCACCGTGGTCGGTGTCGTTGACTTGAACCAAGCCCTGATCGGAAAACCCTTCACCACCGTCTTGAACCGCCCTGAGCACCATGGCGTTTCAATCACTGACGATATTGACGCTCTCTTGTCATCGGTCAAAGCCGATGTCTTGTTGCTTGCGACCGACAGTTTTGTCGAAGGGGCATACGAGAAGATCTTGAAAGCCGTTTCTTATGGTGTCAATGTCATCTCGACCGCTGAGGAGATGGCCTATCCGAGGGCTGGTCATGAAGTCATGACCAAAGCGATGGACCAGGCTGCCAAAGCCAAAGGTGTGAGCGTCCTTGGGACCGGCATCAACCCAGGATTCATCATGGACTTGTTGGTGGTCGCGTTATCCGGTGTGATGCGTGATGTCACCATGATCGAAGCGGAGCGGGTCAACAGCCTCAGTCCTTTCGGACCTGCGGTCATGCACGAGCAAGGGGTTGGGATCACCTTGGATGAATACAACCGACGCAAGAGCGATGGCACATTGGCCGGGCATGTCGGATTCAAGGAAAGTGTTTATATGATTGCTGACGCACTTGGGATCAAGCTTGACCATTTTGAACAGGATATGGCGCCGATCATCGCGACTGAAGATCGAAAAAGCCCTTACGGCGAAGCCAAGAAAGGCACGCTTGCCGGCATCAACATGACCGGCCAAGGGATCTCTGATGGCCGTGTCATGATCAATATGATCCACCCTCAGCAAATTGAACCGGAACTTGGGGGAACCACAACCAAAGACCGGATTCGTCTGCAAGGCAGACCCGAGGTCCATATGACCATCTCTCCGGAGATTGATGGTGGCCTAGGCACCATCGCCATGTGTGTCAATATGATTCCTCATGTCATCAATGCCCGTCCAGGACTGAGAACCATGATTGATCTGCCCGTCCCGAGAGCCATTCTCGGAGACATGCGAGACTTGCTTGAGACATCATAAGAGGAAATCATCAGGTTTCCTTTTTATTCCCGTCATTGTCGTTGATATGAAGAACAGGAGATGATTCCATGGTCAAAAAAGGCACTTGGGTGCTGATTACCCAAACCATTTTGAAGCCACTTGAACGCAGTGCGCACGTCCCTCTTGATACCATGCGGGTGCCTTTTGTTGCCCGTATCAAGGGATGGCTGACAGATAACGCGGCCATTGGTGATGACGTATCTGTCATAACTGTCACTGGTCGGATTGAAAGTGGGACGTTGAGTG
>JAGYLU010000067.1 GCA_018400755.1 Acholeplasmataceae bacterium
CTGTCAGCTGGATTGATATCGACAACCGCAAGGGCACCGAACTCGCCACATACCGTTTTCTTGCCAACGGCAAGAAAACCATCGCCTTCATCGGTCTTCAATCCCATGAACTCTTCAACAGACGCCGCCATGAAGGCTACATCCATGCCCTAAAACAGTCAGGTATCCCAATCGATGAGACCTTGGTGGTCTCTTGTGAGAACACCAAAGAAAACGGTGAGCTTCATATGAAAAGACTATTGTCCGGCACCAATATCCCTGATGCTGTCATCTGTGCTGACAATATGCTCTCCTTCGGTGTCCTAAAAGCCATCCTTGACCATGGTCTCAAGGTCCCTGAAGACATCAGTCTCATCAGTTATGACAACAGACAGACCGCTGAACTCTCCTATCCGTCAATCTCAACTGTCAACGTCGACGTGTTTGAACTCGGATTCAGGTCGGCACAACTGCTCTTTGACCAGATCTCACACGGAAAAACCGCTGACCAGGGTATTTTGATCTCAACTGTGATCGAACAAAGGGAAACATAACCCACAATCCAAGAAGGAGCAGCAAGTCCTTGCGTTCGGACTTGCCCACATCAATGATGATTCCACTGCACGAGGAAACCCGTTCATACATCTATCCCATCAGAAAAGACACCTTGGATGTCCGTCTCAGACTTTTTGACGCCGGTCCTTGCACGGTTCGGCTGATCTGGTTCAAACGGGCTCATCCCACAAAAACATACGCCCTGGACCTGAAGACCCTTGATGCGTCAAAGAAAATCCAATCGGTTTGGTATCACGGCACTCTCGTCTTGAAAGAGACCGCCAGATATCTGAAATACGTCTTTGAGATCAAGGAACAAGACAACACCCTCTATTACAGTCCTGAAGGTTTGACCGAAGCGTTTCCCCAAACCTGTTTCCAATATCTCTACACCAATCAAAACGACATCATCGAAACCCCCTCTTGGGCTCAAGGTGCGATTGGGTATCACATCTTTGTGGACAGGTTCAACCGTCTGGACGACCGTCAGGATCTGATCCCCTGGCAATCCAGACCGACTAGGACCAATGTCTTTGGCGGGACCCTGAAAGGCATCACAGAAAAACTTGGTTATCTGAAGTCACTCAGTGTCAACATGATCATCTTGACACCCATCTTCAAAGCGACATCCAACCATAAATATGACACCACCGATTACCATGCGATCGATCCCACATTCGGGACAACTGAAGATCTGAACCACTTGGTCTCATCGGCTCATGCCTTGGACATCAAAATCATCCTCGATGGTGTCTTCAACCATGTGGGTTATCATCACCCCTGGTTTCAAGATGTCATCAGGCATGGAAACAAGAGCATGGTTGCTGACTGGTTCGATCTCCATGGTGACAAGGTCAACCAACAAAAACGCAATTATGCCTGTGTCGGTGACTACAAATGGATGCCGAAACTGAATCACAGCAACCCGGATGTCAGGAAATACCTGCTTGATGTCGGATCCTCATGGATCAACAAATCCGACATTGACGGTTGGCGCTTGGATGTTGCTGATGAGATTGACCTGCCTTTCTGGCATGCTTTCAAAAACCACGTCGCCGCCCATAAGAAAGACCTTTATCTGGTCGGCGAATCATGGAAAAATGGCCATGACCTGCTTCAGGGTGATGTCTTTGATGCCGTGATGAACTATCGGCTGAGAGACCTTCTGATCAACTTTTTCATCACCAATACCATCGATGCCAATACCTTCAAGAGCCACGTCGAAGACATCCTCTTTTCGATGCCCAGGCCAATGTGGCATTTGTCCTACAATCTGCTTGGAAGCCATGACACCAAAAGAATCAGAACCATCGCCAAAGACAATCCGCATGGTCTGAAGCTGGCGATCGGATGTCTTGTCGCCATGATCGGAATCCCCGTCATCTTCTATGGTGACGAACTTGGCCTCACCGGTCAAAACGATCCTGACTGCCGAAAACCAATGCCCTGGGAAACGTCAAGGAACAACTGGTTTTCCTTCTATCAGGATACCCTCTCAAAACGAGAGATTCATCCGAGTCTCAAACACGGCTCATTTGTCCACGCCGCCTTATCCGATCAGGTCTACCTGATCGAAAGGACGTCAGATGACGACCATGTCTTATGCCTCTTCAATCTCTCGAAAGAGACTTACACGCTCCATCTTGATGAGATTATAGGCATCACCCAAATTGAACGCGCACAAGAGATCCACATTCATATAAACGCCGGGACATTTCAAATCATCCGCATTCCGGAAGGGATGGTGTCAGAAACAGGTCGACCTTGATTGTATGGAGACGCACAAAATGATTTGAAAAAAGGAGAAAAAAATGAAACCAAAACTATTGATCACGATTGCCCTCTTGTTATTGTCGGTTGTGTCCATCGCCGGGTGCGAATCAACCGAAGGTGACACCGTCACCATCGAATTCTGGCACAACTATTCAGCAAGCGACGGCCAGATAGTCGTCCTTGAAAGCCTGATCGAAGACTTCGAAGCGGCCAATGCCAACATCGAAGTCGAACACGTCTACATGGAATGGGCCAACCTCAAGAACAGCGTCGTTCTCGGTGCCCAGACTGGTGTTCTCCCCGATGTCCTCAGAGGCGATATCGCTTTTGTCCCGCAGTTTCAAAGTTTGAACACCTTGCTCGCGATGGACACCTTTGATGACTATGATGATGTCGCTTTGACCGTCCTTGCCCAGCCCAATAGCTCTAACCTGATGGGAGACACCTACTATGGGATCGCGGCCAATACGAACACCAAGATCCTCTTCTACAACGAGACATTGCTTGAGGCTGCCGAGGTTGAAGTCCCAACCACCCTTGCTGAAGTGTGGCTAGCTGCCCAAGCCCTGACCGAAGGATCAGTGATTGGCATGGTTGAGCCATGGACCGGTATTTGGAATGTCGGACCATATTTGTGGAGCGAAGGCGGCGAAGTCCTCTCTCCTGACAACACGACAGCGACTGGCTACATCAACAGCCAGACCAATGTCGACGTGATCCAACAGCTCGCAGACCTTTACGCCGCTGGTGCGCTTGCCGGACCTTCCATGGATCCGGGCGCGATTGGTGACACCGACGGATGGGCCGCTGGCACATATGCCATGCAGCTTGACGGACCATGGCGGGGTGCTTCCAACAACGCTGCCGGCATCACCTATGATGCCATCCCTCTGCCCGCTGGTTCCGCTGGGTCAGTCAGTGTCCTTGGTGGCGAGAACTTCATGATGTTCAAAGCATCACCAACTGCCAAACAGGAAGCCGCTTGGGCATTTGTCAAGTTCATGGTGTCAAAGGACGCTCAGGTCGAAATGGCCAAAGTCGGACAGATGCCTGTCAATCTTGAAGCCTTGGAAGATCCCGAAGCCATCGCGGCCATGCCTTTGCTTCCAGTGTTCGCTGAAGCGCTCCTTTCCGCCAGAGCCCGTCCGGTCATCGCAGAGTGGAGTGAGGTTGAAAACATCATCGCGGCCAAGGTCGCCTTGGCCATCACCGGTGACAAGCCTGTTCAGACCGCGCTCGATGAAGCGGCGGCTGAGATCGACCTTTTGCTATCTAACTGATCATATGCGTCAAAAAGTGGCCTGTCGCTCCTCCTTTGACAGGCCACGTCTTAACGAAAGGATGCCATGATGACCACTAGAACCCATCCCAAAGCCATGAAAGATCCACGTATCTGGGCTATTTTTCTTCCCGGATTCCTTTTCGTCGTGCTCTTCACCTTCTATCCGATGGGAAAAATGCTCATCATGAGCTTCTTCGATTGGCAAATCGGCTATCAACAGATCAGTCCCTACATCGGGCTTGCCAACTACCAGGCTGTCCTAAACGATCCGATCGCCGCCGTGGCCATCGTGAACACCTTTGCCTACGCCTTCATCACGGTGCCCATGCAAATGGTCATCGGACTTGGTGTCGCCCTTCTGATCCACGGCATCACACGGTTTTCGGTGTTCTTCCGTCTGGGATACTATTTGCCGGTCATCACCTCATGGGTTGTTGTTGCGCTCTTGTTTCGCTACATCTTCTCAAATGCCGGCCTATTCAACTACTTTTTGACCGATATCATCAAAATCACCGACACCCATATCGGATGGCTCTCAACCAGATGGAGTGCCCTCTTCGCTGCGATGCTGTTAGGCATCTGGAAGGGGATTGGGTGGAACATGGTGATCTTCCTGGCGGCCCTCCAAGCGGTTCCAAAATCGCTTTACGAGGCGGCCGAGATCGATGGGGCGAATGCTTCCCAACGGTTCAGGTTCATCACTTTGCCCGGGATCAAAGGCACCCTCCTCTTTGTATCGGTCATGTTGATGATTGGGGCGTTCAACACCTATACCCCGATCACGGTGCTCACCAATGGGAATCCCGCCCATCAGACCGAGGTCGTTCTGACCTGGATGTATTTCAAGACTTTTGAAGCCCTGGATATGGGATACGCCGCAGCCCTATCGATGATCATCACCCTGATCATCATCACCATCACGGTCCTCATTTTTGTTGTCTTCAGGCAAAAGGAGGACAGAAGATGAACCATCACCATAAGCGCACCCTCCAAAAGGGCATCAGGATTGGCTTGCTTCTGATTGGTTTGATGATTGTTGTCATCCCCATGGTCTATATGGTCATCTCATCACTCAAGGAAAACAGCCAGACATTCACCTATCCGCCAGTCCTGTTTCCCAAAAAAGGGATGCTCACGATCGAAAACTACATCTATGTCATCATGAACACCGCCATTTTGAGATACATGGTCAACACCATCTTTGTCTCACTGATGACGGTCTTGATCTCATCTTTGGTGGCTTCCCTCCTCGCCTACGCCTTTGCGAGACTCCCGATTCCCTTCAAAAATATCTTTTATGCGATGATCATCTCTGTCATGTTGATTCCCGGTCTCGCCATGATTGTCCCGCAATTTGAGCTCGCCGTCCGTTTCAATCTGATGAACAGCCTCTGGGGCGTCATACTTTTCTATGCGGCGTGGGTCATTCCCTTCTCAACCTTCATGATCCGGGGATACATCGAGGATCATATTCCCTATGAGCTTGACGAGTCTATCTTCATCGATGGTGGTTCTGTTTTCTCGGTCTATCGCCATATCATCCTGCCGATGGCCTCACCCGCCATCGCCGCGGTGAGTATCCTGAACTTTCTCTTCCCCTTTGAGGAACTCGGATGGTCACAGGCCATTTTGAAAAAAGATGTGCTCAGGACCATCCCGGTCGCGGTCACGATGTTTTTCCAAGCCCATAACCGAACAGACTGGGGATTCGTCTTTGCCATGACAACCCTCGCGATGATTCCAGTAGTGGTCTTCTATCTCAGTCTCCAAAAGTACTTCATATCGGGACTGACTGCCGGATCTGTCAAAGGATAACACTCATCCCTATACATCCGTTTTTCGAGACAAAAACCATCGTTGGCCTCCCCATAGATGTCGACTCAATGACATGAGAGAAAAAGACCTTTCATCGTCTCTCCCATCAAAGGGACATGCTGAAAGGTCTTTTGTTTTGTCTTAATCGAAAGATGCAAACGCCCATGTCAAACCGAATGCATGATTCTCCCGTTTCATGTTTCAGTCATATTTGTAAGTCTTTGACAACCTACTCATTATGAACATCTTAATGGCCAAGAAAAAATCAGTAGCGTTGGTTCAACTGGATAGACAGACTCATCCGAAAATGTATTCAAACCGCCCCAAATCCATTCAATCTATCCATCTGTCCACGATAGCGTCTTGCAGTTCCACCTTCCCGTCTCAACCGTTTGATTCCGAATCCGACTCACTAATGGGGTCAAGAAGTTCATGATCACTGGGATGACATCTTCAAGTTCGATGTTTAAGGATATGTTCTTACCATCAATAAATGCTTTCCACATTTTCTTCCGATTTGCATCCATTGCAAAATCCGAATGAAATGCGATGATGTCATCAAGGGGTGTGTGTCGGTTTGAAAAGGTTTCTTGAATTGCTTCCGCTATTGTCATACGGTCGAAGTCAAAAGAATGAATAAGGGCATAAAGATCATAAAAGTCTTTCATCCTGCTGTTGGCCTTACCAAGCGATACAATTGCTTCAAACTTCTCGGCAATCACGGATTCTTTTGAATAGGCCCTGATGATTGGTGCCGGTTGTTCTAGCAGTGTCGGATATTCCATTGAAACCGATTGGGGATAGACGCTGTCACCAAAACCGAGATCGATATGCACCATGACTTTTGTACGGTCAAGAAATCCTTCAACGGAGATCCTCACGCCCGGATACTTCTTGAATTCGGAGATTCTTTTTGTTTGAAGTGAACCAATGTCATACACAATTCCATCTTCAGGATACTCAATTCGAAAAATGTCAGTGAATATGTCATTGATATCCTCGATGCGATTCGAAACAAGTTGTCCCAGAAGATCGACATCGGCTGTCCCCCGCATATAATCGCCTTGAAAGAGGGCATAGAGCAAAATGCCTCCCTTCAAAACAAAATGGTCTTTGTACCGGGAGACAGACAGCCGATACAATGTCCTTTCTATTTAGTAGATTGTCAGTACTTCCTGAAATGTTCGTCTCTCACTGATTGCCCTATGTCTGAGGCGAGCCTTGATT
>JAGYLU010000068.1 GCA_018400755.1 Acholeplasmataceae bacterium
CAACCAGAAATAGGGGTATAGATCCCAGTCACCGACACCGGACACATTGATCGAGTGCGTGCCTCTTCCACGGGCCGCTTCGATGAATGCTTCCATCGTTTCCGGGATCTCGGTCAGACCGAGTTCGCTTTCCAACAACACCGTGTTCACAACAGCGACTTTGCAGTTGGTATCCAAGGGAAGCCCATAATAATCGCCTTTGTAAAGGTTTGTTGACAGAGGTCCATCAAGAAAGGTTGCCGCCAACGCATCGAAATCATCATAGTCATTCAAAGCGACAAGTCCGCCTTCCGCGGCGTAAGATGCCGTGTTTGTGATATCGATTCTGGCGACATCGGGACCACTTCCGGTTCCAAAGGAGATCACGATCATCTCATGGTACTGACTGCTGTCCTGACGGACGACATCAACGGTGATGTCGGGGTGGAGTTCATTCCACATCGGGAGAACAACGTTTGTGAGCGCATCATTTTCAGCATCACCATGGGTATGCCAATAGGTGATGGTCACACCTTCATCTTCAATATCCTCACATGCGAAAAGAAACGAGAGAACCAGCAACAACATCATCATCAATAACATTCTTTGTTTCATTTGACGCCTCCTATAAGTCGTGTTTGTAAGCGCATTCACTGATGTCGTACATCCCGTATTATAGGTCATCAGCGATTTCAATGAAATGCAATAAAACGTCTATGTTTGTATTTTAGCGACTTTTTTGCTTGGTTTTCTGTTTTGAACCCTATCTTTGATGGCCTTTGAAATCCCTTTGTCAATCTCAATAGGTTGCTCATTTGATAAAGACAATCATATCCCAGATTGAGAGCGAGGGAATGGTGATTGTCACATGGTTGGTGCCGTCAACCATGTGCTGTGTCACCCGAAGATCGACTGGGATCCCTTGGTTGATCTCTGGAGACATCAGGCGCACGCTTTGATAGAGGGTCTCGCTTTCTACCCTTATCACAAGATCACGAATCGTCTTCGGCATCACTTTTGAGAAAGAGACATCACGCCAGTCACGGGTGTTTCCAACCAGATTGACAAGATGCAGGACATCCGCCTCATCCCCTTCAAACTGACGTCCCCAAAGGGTATTGCCAAGGCCGGCGGATGTCAAGGTCTGCCCTTCAATGGTCGCTTTGAGGGTGGTGCTTTGAAACGGTCCCCTGAGCAAATGCTGGTAGGCAACCATGAAATCATCGTATGCCCTGACAGCTGCCTCGATCTCTTCAGACATGACATAATGCTGGTGAGGCAAGTACTCGTGATCAGGCAACCCCTGATCACCGATCATCAGCAATGATCCACCACTGGCGTAGACCGCTGCCCTGAGCAGAAGAACGGCAGGCAGATTCTGACTGATTGACTGATCTGATGCATGACGATGCAGGTAAGCCGCCAAAATCGCTTTCTTCTTGCCATCTGTCGCCTCAAAGACATCATCAATGATTTGCACAAGATCGTGATAGGAATCCGCGCTCCATACCTCGTGATAAGGCTGCAGGTCGATCAACCTTTCATGAATGCGGGTTTGACCATATCCATCAACCGCATTGAAAATCATGGGCCGATCAAGGGTTTCTTGGGCATTGACCAGAAACCCAAGCATGGCTTCGATCAGATCAATCTGGTTGCCTCGGGCATCATATCTGATGCCCCGATAACCCAATTGATCGATATGCCAGCCATCAAATGGAAAGGCTTCAAAGACATCTGCCATCGCCTTGATCAGATAGTCTTGCCAGAGCGAATTGCCTGGATCCATCATCTTAATAGATGGCGTTTCCCATCCCGTAGGAAGCTCATGTCGGTCGACTTCTGTGCCATTTGGGTCCATATAGAGTCCCCATGACCAAGACACGCCATCTTCATGAGCGTCTTGATAGGCGCCATAAAGCAAATTGTAGGCATAAGCGACCATGTTGCTGTCATGTGCCCGATCGATCAGTTTTCTGACGGTTTCGCCATGGACAGATGTGTTGCTCACATCATTCCAAGTTGGCAAAAGCATACCGTCCTCATCTTGAGCAAGAGGTCGATGGTGCTGATCCTGCCAATCATAGAACTGAAGCCCATTGATATGATGTTTGAGAAACGTCTCATAGAGCTTTTCGATCGCTTCATCTGAGAGATGATCATAATCTGTGAGATAGCCATATCTGGGAAATGTGTTGAAGTCTGATGAGACATCGAGGGCTGTGGTCCTGATCTGGCTGTCTCCCAAGGCGACCTTGAGCACATACCCCTGATGGTTGGTCTTTGGAACCGCGAGACGATGTTCCAAACGCCTATTTTCTGATGCATCGATGTTTGTTGACAAAGTCCCGAGGTCATATGAATCCTTCCATGAGATGAGCTCAAAGTCAAGCGTGAAAGACTGTTTTTGATCACTTTGATTGAATAGGTCAATAGCGACTGTGACGTCATCTCCAGGATTGATACGCCCTTGCATTGGAAAAAGATCAATCAGTTCGACAGGCGTACTGAAGTCACGGCATGATGTTGCCATGAGCAAGAGTGTGATCATCAAGACCAAGATCATGGTTGGTTTCATCGTCTCATCTCCTTGACCGTATTCTACACCAAATCAGGGACGTTTGGTAGGATGATTTTCAATGTCGCCTGCGCTTTCGTTACTGATGACCAAAGAAACACTAGGGGGATCAAATAGCAAAACAACCCGCGAATGACCGGGTTGCAGAAATGATTGATCAAAGACACTAGAGGAGATCAAGAGTCATCCTGATGGCCTTCCGCCCTAAGATCTCCTTGCTCTTTCCGTCAGTGGAAAAACCGATATGGCGGTAAAATCCGATGGCCTGAAGATTGGACTCCAGCACCCAGATGACAATGGTATCATAGCCCTTCAAAGCGGTGAGCGCATTCTTCATCAAAGCCTTTCCAATCCCTAGACCCTGTTGGCTTTTGAGCACATAAAGCGCCATCACCTCACCCGCATCATGGAGGTCATCATCACGCGCCTCCAAATAACATGAAAAGCCCACAATGACGCCATCATAGAGGGCAACGTAGGTGTTTTCCGGATGGTCTCTCGCGATGGCGACTGACCGCTCCAAAGACAAATGATCCATAACCTTTGAGTCAAAAATTCCGGTATAGGTCTCTATCCATGATCGGTAGTGCACATAACCTTTGCCAGGCGCATCATCAGCGGTTGCGACTCTGATGACAAGACGCTCAGATGTGGTCATCTCATGCGTCAGGTGAAAGCGCGTCATCAATGGCCAAAAGAATGGCTTTGCTGCTATAGGTCGCGCCTGCAATCAGATCAATTTCAATCGACTGATTGAAAATCACCTGGCTGATGATGATCTCACCTTGCTCCCCTTGCCCATGGACATGCTCATCAATCGTGATGTTCGTAATCCTATGATCTACAATCGTCACGGTGACTTTGACAGCGATCGGAATGGTCCCATAAGACCCCTCATAGATGCCATCCTCAAGCTCCATCAGATCAGGATCCGTCAGGGTGATCTTCATCATTTCCTCAATGTTTCTCTCACTTCGTTGAACCATCAAAACCACTGTGATCACCACTGCGATGACCACGAGAATGGCGACAATCAAAATGATATGACGCTTTTTCATACCTTATCCCCCAATCATGTCGTTAATGGTCTTCTCCCTTTTTCTGGACCAGTTGATGCATGTCACTTTTTTGATTTTGCCGTTTTTCTTGACCACCAGTTTCTTCATTTGTCGCAGTGCCATATGTCCACCCATCCAGCAAAATGGAAAGGCATGGGTGATGAAAAGATCAACGGTCTTTCCCGACAAATCCGGAAGACCTTCGAGATAGCATCTCATGATCTGCGCCAGCTGAAACCCGTGGACCGGTGATGCGAAAACGATGTGATCGGCGTCCACCGCCGGCGTCACTGTCAGAACCGGATGTGAGATATTCGGATTGTCATCCTCGGCCTCAACCCGCTCAATTGGCGCGTTGATGGCCTCACTGAGTCTTTCGGCAACACTCAAGGTGTTCCCAGTCTTTGAATAGATAATGATTTTGGTATTCATTTTAGTCTCCTTCGCTTGGTTGTCCTATGTCTTGATCATGAACCGATCAGAATCATCTGTTCATAGATCCATTGAGAGTTGTTGATATGGATGTTTCTCAGGAAAGGTGGCCATATAGGCGAAAATCTCATTGGGGTCATGCATGATGCCATGTGCCTCACACTTTTCCCTGACCAGTTTGTCTAGTACTTCATGGTTCTCACTCATGATGACATAGCGGTTCCCGAACCGCTGCTCATAACGTGATCTGAGCCCTGGAAAGTGTTCATCCAGTTTCTGGTAGTAATACGCCCGGTTCCCATCCCTTAGTGTCATGCCGGCCCCAAACCAGATCATGCCCTTGACCTTGGCCTCGATGCAGGCATTCAGGATGTTTGTCACATTGTCCAATGTGTCATTGATCCACGGCAACAACGGTGACAACCAAACCACTGTCTCGATGCCTTCATCTCTCATCGTCCTTAGCACCGACAGCCTTTCAGACGTTCTTGAAACATTCGGTTCAAGGATGGCACACAGATCATCATCATAGGTCGTGAGGGTCATCTGGACCACGCACTTTGTCTTTTGGCTGATCCGTTTGAAGAGATCAAGGTCTCTTAGAATGCGGTCTGACTTGGTCTGGATGGATAGACCGAACCCAAGTCTTTCGATGATCTCGATCGCCCTCCTGGTCACCCTGATGTCCATTTCAGCGGCAATGTAGGGATCGGTCATCGCCCCGGTTGAAATCATACACTTTTTTCTCTTGCGAAGAAGTTCCGTTTCCAACAAAGCAAGCCCATTCTCCTTGACCAGGACGTCTTCAAACAGATGATCCATATGATAACAGTCACTTCTTGAATCACAATAGATACATCCATGGGTACATCCCCGAAAAAGGTTCATGCCGTTTTTGGATGACAAGATACTCTTGACGTTCTTGAAATGCATAAAGTGTCCCTCAAAACTGATTGATTGGGTGCGTCAAGCCAATGGTGTCCGCGTTTGTAGGATTGCGCTTTGATCAGTGTCGTTTTCTTCACCATGATTTTACCACAGCAAGAAACATATGACCATTTAAAACATAAATCATCTATTTTGAATGACTTCATATCAAGGCTGTCTCATTTCCTTGAAACACCTATTGACAACCTCTCTTAATGGATGTACAATAAACGAGTATTTGCAAACCATTTGCATCTGGAGGTTACTATATGCGTCAATTCCCCCGTTATTTGTTTATGATGTTGATTTTATCAAGCTTATTGGTTCTTTTCTCCTGCTCAGAAACGGACAACGAAAAAAGCGACCTGATCCAAGTTTCGGTCTCGATTCTTCCTCAAAAAACATTCGTTGAGGCGGTTGCCAAAGACAAAGCCGATGTCAATGTTGTCATTCCTCCCGGGGGATCGCCTGCGACCTATGAACCAACCCCTCAAGAAGCCGCCAAACTCGCTGATGCCAGTCTATTTTTCGCTATCGGTGTGCCCACCGAAGCCACCAACATCATCCCCCTCATCGATACCGACACCACCAA
>JAGYLU010000069.1 GCA_018400755.1 Acholeplasmataceae bacterium
AAAAGCCCTGACAATGGGTCTTCATCCCATCATGAGTGCCAAAAAGATACTGCTTCTCGCAACTGGAAGCAGAAAAGCCGACATCATGGCCACTTTCTTGTGTGAAAACATCATATCCACAGAAGTTCCCGCCTCAATACTCTTGATCCATCCGAATCTGGTTGTCATCATGGATGAGGATGCCGCCAAACAATACCTGCTTAGGAAAGAAGATGAACTGACATGAAAACACTCATTAAGAACGTTAGAATCCTGATGGAAGATACCGTGATAACCGACCATCAGGTGTTGATCGTTGATCATAAAATTCAAAAGATTGTACCTGAAAAAGACAGCATTGATGACTATGATACTTTGATTGATGGCAACAATCTGTATCTGTCTCCTGGATTCATCGATATTCATAATCATGGAAATACCGGTTATGACACCATGGATGCGACCCCTGAAGCACTTGAACACATGGCGGATTATCATTTGCATCACGGTGTCACCAGCTTCTTGGCAGCAACAATGACCAACCCCAATGACAAAATTGTCAAAGCTGTCCACAATGTCAGCACCTACATGGCCGGACAAAAACAAGACACTTCAACCTTGTTGGGGGTCTATCTTGAAGGTCCCTATTTCAATTTCAAAAAGAAAGGCGCCCAACCCGGCGAAGACATCCGCAATCCCGATATTCATGAATTGAAACAATTCATTTCCGCCAGCAATGACACAATCAGAGTTGTCGCTCTTGCCCCTGAGCTTGAAGGAGCGACCGATATGATTGCGTTCCTGAAAGACAATCAGATCAGGATTGCGATTGGCCATTCTGATTCGGATGCTGAAACAGTCCGACAAGCAATTGAATCAGGCGTCACAATTGCGACGCACTTATACAACGGAATGAGAACCTTCACCCATCGGGAACCTGGAATTGTCGGTGCTTGCCTGACCAATGATGCATTACGCGCTGAATTGATCGCCGATGGCATCCATTTGCAGCAAATAGCCATTGAAATCGCCATTCGCTGCAAATCTTCAGACAATATCATTCTCATTTCGGATGCGATGCGAGCAGCAGGATTGGCAGACGGCACTTACGAATTGGGTGGCCAGACAGGCATTTCGGAAAACGGTTATGCCCGATTAGTCGACGGGACATTGGCCGGATCGACATTGAACTTGAACAAAGCTGTCAAAAACATGGTCGACCTGTTTGGTGTCGGCATGGTTGACGCTGTCAAAATGGCCTCATTGAATCCCGCGAAAGCCATTGGATTCGATCACTTGATTGGTAGCATTTCACTAGGAAAAACAGCTGACTTGTTACTGTTCGATGATCATGTCAATATCATGCACATCATCAAGAATGGGGTCCTGGTCAAATCATCGAACAGGATGTGAACCTGATTCTCACATGTTGACTGATCGTCTTATGACATGGCCAAGCCGGTTCCGGAAGAACATGGATTTTCTATGGATGAGACCGTGTTGATCAGGACCGAATCCGTTCCCATTTCCTTATGCAGTTAGGGTCTGCCCTAAAATCCACACTACATATGAGACAAGAAGATGAAAAAATGACAAAGAAAACACTAACATATCAAAACAAACTTTCATTTCACATCAGACCCATCGGCGTTTTTGTCAATATTGTCAAACAATCCGGCTGTGACGTGGCTGTTTCGAAAGCTGAATTGACAGTCAAGGGAAACAAAGCGATGCAGTTACTTAAATTAGGTATTGTCCCCGGTGACCTCATTACGATTGAAGTCAGCGGTCCAAATGAAAGCCATGTTCTTGCCGAACTCGTCAATGTTGTTTCCGGTGGTGATGCAAATGAAAACTCTCAAAGGTAAAACGCTTGTTGCTGGACTTGGTTTTGGTTTGGTCACCAAAATCAGTCCTTTGACAATGACATTGACAAATCGGACACTCTCACCAACAGAACAAGACCAAGAAATCAAAAAGGCCCATGAGGCAATCAATCGTACTCTGATTGATTTGAACATCGAGTATGAGGAAAACAAAAACGTATTGAACGAAGAGACACTTGCGATTATCAACGGTCACATCATCTTGGTCGAAGACGGTGAAATCAGTGACCGAATCATCGATTACATCACCACAGAATCAATTGATTTCGTCTCAGCATGCATCAAAACCAAGTCTGAATACGTGTCCATTTTCAATTCGATGGATAACACTTACCTCAAGGAACGCATTGCCGATATCGAGGATATCTGCCATCGATTTGTCAAGTCATACCAACACATAGAAAAAACATTGCTTGAAGGCATTGTTGTAGGTAAAGAGATCTCACCCTCGGATATTCTCCGTTTCAAACCAGACGGGGTCAAAGGCATCATCAGCGAAGTCGGAACGATGACATGTCATAGTGCGATTCTTGCCCGAACCTTGGGAATCCCTTTTGTCACTGGCATCGATGGTATTGTTGATTTAATCCGGAATCAGGACTATGTCTTGGTTGATGGACACAACCATCAAATCATCATCAATCCTGATAACAAAACAAAAAAGACATTTTTAGTGGCCCATCGCATTCACATCCATGAAACCCGGGCACTTGATCATTATATTGGACAAAAAGCACAATTACGCGACAAAACACCCTACTCGGTTGGCATTAACATTTCCAATGCCAACGATGTCTCCATCGGTGAAAGGGTCGAAGCGGACTCCGTCGGATTATTCCGTTCCGAATATCTCTATATGGATTTAGAAACGTTTCCAACCGAAGAAGCCCTTTATCAGCAATATCTGACAATGACAAAGCCATTCTCCGGTGACGTCACGATCAGAACGCTCGATGTCGGGGGAGACAAGTCAATTGATTACTTCAACATTCCCAAAGAGACAAACCCATACCTTGGTTATCGGGCAATCCGATATTGTCTCGATCATGAAGAGGTTTTCAACACTCAGCTAAAAGCCATTTTAAGACTCAGTGCGAACAGACATGTAAGGATCATGATTCCGATGGTCACGAGTGTTGATGAGGTTACCAAGGTCAAACATCATCTCCGACAATCGATGGCTGACTTATCGAAACAACACATCCCATATGATCCCAATATCAAACTTGGCATTATGATTGAAACACCTGCCAGCGTGATGATTAGCGATATCCTGGCTCAGCAATTGGACTTTTTCAGCATTGGAACCAATGACCTGCTTCAATACACAATGGCAACCGATCGAAACAACGCCTTGGTTGAGCATTACCATAACCCCTATTCCCATGCACTGATCCGTATGATCGAAAAAACTGTTGTCAATGCCCATCAGCAAGGTATCCCCGTGAGTGTTTGTGGTGAACTTGCTTCCGATTTGCCCTTCATCAGCCTATTGATCGGTTTGGGTGTTGATCATATCTCGGTTTCACCGAGTGCGCTCTTGCGAGTCAAAAAGCACCTATCCACAATCACAGTCGCAGGATGCCAGGAGATCATCAAGCGCCTCGCAACTGTTCATTCCGAAAAAGAACTATTTCAATTGATCACACAGGATAAGACACATGAATAAAAAAACGTTTTATATCGAAAAAGTATTGAACAACAATTCAATCCTCATCGAAGACGAGCACAACAACGCCGCAATCCTCTTGGGAAAAGGCATCGGGTTCAACCGAAAAAGTGATGCTTTCTCAGAGATCAATCCCGAACTGATTGAAAAATCATTCTACAATTTTGATGAGACATTGAAAAACCAGCTCATCGACATGATCAAGACTTTCGATGAGGATATCATCCAGGTCAGCAAGAGCATCATCGAGCTCGCTGAAAGTGTTTTTGGCGCTCTGAATTCTCATGTCTATGTTAGTTTGACAGATCACATCAGTTTTGCTTTGGACCGGTTGAAAAATGATCTCCAGATCACCAATCCCTTTCAGTCACAAATCAAGATATTGCTTCCCAAAGAGTATCAAATCGGATTAAAAGCACGCGAAATCATCCAAGAGAAATTCAATATTCTGATTCCTGACGAAGAAGTCAGTTTCATCGCCTTTCACATCAACGCCGCCCGTGAACAAATCAAGGTGAATCGCGTCGTCCAGGAAATGCGGATCTACAAGGATATCACCCAAATGATTCAAGATGATCTTGATATTGCTCTTGATTCCGACACATGTTCGGATCTGTACCTGATCATTCAGGCCTATGTGAAAAAAGAAACATTGCCCTTGCAGTTTCTCATTGAACGCATCCCTTTGACCGAACAAAATCTGGATGCCAATCATCGGTCAGTCATTGGAAAAATAACAAGCTATATCGAAAACCAGATCGGATCCAAACTATCTGTCAATCAGAAATCGGTATTGTCGGCATACATCGAGCATGTCAGAGCGAAAGGGGTGTCAAATGCGTAAGCACACAATCATCTATGCGCCAGTTCCTGGAAAGACAAAAGACGTGGAAACGCTGAATGATCCGGTTTTTGCGCAAAAACTTGTCGGTGATGGCGTTGCCATTTCCCCTACCCATCAAATCATCATGTCTCCTTGCAAAGGGAAATTGAACCATCTTTTCAGCACAAACCACGCCTTCACAATTGTCACGGACAATCATATGGAAATCCTTGTGCATCTAGGAATCGATACCATAGAACTCAATGGAAAAGGATTCAGACGGATCATCGACAAGACGGACTGCTTTGTTGATATCGGAGAACCACTGATTGAAATGGACTTGGACTATATACGCGCCAATGGAAAAGAAACTGACGTGATTGTCATTATCACTGATCCTGAGAGTAGCCTTAAGTTCAAAAAGAAAATCAATAAAAAAGTGGATTACATGGATGAAATATTCCGTGTGCATTGATCCCTGTTCGACGCAAGACCAAAATGGTATTCATTGCTCAAACCATGTCAAGAGACACATTGATCATAGAGCTTGATCTTATGCTTTCATCATGTCAGATGGTTGTTCCATATCGGGATGACCATCTTTTGATTGTTCACTTGGTAGAGGCGAAGTGGCAATGATCGTCAAACATCAACACATATTCGGATCGGCAAATGCAAATAAAACACATTATTCGCATTTGCCGTGATATTTTTAAAATATATGATAACCTCAAAAGAATATTTTTATAGATTTAATTACAAGTTAATAAATCACTAATTTCTTTTTATGTAATAATTTGGTGCCTAGCGATTCTTCTTTGATTGATATTCTCTCAATTGGAGGTCTATGAACATTTGGCTTCCGACATCAACTCGATATTCAAAGTCCGTTGTCATACACTTTGTGATGACACACTTAAAAAATGACTGATTCTAGGATCAGAATATCCCGTTCAGTCACTGAAACCGTCATCATTGCAACAAAAACGATTCACTTTTTATTTGATTGGCAGCCGATCCGTTCGCTGATATACGACTTGGCTTCCACTTCGGAAAGTCCAATCTCCATGA
>JAGYLU010000007.1 GCA_018400755.1 Acholeplasmataceae bacterium
TCAAGATGTTGGTTCATGTTTCAATGGTATGGCATACCGTTCATAGATCGGTGCCATCCGGCGATAAAGATCCCTGATCAGAACAAACATGACTGGTCCATTGAACATGGCAGCGAGCAATCTCAATGGCAGATTGGCAAGGGCGGTCTGGACGCTGTAATGGACCATCATCGCCAAGGTGTTGAAACCACTTGCCAGCAAATATGAAATCACAATCGCCCACATCAGCCTCTCCGGTTGGACATGCTTTCTCATCAGGATTCCCGGTATCGCACCCCATGCGAGCGCAGCCAGTGCGAACAATGGCAGATAAGGGTATCCGGAGTTGATCACTCCAAAAAAATCACCGATGAATGCCATCATCATGCCGAAGATCGGACCCAGAAGAATGCTTCCCAAAACGATCGGAATGGCATAAAACGGAAATCCGAAGACCGGACTCATGGCAATCATCTTGAACATGATGTCGATCACGATCGACAAGGCTGTCAACACTGAGGCCAACGCCAGTTTTTGTAATAACATCTGATGTTTCATCAAAAAAGACCTCCTCAATCAGAGACCCACCATAATCGCTTACAGCGGACAGTCCGGAAAACCGCCACTTTCGTGTTCGTTCTGCCCGACATCCTTGAGACAGACACTTAACGCTTTCCGGCCACTCTGCAGTTCCATTATACATGATGAAAGAGAAAAAGAACGCGATTGACACTAAAGCGCGAAGTCAATCGGTTCCAGTCCCTCCTTTTCAAGATAGGCATTTGTCTTTGAAAATGGTTTCGACCCGAAAAATCCTCTGGAGGCTGACAAAGGTGAGGGATGCACAGATGTCAACACGAGATGACGGAAATTTTTGATCAAAGGTCTGACCTTCTGGGCATGGGCACCCCAAAGAATGAAGACCACCGGAGTCTCTTTATGAGCAATCAGACGGACCGCTTCTTCAGTGAACATCTCCCATCCATGATTCTGGTGGCTGAGCGGCTGATGAATCTCGACAGTGAGCACCCGGTTCAACAAAAGCACCCCTTGCCTGGCCCAACCGGAGAGGTTTCCGGTCTCCCTTTTGATACCAAGATCATCATGGAGTTCTTTATAGATGTTCTTGAGGCTTGGCGGCCATGGCCCTTGCTCAACCGAAAATGAGAGACCATGCGCCTGTCCAAGATTGTGGTAAGGGTCCTGTCCGATGATGACAACCTTGACCTCATCAAACGGTGTCAGTTTGAAGGCATTCATCCGATTGTCTTTGACCGGCAAGATTGTTTTTCGCGCATCTTCTGCTTTCAAAAACCGAATAAGATCCTGAAAATAGGGTTTCTTCAGTTCAGCAGCGATCATTTTATCCCAGGTCATGAATGGCACCTCGCTTTGTCCTGATTATACGTCACCTGGTGTCAAAAACAAAAAAAAGACGAGGCGACCTCGTCTTTCATGTCTATTTGATCAGACTTGCAAGCTTGCTGACGGTCCTGACAAGCTGAGCGGTATAACTCATCTCATTGTCATACCACGCCATGACTTTGACCAACTGCTTGCCGTCGGCTTCGACGATCTGGGTGGTGTGGGCGTCATAGAGGGACCCATAGGTTGATCCGATCACGTCACTTGAGACGATCGGGTCAGACACATAAGCCAGGCTTTCATTGGCAGCGGCTCGGAAAGCCTTGTCAATTTCCTCAAGTGTTGTTCTCTTTTCGAGTTCCACTGTCAGGTCAACGATTGACCCGGTGATGGTCGGCACTCTGAGGGCTGTGCCATCAAGTTTGCCTTTGAGCTTGGGAATGACGAGACCAATCGCCTTCGCAGCACCGGTTGAACTTGGCACGATGTTGTGAGACGCGTTACGTCCCCGTCTTGCCATGATGCCCTTCTTATGGGGCTGGTCAACGAGTGACTGGTCGGAAGTGAAAGCATGAATGGTTGTCATGAAGCCTTTGACAATCCCGAAGTTGTCATCGAGAACCTTGGCAACTGGTGCCAGACAGTTCGTTGTGCATGATGCGCCTGAGAGAATGTCCTCAGTGCCATCGAGGGTGTTGTCATTGACATTGTAAACGATGGTCTTGACATCGCTTCCGGCAGGTGCGCTGATGACGACTTTTTTCGCACCAGCTTCCAAATGCCATCCGGCCTTTTCAGAGTTTGTGAAGAACCCTGTGCATTCCAAAACGACATCGACGGAAAGGTCTTTCCAGGGAAGCAGTTTGGGATCTTTCTGAGCAAAAATTGGGATTCTCTTGCCATCGACGACCAAGACATCATTGTCATTTGAGACACCGTCTAGCTTGAAGGTCCCTTGGGCGGTATCATATTTCAAGAGGTATGCGAGTGTTTCCGCATCCGTCAAGTCATTGATCCCGACAACATCAAACTTCGGATCATCAGCCATCAGCCTGAAAGCAAGCCTTCCGATCCTTCCAAAACCATTGATTGCGACTTTAATAGCCATTGTTTGAAAATTCCTCCTTGAATAGGTTTTTCATCAATCCCATTGTATCACGTTCCATAGAAATTACAAAGTTGAAGAAATCAGGGAACAAATGTAAACGTTTTTCCTTTCTTTCAATTGATGATTTTGATATAATATATCATGCAGTGTGGTTTGACGATCGATTATCGAGGAGGAACCCTACATGCACAAGAACATTGAAATCGAATTCAAAACGGTGATTCCAGAAGATAAGTATCTAGAATTGCTTTCATTGTTTCAATTGGAAAACAATATCTTCAAACAGGTCAATCACTATTTCGATACGGATGATTTTGCGCTAAATGCACAACAAATTGTGCTGAGGATCCGGCAGAAAAGCAGTACCCATTTCAAAGTCACACTGAAAAGTCAAAGCGAACAGGGTGCTTTCGAGAGTCATGTGCTGATCACGCCCGAACAAGCTCGAGACATGATTGATCACGGCTTCCACACCAAGGACTTCTTCTGTGACCATGATGACTTTGTGACTTTCAAAGTCAGTCTCGATGACTATCGTGTCAGCACGCCATATAAGTCAGGGACGTTGTTTCTTGACCGTTGCGAATATTGTGGAACCACTGATTTCGAAGTTGAATACGAAGTTGATAATTACGATGAAGGGCTCATTATCTTCAAACAGTTCCTAGCAGAGCATCATATCGACTTTTTGCCTACAAAACGTAAAAGCGAACGCGCGTTCACTTGTAAAAGGTGACGCGTTTTCTCTTTTTTCGCTCTTGACCCCTTGAGACATTGACAAAATCGTTGATTAATCGTATACTATGAAGTAATTTAGGAGGTTTCTATGAAAGAACGCAATTTAGTGGTTTTTATCACTGCAGTCACTGTCACAATCCTCTTTTTCATCGGGATTCTGATCCGTACTCAGGCATGGTTTGTCAATTATGCCAACTTGTCTTTTCCCCATTTTGTCCGCCTAATCCTCCCACTTGGCCTGATATGGCTCGGTTGGTTCTTCAAATCCAAAGGCTTTGTTCTCGCTGCAACCATTTTGCTTGCGGTCACTTGGCTTTGGCATTTTGATTGCGCAGGATACGTTTCGGGGGATATCTTTGTTCCAAGCAACTACACGGCCATCGTCAAAACAACATTTGTATTCGCGGCCATCACACTTGCCGGCGCTATTCTGACCGGGTTTTTCGCCTACTACACAATGGAAAACAAACCCGAATGAGACTGTCTGTTCCAAGAAAGGACTCTTAAGGGAGTCCTTTTCTTTTCATGTCAGAGAAGAGAATTCCTGGTGTGCATCAACATTGGAATCAACCATCACAATCAAAAATCACGAGGTGCCCCGATGAGCCATGACCTGCTTTCGACTTATATCGATGATGTTGTTAACCGTCTGCCTGACCATGAACAGGATGCAATCAGGGATGCCCTGCAAAAGACTTTTGAAACCATGCTCGCTGTTGATGCCCCAGTCGATGAGATCAAAGCCGCCATCGAACATATGGGTCCACCTTTCAAGGTGGCTTCCGACAACCTGTCATCCACTCATGTGTTGCTATCGCCTATCATGATCGAACCTTACCGTCTGGCCTTGAAAACGGTCACCGTCATTTTTGTCGTGGCTGCCCTTGCCATCGCCATTTTCGAAGGCTTCATGGGGGCGTCACTGACCTCCTTGACAAATGCACTTTTTGGGGTTCTCGCCAAAGCCGTGACCCACGTCGTGGTTTCCTTCATACTCGCTTTCGGACTCGTCACTCTCACATATCTGATGATTGAAACGCTTGAACGTTGGTATGCCAAAGCCAGATGGAACGCCTCTGTCTATGAGACTGAGGAACACTTGTCTTCAAGATATGGTCGCGATTTGCTTTTTGCCAAGATCACTGCCACGATCGCCCTCGGAGGCGGCATCATCATTCTCATCCTCGCCAAAGCCCGTACCCTCGGTTGGTATGACAACGGCAAGATGGTTGCCCGTCTCTTGAATCCCGATATCATCAGCCCTTATGTGCCTTTGTTGATGATCGCTTTCTTTCTCTACATCCTAAGTGACGCTTTCAGAATCGCCCAGGACGTCCGTTCAAAACGTCTGGTTGTCTTTGACATTCTTGCCACATCCGTCTCCTTGACTTTCCTGCTCATGTTCCTCCACCAAGAGAACATCATCAACCCTCAGTTTCTTGCCTATGTGGCCAACAGCCGGTCTGTCCATATCTCCGTTGTGATCAATCGTTACACCAGAGTCATCTGGTTTGTCACTCTCATGGCGATCACCCTTTCCATATGGCACTTGTGGCACCCCCTCAAGATGGTCTATGCCCATTTCAACAAAAAAAGACAGACGTGATGTCTGTCTCTTTGTCAAGGGTGTTTATCCGTTGGTGTGACTGCGGTTCTCACGGATTTCAGCGAAATACCGTTTGAGGGCCGTCTGATAGTCACAATTCTCGCCGGTTGGGCAATCGGTGCACATGATGAGTTCGCGTAGGCGACGGGGAATAAAAACCCTGATTTCTTCATCATTGTAACCGACCTGCATCTTTTCGCCATCGATCATGATCGGGCGTTTGAGAACACTCGGGTTGTCGATAATAAACGTCTTGAGTTCACTGACTCTCATGTCTTCAACGTCAAGCGACTGTTCCTTGAAGATTTTTGAACGGGTTGAGATGATATCCTCAAAACCGTTTTCCGCGTTCTCGAGCATCCGGTCGATGTCCTCGACGGTGATGCGCTGATTGAACAGGTTCTTCTCTTCATAAGGGATTTTGTGATCTTCCAGCCACTTTTTCGCTTTTCGACAAGATGAGCAACTTGGGGTCGTGAATATCGTGATCATTGTTATCCTCCTTCTTGGCGCATAGGTATTATCCTATAGCATCTAGTGTTGACGTCAGATCTTATCCATCTGCCGGTTCATTATATAATTGTATGCGACTTAATTCAATAGTTTATGTGAGATTTATCACGTTTTCACATATTTGACGGCAGATGGTTTCATTCCATCGTCAACCTTTGTTATACTTGAAATCGAAGACACGAAAGGACGTGACATCATGTCAACTTGGAACTTATCCCAGTTTTACACCAATGAGACTGACTGGCAGCGTGATTTGGACGCACTTCCAGCCCTGATTGACAAACTCGCGGCGTTTGAAGGAACACTCTCGGACCCCGAACAGTTCAATCTCTTCCATGAGACCGAGGAATCGGTAACCAAGGCATTCTATCGCCTTTTTGGCTATATTCATCTGAAAAGCGATCTGAACCTGAAGGACCAGGAGACCTCTGCAAAAAACCAGAAAGTGCTTCTGCTCTTGTCCGAATTGAACCAAAAGACATCCTTTGTCGCACCGGAACTGATCAAGATCGGGAAAGACAACGTGATGGCCATGGTCAACCAGAATGATTTTTTGAAGACGTATGCTTTCCCGATGGAAAAACTCTTTTTCCAACAAAAACACGTCCTCGATGCCCGTTCAGAACAACTGTTGTCTCATTTCGGACCGATGCGTTCGATTCCGACATCGCTCTATCAGGCACTCGCCATCGTTGATGCTGAGGATGAGGATGTCACATTATCGAGTGGTGAGACCGTCACCGTCACCCAAAGCAACTTCAGAAGCCTCTTGCCGACCCTATCGGACCCTGAAGACCGCAAGAAAGTCTTTGAAGCCGCCTTCAAGCGCTACAAAGACAACAAAGCGGCATTTGCCAGTACCTACAACCTGGTCCTCCAACAGCTTAGGGCCAACGTCAAATCAAGAGGCTATGCCTCCGCTTTGGATGCTGCCTTGTTCAGAAACAACATTCCGACATCGGTCTTCCATCATCTGAAAGATGTCGCATATGAGAACACAGCACCGGTCAAGCGTTACATCGCCCTCCGCAAGAAACACTTGAACCTAGAGACCTATCATACCTATGACCGTTTTTTGAAACTGGCGAAAGATGACACCGAATACAGCTACGAGGATGCCAAGAATCTCTTCTTTGAATCAATTGCCGGGATGGATGAGACGTTTGTCATGAAACAGAAAGATGCTGTTTCTGATGGCTTTGTCGATGCCTACCCTGCCACTGGCAAACGGACCGGAGCCTATTCATCTGGTCTCTACGGATTCCATCCCCATATCCTTCTCAACCATGACAAGACCCTCGATGCCGTCTTCACCCTCGCTCACGAGGCCGGACACAGCGCTCATACCCTCTTCTCAAGCTCAAAACAGCCTATGGCCACCGCTGATTACACCATCTTCGTCGCTGAGATCGCATCAACCTTCAACGAACATGTCCTCTTGGACCATCTATTGAAGCAAGCCAAGACCAAAGCCCAGAAGATCGCGCTCCTTGAAAAGGCGATTGATGGCATCATGGCGACCTTCTATCGCCAGACCTTGTTCGCGACCTACGAGTTCCGTGCCAACGAACTCGTTGAAAAAGGCATTCCGATCAACGACAACACCCTTTCTGAGATCATGATCGATCTCTATCAGCATTTCTATGACATCGATATCAAATCCGAAATCTACAAACCTTATGTCTGGGCTTACATCCCCCATCTCTTCCACACCCCATTTTATGTCTATCAGTACGCAACCAGTTACGCCGCTTCCTTGAAAATCCATGCCAATGTCACCAAAGGCACAGAAGGCGCGATGGAGAACTATCTCGGATTGCTCAAATCCGGTGGAAATGACTATCCCGTGGCCCAAGCTGCCAAAGCGGGTGCCGACCTGACTGACAAGAACACCTTCATGGCCGTCATCAACCGCTTTGAATCGTTGATCGACGAACTTGAGAAAACCTTGGAATCAGCATAGACATCCCAACCCTTTTTTGATAAGATAGAATTGCGATGACAAGGAAAGACATCCGTGAGACGTCTCATAGAGAGCCGGAATTGGTGGAAACCGGTGGCCGTCTGTGATGTCATGGGTCCTTTGAGCACACGTCAGCCGGCGTTAACGGCACAATCAAGCGCTGAAGCGGAAAAACCTCCACTTCGGAACTAAGGTGGCACCGCGCCAAAAAGGCGTCCTTAGACAACAAGGACGTCTTTTTTCATAGGAGGAACCATCATGAAACGACTTGTATCAGGCATCAAGCCCACCGGATCACTCACCCTCGGCAACTATATCGGGGCCTTGCGGCAATTCGTCAAGCTTCAAGACGATCTTCTGGACACGGAGATGTTCATTTTTATCGCCGATCTTCACGCCATCACAACCCCTCAGGACAAGGCCCAGCTCAAAAAGAACATCAAGAGCATCGCAGCTCTCTATATCGCCTGTGGATTAGACCCTGATAAGGTCAATCTGTTCATCCAATCGGAAATCCCCCATCACGCCGAACTCGGATACGTCATGGAATCGACCGCTTATGTCGGAGAAATGGAACGGATGACCCAGTACAAGGACAAAAAACACAAGCAAACCCAAGGCATCCGCACATCACTTTTGACCTATCCGGCATTGATGGCTGCCGACATCCTGCTCTATGACGCTGACATCGTACCGATTGGTGATGACCAGAAACAACATCTTGAACTGACCAGGACGCTCGCGGCCCGCTTCAACCAGATGTATGGTGACACGTTTGTCGTGCCTGAGGCGTTCTATCCCAAGACCGGTGCCCGAATCAAATCACTCACGGAACCGGAGAAAAAGATGGAAAAGAGTGCTTTGAATCCGAAGTCTTACATCCTCTTGCTCGATGACATCAACACTGCCAAAAACAAAATCAGGAGTGCCGTGACCGATTCCGAGGCCATCATCCGTTACGATGTCAAAGAAAAACCCGGCATCAGCAATCTCATGACCATCTTCGCCTCTTTGTCTGATGTCTCCATCAAAGACATCGAAGAACAATACAAGGACAGCGACTACAAAACCTTCAAGGAAGATCTCGCCACCCTGGTTGGACACACCCTGGAACCCATCCAAGCCCGCTATCACGCCCTGATGAAAGATCCTTCGCTTGACCAGACGCTTGATCTTGGAAGAGAGCGGGCACGGTTGATTGCCATGCGCAAGATGGCAAAAGTGTACAAACGACTCGGTCTCGGACGACAAAAGTGAAAAAAGCCAAGAAAACTTTCTTGGCCAGATGGATATGTGAAAAGATCCTTTTGGGTCTTTTTTTCTTACTTGGCAGCCTTGACGTTCAATGTCGTCACCGGATAGATTGTATCCCCATCGATCTGGGCATATGTCCCATCATCGGTTGTGATGGTGATTTCTTTGCCGACATAGGTCTTGACATACCGCTTGAAGATGGTATGTCTGCCCATGTAGATGGTCGGAAAAATGAGGGTCAAAAGCCATTTTGGGATGTCTTTGACGATGACCACGTGGAGATGTTCGGGATGACGGTCGGCTTTGGGTGCGATTTTCATCCCGCCCCCAAAGTACGCCCCATGCATGATGGCGGCAAGCCAGATTTTCTCTTCTTGGTGAGACACACCATCGATGGTGATGGTCGCGCTGACGGGTTTGTATTTGACAAACCCTTCAAGGGTATGTCTGAAGTAGTTGAGTTTGTTCTTCTTCTTGGTTGAGGTGTTGACCAGATGACCGACATAACCGTCAAGACCGATCCCGGCCCCATTGATCGTCCGGCGGCTGACGCCATCAGTCGTCACCATCGGAAGGTCTTTCATCAGATGATTGATCCTGACATAGTGATCCTTGGTTTTGAGGCTTCTCACAAAATCATTGCCGGTCCCCGCCTTGATGACCATAATCGGTTGCGAGAAGGTCCGATCACAGATGACATCGGCGATCCGGGAGAGGGTTCCATCACCGCCTAAGATGATGATCCTGTCATCATCGGCACAGCCTTTGATGAAAGGTTCGACATCGTGGATCAGAAGCAGGTTCTCAAGCCGGACATCGCGTCCCTCTTTTTTCAGTTTGTGACTGACTTTCCTGACAAAAGCCTGGTCACGACCATTGCGTGAGAGCGGATTGTATAAGATGATGTCCATAGGTCACCTTTCAAAAACGCCAAGGGCGTATTTTTTCTTGCCACGTCTGATGACCACATAGGTATCATGATAGGTTTGGCTTTGATCAACCACATGGTCGAAGGCATCGACCTTCTGGTCGTTGATGGCCACCGCCCCTTGGGTGATGAATGTCCGTGCCTCGCGGTTGGATTGGGCCAGGTTGCTTTCTACCAAGAGGTCAATGATTGCCTTCGAGCCCTTGATCCTGACGGTCTCAAGGGTTTGTTCAAGCATCTTGAAGGCTGATGAGTCCAGTGCTTCAAAACGACCTGAGAAGAGCGCGTCTGTGACGTCCATGGCGGTTTTGAGTGCGTCTTTGCCGTGCATGAAAGTCACGACCTCGGCTGCCAGGACTTTTTGAGCGGACCTTGCCTCGGGGTGATTCCTCATCTCTTCCATCAGACCTTCAATCGTTTTGTCGGTCCAAAAGAGTGAGCATTTTCAAGTCATTTAGGACATCACTGTCAATGTACATTGATTGAAATACTGATAGATCTCATAAGGATTCTGAGAGACGGGCGTTCAGCCACAAGGTGCCGATTCGCTTTTTCCAAACTTCGTGCCATCCGATTTGAGCAACAAAGGTGGACCCATGCCAACAGCGCGGGTGGTCATCCCCTGCCTTTCCCTGATCAGTTCCAGTCCGAGGTGATGTTTCCCATTGGTCAGAACTCCTGAATTGAAGTGCAGTCATAGGTCTTGTAGAGATGGAGAAAGTCAATCGACTGCAAGATCATATAGAAAATTCGGTATAGATATCCCAATCGCCAAGCGTTGCTGGACGGTATCCTTGGCCAGCATATAGTTGATGGAGAATAGCTTCCTCATAATCCTTAGAAGGTGGATCATGTCGATATCTTTCGTCCAGTCATAGTTGTTGACGAAGACGGTATGGTCAGGATCCAGATAATTTGAGAGTTGCCTCTTGATCCGTTTCGCGTTCTCCAAAGAAGCATCTAATGTGAGCAGTTTTCGTTCCGATGTCTGTCTGGGATCACCAATCAGACCGGTTGCCCCGCCGATCAGGGCAATCGCGCGGTGGCCATAGGATTGCAGCAACCGCATCCTCACAATTTGGACCAGATGCCCGACCGTCAGTGATTCACCAGTCGGGTCAAATCCACAATAAAAAGTCACTTTGCTGTTATCTAGCATGTCTCTGGCCTTGTCTTCATGACTGACATCCTTGATCATGTCCCGCCAGAGCAGTTCGTCGTATAATGCCATATGATGTTCCTCCTTCGATAAAAGAAAATCGTCCAAAGTTGCCTAAGGACGAATGTGATTTCGCGGTACCACCTTAGTTCCGGTCAAAAAACCGGCACTCATTTGATCTTGCCCCACCGGTGTATGTCACCTGTCCGCTTTCGCTTCATGTCACACCCTCATGAAGTCTCTTTGTTCGGTTTGCGGCTGGCTACTTGGATTCCGGATCAATGGCGATTCAGTTGGTTGTCTGCCGGTTCACAATGTAATGCGGCAAGACAATCCGGATGTTATCAACATCGTTTTGATTCATCAATTTGGTCAGAAGCCGCATTGAGACGGCACCTATATCATATACCGGGATATCGATTGATGTCAAGGTCGGACGGCTGAGAAGCGCATATTTGGTGTTTTGGAACCCGGCGACAGCAAGATCATCAGGAACCCGGCGGCCGTTGTCACGGGCGATGTTCATGAATGAGACGGCAATCGAGTCCCGCACGCCAATCGCGGCATCGACTTTCTTGTCGGAGAAGAAGGTCGAAAAATGCTGGCGATTGATGTTTGTATCGCCGCTTGTCCTAAAGATCTTTGGTTCAAGACCAGCTTCTTCCATCGCCTTGGCATACCCTGATTCCTTTTTGTCATTGACGGAATAACGTCTGGCTGTGGAAAGCAGATAGACGTTTTTTCGTCCGTTATCGATCATCATCTTGGTGATTTCATAGCCGGCTTTCTCATAATCGATCGAGACCATCGGCACATCAACGTCATCAGAGACGACATTGGCGAAGACATAAGGGATACCGTTGGTGTTGAAGATCTTCTTGATCTCAGAGACCCGTTTCTCGTTGAGCTCATCATTCAGATAGAGCACGCCATCAACCTGTTCGGCGACGATGCCTTGCAAAGAATCCATGACATCCATGTCCTCACGGATGGAAAAGATCTTGATCGAATAATTATAGTTATGGGCGATATCGCTGATCCCGCCAAGCATCTCCGAGACCGATGCCCTGGTGATGTCAGAAATGACGACACCAACGGTAGTGGTCTTGCGGCTGGCAAGTCCGCGGGCAATGACATTCGGCCGATAACCGAGTTCTTTGATGACTTTGAGGACTCTGAGTCTGGTTTCTTCCTTGACCTTCTCAGGATTGTTCAAGACACGTGAGACAGTCGCCAGAGACACTCCAGCCGCGCCTGCCACGTCATAAATCGTTGCATTGCTCATACATGTTCACTCCTTTGATTTCCAGTTGCATTATATCATATGATGTAAGTGCTTTCAACTGATTTATGAAAATATTTTCATTCGCTTACAAAAAAAAGAAGGAGCCATGGCTCCCTCTTTGGCCTTACCGTTTTTCCTTGATCCGGGACGCCTTGGCGGAAAGTGAACGGATATAGTTCAGCTTGGCGCGGCGTACTTTGCCGTGACGGGCAACTTCGATCTTTTCAATCGAAGGCGTATGGACCGGGAAGGTTCTTTCAACCCCGATGCCATAGGAAATCTTGCGGACAGTAAACGTCTCTGAGATGCCGCCGCCCTGACGCTTGATGCACAGGCCTTCAAACATCTGGATACGCTCACGAGCGCCTTCTTTGATCTTGACGTAAACCTTGAGGGTATCGCCAGGGGCGAACTGAGGAACGTCTTTCAAATACGATTTTGTGATCGCTTGGATCAGGTCTTGACCTTTGGGTCTTGCCATAGTGGACTCACTCTCTTTCTTCCAATGTTCTTATCAATCAGACAGCGGACCATTGTGATTTTTTCTTTTTTTGATATCAGAGGTCGATGATGGGTTCAAGCCACTCTATTTAGTATCTTGAAGGTCATCCTTGAGGGCTTTGATCAGCTTATGGATGTCTTCATCGAACGTGCCCTTATCAAGCAGATCAGGGCGTTTGTTCAAGGTTGCCTTGACGGATTCGATCATCCGCCATTTGGCGATCTCCTGATGGTTTCCGGACAAGAGGACCTCGGGCACAGGTTTACCGTCAATCGTTTCCGGTTTGGTGTACTGCGGATATTTGAGCAACCCGTTTTGCAGACTGTCATCGGCAGCGGAATCTTCGTGAAGCACACCGGGAACAAGTCTGATGATGGCATCCGCGACCACCATTGCGGGAATCTCGCCGCCCGTCAGGACATAGTCACCGATGGACAGTTCAGCATCCACGAGATCGAGGACGCGGGCGTCAATGCCCTCGTAATGACCACATAAGAGGATGATATGGGCGGACAGCGCCAAGGTGTTTGCCGTTTTCTGGGAAAACACTTGACCTTGGGGAGACATGAAGATGACTTTGGTGTCTGTCCTTCTGAGATGGTCAATCGCATCCTTGAAAGGCTGATAGGTCATCACCATGCCGGCACCGCCGCCATAAGGTGTGTCATCAACCTTGTGATGCTTGTTCGTCGAATAATCCCTGAGATTGTGGATATTGATCGTCACGAATCCGTGCATCCGCGCTTTCCTGATCATCGATGTCTCGATGAAAGGCAGGAAGAAATCAGGAAAAATCGTGATGATGTCAATGGTCATAACAATCCCTCAATCGGATGAATGATGACCTGTTCGTCATTGACATCGCCAATGAATGCTTTGACAAAGGGAATCAACGTCTTCTTGGCTCCGTTCATCACTTCAAGAAGATGACCCTGAGGCACTTCAATCAAAGCGGTGACGATACCAATCTCTTCGCCATCTTTGGTGAACGCTTTTTTACCGATCAGATCGTCATAACGGAAGTCATCCGCTTCAAGATCCTCTTCCCGTCGTCCGGATGCGTAGAGTTCTTTTCCCTTGAGAAAAAGAACATCATTGATATTGTCATACCCTTCGAACTTGACGATCAGTTGTTGCTTGTGAGGACGGGCACGGGCAATCACAAACGATTGACTGACACCGTTTTCGATCACATAAACGGATGATCCCGGTCCAAACCGTTCAAAGTCAGACATGTTCGTGACTCTGACCTCACCGATGATCCCATGCGTATTGGTGATCTTTCCGACCAGATAGACGTCCATGATCAGAAGGCGTCGATATTGAGCTGGACGCGTTTGCCCTCTTTCGAGGCGCCGGCATAGACGATGGTACGCATCGCGTTGGCGATCCGTCCGCCCTTGCCGATGACCCGGCCCAAATCACTTTCTTGAACCAGCAACTGAATGATGATGACATCATCATCCTCGGAAATGATTTTGACCAGAACGTCGTCGGGGTTCACAACCAATGGCATGATCATATTTTTGACAAGCTTTTCGAAATCAACAGCCATGATGGTCCCCTCCATTACTTCTTCAGGACATTGTACTTTCTGAGCAGGCTTTTGACAGTGTCCGTGGGTTGGGCACCGTTATCCAGCCATTTCAGAACTTTTTCAGCGTTGACATTGACGGCTTCATGCAAAGGATCATAGGTTCCGAGAATCTCAAGGAAACGACCATCTCTGGGGTGGCTGGATTCGCTTGCGACAACACGGTAGTATGGTTTCTTGTTTGAACCGAAACGCTGCAGACGCAGTTTAACTGCCATACGTATCACTCTCTTTCTTTGTTGTATCGGGTTCATTATATACGAAAACGCCAGTCTGTCAAGTCTTTTCACTTAACAGCATGAAAAAATCCGCATGTTTGCGGATCATTCGAGGTTCAGAGTGGTGTCAAAGAGTTCGGAAGGTCCGAAGAATTTGAACCCTTTGATCCCTTTGAGTTGTTTTTTGATGTTGTTTTCCTGATCAGCGTCACCATAGACAACCGCGTAATGCTGTTTCTTGGAAACATACGTGACGTCAACCGGTAATGATTCAAGTTTGTTCAGGACGTGTTTGCCGTGATAGAAGACAACATACGCCATTCTGTTAACGGGCATGGCACGATCCTCCTTTCATGGAGAGTCCAAGTGGCCCCGAGGTTGTGATATGAGGTGAGATCGCGCTGGCAAGATCTCTCAAAAAGTCATTCAAATCATTTTCAAAGACTTTTTCAAGGCCGATATAACGCTTGACCTCCTGAGATTCATACAAGACTTTCTTTGTCTCGGTCAACGTCTTGACGGCTTCTTTGTAGTCCGGATGGTAAGTCCCACCATGGGCCATGATCTCCTCATAAACCTCACGAGCCTCACGAAAACGGATCAAAAGATCCTGATGTTTGTCCTTGATCTCGCAATCGAGCACTTTCATGTCCAAATATGCGGGATGTGCGAGAAAATCGTCTAAGACATCGTATGCCTTGATGATGATGTCGGTCATAGGGTCTCTCCTTTGACGCCAAGAGGGTCTGATCTCAGTATATCATAATCATCATCAAAGGGTCAAAGCGATCCTTTTGGCAAGCGTATCGCTTGGCCCATGAAGATTGTGTATGTCGATCACACATGGCTTTGAATTGTGCTATACTATGGATGAGGTGTTGATGATGATTTTAATGAAACATATCATAAGGGAAGGCCATAAGACACTTGAGACTGTCGCGTCCGAGGTCAGGCTTCCGTTGTCTTCCAAAGACAAGAAAACACTTAAAGAGATGCTTGAGTTCGTCAAGAACTCCCAGGATGAGACCATGGTTGAAACCTATGGACTGCGTCCGGCGGTCGGGATTGCTGCCCCACAGATCAACATCTCGAAACGGATGTTTGCTGTGCATGTCACCGATTTTGATGGCACACCCTACTCATATGCCCTGATCAATCCCGTTCTCAAAGCCAGGAGCAATGAGATCATCTATCTGCCCGGAGGCGAAGGCTGTCTATCGGTCGATCGTGAGACCGAAGGTATCACACCACGATACAAATGGGTTGAGTTTGATGCGCTTTCATACGACCCTGAAAACGACAAACTTTTTGAGGTGACATTACGGCTTGAAGGCTATATCGGGATCGTCTTCCAGCATGAGTTTGATCATATCAACGGCATTCTCTTCACCATGAAACTGTTTGAGGCTTTGCCGTTTGCCAAACCGGCATTTGAAACCGAACAAGTCTTCGAAGCTACTTCATGAAGATGGTATTGAGCGCTCTGGCCTGATTGGCGAGGATATCCTCTTCTCTCACATCCTGATGTGACTGACCTTGATAAATAATGTGGGAAAGCTCCGCCATGACGGATGCTTTCTTTTTCTTTTCGCTTGAGAACAAGCGTTTGAAAAACGGTTTTTGAGCTTCTGTTTCTTTGGAATCTTGAAGATCAAAACGCGTATCGAGCACCAAGAGTCCCTGATATTTGTCGCGAAGCATCTTGCGAAAGATGATCAGCACATCAGTGTTGCCATATCCCAACAATTTTGGATGACCGCTGACGGTGCTATCGAGGGTCATCACCGCGACGATGTCGTTTCTGAGCAAGCGGTAAGCGGTCGTGGTTGATTCCTTGTTCAAAAGCAAGTGAACAGGATCATAGAGCACGCCCTCGATGGCTGAACCCATCTGTTTCATGATGTAGGCATAACTGTTGGCTTTCATCGGTCCCACCGGTTTCAAGACCACTCTCCGACCATGTCTGGAAGCGGTCAAGATGAGCGGATTGAGCCATGTCCTGATGGCTTGGAATTCCTTGATGACATCGTCATGACGCGGCAGTGGCACCAACACATAAGGGGCTTTGACAACATCCGAAAGTGACAACACGTATTCAAGCGTCTTCATGTTGACCTGGGTGGCCTTGACATCATCCAAAGATGTGCTTTCGATCATCGGATCGATGATCGAAACCTTCATTTTCATGGCTTTGAGGACCTTGGCAAAGTTCTTGAACCGTTCTTCCGAGACCTCAACAAGCGGCTTGTTATGATCATATCTGAGGCCGATTGTCCTGATACCCAGCCGATCCGCGAGCTGTAATTGGTCTTCTAGCGATGTGGATTGTCTCAAATCCAGAAATCCTGTCATCGTCGGTTTCATGATTCCCTCCATTCATACATCAACAAACTGCCAGCGACCGCGACATTCAAACTCTCAACCCGTTTGGTCTTGATTCCGACCATGCCGGAAGCCAGTTCCAAAAGCGCTTGATGGATACCATGTCCCTCATTGCCCATGATCAACGCCAAAGGTGGCGAAAAACGGTTTGCCTCACCACCGCCCGATGCACTCGCGATGATCGGATACCCTTGGGCTTTCAAGGCGGTCACCGCCTCAAGTGCTTGACGACGCTCGACAAAGACATCAAAGATGGCCCCTTGTGAGGCCCGGATGGTCTTCTCATTGTAGAGATCTGCGGTCTTGTTGCTCAAAATGACATGCAGAAAGCCAAACGCGCTCGCACTTCTGATCAGTGCTCCGACGTTCTCGGGGTCCTGGACATCATCTAGGATCAGGACCCGCTTTGAGACCACAGGTACAGATCGCTTTTCGCACAAGGCGATGATGTCATAAGGGGTCTCGGTTTGCTGCAAGGCCAAAAACAATGACGGTTCCAAACCCAAAGACCCGTTGCCATCGGTTGTCGTCACGGTTTCCAAGACGACGCCTGAGGCAATGGCTTTCTCGACCAGATGGGGGCCATAAACCAGAAAAAGCCCATGGGCGTCACGGTGTTTTTTGACCATCAGTTTCTTCAAGAGCTTATAAGTCTTATTGGCTGGGGATGTGATCACTGTCATCATTGGTCTCCTTGGTCGCCTCAAGTGCATCAGCAAGCGTCAGACCGGCATGCAAAAGGTCAAAGGACTGATCCTGATGCACGACAATGGTCCTAATGCCTGCCAAAGCGGTTTGGATGAGGGTCTGGCCATCAAAAAGTGTCTCATAGCGTCTGGCGTACATCGCCATCGGTTTGGTCGCTGGGGATTTGGGCACATAGACGCTACAACAATCCTCAAAAGGTCTGGTCGATATGTCAAAGGTATCAATCCGTCTGGCAATCGTGATGATATCGGTCTTATCATAGGTGGCCAGTGGTCTGATCACCGGATAACTCACGACCTCAGCGACTGCTTTCATGCTCTGGAGGGTCTGACTTGCCACCTGACCGACGGATTCGCCGTTGATCAGACAGAGCATACGTTCTTGTTTCGCGAACGCTTCCGTGATTCTGGCCATCATCCGTCTCATGATGACAATCCAATACGGTTTGGGAACCATGTCCAAAATCGCCTTATGGATGTCATAGAAAGGGACAAACCGGACCGTCATGGTCCCATCGGGACGGAAACGGGCGAGTTTGCGGGCCAAATCAATGACTTTCTGCGCACTTTCAAGTGGCGTCATCGGCGTTGACTCAAAATGGAGCAATTCGATATCAATGCCTTGTTTCATCGCAAGATAGGCGGCCACCGGACTATCAATTCCACCGCTCATCATGACCACGCCACGACCGGCGATCCCAAGCGGGAAACCACCCATGGCTTTGGTTGATGCCAGAAAAACGTATGCCTCGTGTGTCCTGATCTCGATATGGAGTGTCACTTCGGGATGTTTGACATCGACCTCGACGTGTTTTTTGAGTTGCGGCAAAATCACTGCGGCAAAGGCGATTGAGATGTCTTGGCTTGTCATCGGATAGGTCTTGTCGACACGTTTGGTCTCAATCTTGAATCTGATCCCCTCGCGGTCAAGGTGCAAATCGAGCAACTTGATCGAAAGGTTGCAGACCGATGCCATGTCCGGTGTCGTCTTATGGATTTCGGAAAACGATTGAATCCCGGGGATTTCCATAAGTCTTCGTTCAACTTCTTCAAAATCATCATCCTGACACGTCAGATAAAGCCGGTTATGTTGGGCTTCGGTTCTGATGTCAAGACCTTGCATCTTGGTCCTGATATTCTGATGGATCTTTCTTAGAAATGATCCGATATTCCGACCTTTGAGGACCAAATCGCCCAGGCGGATCAATAGTAATCTATTCAATGTTATCACCATCATATAGTTTACCATATATGATATACTTAAAGCGGTGATGCACATGAAATTTGACGAAATGCTCAAAACTGCAACAGACATTCTTGAAAGCCAACCTCGGCCCATATCCGTTCTTTCCAATGCCGCAGCCTTCCTGATGGATATGCTTGATGACATCAATTGGGTCGGGTTTTATCTCTATGACGGGCAAAAACTCGTCGTCGGTCCATTCCAAGGCCATGTCGCCTGCTCGAGTATCGCCATCGGCAAGGGTGTGTGCGGCGAAGCCGCCCGTGATCTTGAAACCAAGGTCGTCCTGGATGTCCTCGCTTATGACAATCATATCGCCTGTGACGCGAACAGCCGTTCGGAAGTCGTCGTCCCTCTTTCAAAAGCGGGAAAGCTTTTTGGGGTGTTGGATTGTGATAGTCCTACTTTGGCACGCTTTGATCAAGATACAATCCATTTTTTGGAAGCCTTCGGGGCCTTGATCACCAAAATCATTGACTTTTCAGCCCCCCTCGTGTAAAATACTTCATGTCGGTCAAAAGCAGGCAACCGACGTCTAACCAGCTGATCCCTACCCAGTGGGAGCCCTTAGTACCCTTTCTGCTTGAGGCGAACAGAACATCGGGATCACGGCCAAGATGTCATTTGCGGGTTTTTGCCACCTAAATCAAAGGAGGACAAAAACATGTCACGTTTCACAGGTTCAACATGGAAGATCTCACGCCGACTTGGCTATTCGATCTCCGAAACAGGCAAGGAACTCAAAAAGCGTCCCTACGCCCCCGGGCAACACGGACAACGTCGGACCAAGATTTCCGGTTACGGCACTCAGCTTCAAGAGAAGCAAAAGGTTCGTTTCACCTATGGTGTCTCGGAAAAACAATTCAGAAAGACCTTCGACGAAGCCCGTAAGCTCAAGGGCAAACACGGCGAAAACTTCCTCAAACTGCTTGAATCACGTCTTGACAACGTCGTTTACCGTCTCGGTCTTGCCAAGACAAGACAACAAGCACGTCAGCTCGTCAACCATGGTCATTTTCTTGTCGACGGCAAGAAAGTCGACATTCCCTCATATCGGATGACCCCTGGTCAAAAAGTGGTGCTCCGCGAGAAGTCAAGAGATTTGAAAGTGGTCAGCGAAGCGCTTGAAGGCCAATACGCCACCGTTGAATACGTCTCTTACGACAGTGAGACTGGTGTTGGAACATTTGTTCGTCTACCTGAACGCAATGAATTCCTTCAGGAAGTCAACGAACAACTCATCGTCGAATTCTATAGCAGATAACATCAAGACGGCCATTCGGCCGTCTTTTTGATCCAAAAGAGACCATCATAAGGATGTGAGTCAGGATGTGTGGACGTTTTACCATTGCCGTGTCATATGATGAGTTGAAATCCTATGTCTTGTCGACCTTTGGGATTGATGAGATGCGTTTTGAGGCTGATCTTCCCCGCTACAATGTCTGCCCGAGAGAAAACATCATCGCTGTCATCAACGATGGCAATACCTACCGCATTGGGCAATTGCACTGGGGATTCATCCCCAAGGGATTTTCCATGTCATCCATTAGACCCATCAATGCCAGATCGGAAACCGTGGCTGAAAAACCCATGTTCAAAGAGGCCATCAGACGTCATCGCTGTGTCATTCTGGCTGATGGTTTCTACGAATGGAAAAAAGACAACAAGCGGCGGATCCCTTATCGGTTCGTGATGAAAGAGACGTCACTCTTTGCGATGGCAGGTCTCTACAGCGTCCATAAGACAAATGATGGAAAAACAGAGAGTACGTCTTTGATCCTGACGACAACGGCCAATACCCTGATGGCAGACATCCACGAACGGATGCCGGTGATCCTTGATCAAAAAGACATCGTAACATGGCTTTCAAGGACGACCAAAGTTGAAGATCTCACGTTTTTGATGAGACCTTATAATCCATCAAAAATGGTGTTCTATCCAGTCACGCCTCAAGTCGGACACGCCGGTTTCAAAGATGTCAAAGCCATTGAAGACCTAAGAAAAAAAGACCTTTGAGGTCTTTTTTATTGGCTTTATGATGCTTTTTTCAGGGCTGCGTTGACAAGTGTCAGATACGCACTTGGATCGAGTGAGGCACCGCCGACAAGCGCACCGTCGATGTCTGATTCAGCAAGAAGACTCTCGACATTCTTGACATTGACCGATCCCCCATAGAGGATGCGGATCTCTTCAGCAAAAATCTTGCCGTAGATGTCTTCCATGACACCTCTGATGGCTTTGATGGTCTCGTTGGCCTGTTCTGGAGTCGCGGTCTTGCCGGTACCAATCGCCCAGATCGGTTCATAGGCGATGATGGTCTTCATCGCTTTTTCCGCATCCATGTTCAGATAAGCGGCCCTGACCTGAGCTTCGACAACCTGATTGGTTGTGCCTGCTTCCCTGATGTCAAGGGACTCACCGACACAGATGATCGGGATGATGTCTTTGTTCACAGCGGCGTGAACCTTCAGGTTCACACTCTCATCGGTCTCATTGTAATAAGCCCGGCGTTCACTATGTCCGATGATCACGTATTCGATGCCGATGCTCTTGAGCATCGCTGGAGAGATCTCACCGGTGTATGCGCCCTCATCGGCGTGATGCATGGTCTGGGCACCAATGCGCAAGTTGTCTTCCTCACGCTGAACCAGGTCTCGCAAATAAACCGCCGGGGCACAGATGACCGTTTCAACAACGTCTTTTTCGGGCACTGAAAGATTGATCGCGTAGATAAAGGCCAGCGCTTCATCCTTGGTCTTGTACATCTTCCAGTTGCCGGCGATCACAGGTCTTCTTCCCATGATCAACCGAGAATCGATGACACGTCTTTGATCGCTTCTTCCGCACGTTGTCCGCGGGCGACAATACGTACGTTTTCGCCGTGAGGCACAGCGAGCGACATGAGTGCCAAAATAGATTTGAGGTCGACCACACGGTCGGCATAATGCAATTCGATCTCAACTGCGTAACGGGAAGCTGTCTGAACGACTTTGGCCGCCAATGACGCATGCAGTCCGGTGGTGCTTTTGATGATGATTTGTTTTTCCATAGACATGTCCTTTCCTTTTCGTTAAAACATCGGTGGCGTACTGATCCACAAAATCTTGGCGCGGTGCTGTGTGTTGTTCAGAAGGAAGTGCTCCTTGTTGGCCAGATAATAGAATGTCTCACCCTTGCGGATGATGTGGCGTTTACGGTTCAAGACGAGAACAACCTGTCCTTCAAGGACATAGCCGAACTCCTCCCCGGGATGAGGATCATCGATTTCCGATTGTCCGCCCGGTTCAATCTCAATAATGATGGGTTCCATCTCATATTTCAGAGCATTTGGTACGATCCAGCTGATGGCGTGTTTGAGTTGTTCGTTTTCCTTGACGTAGAAATCCTCTTTTTTGAAGACGGCGTTCTGCTCGACTTCTTTGGTGAAGAACTCATGGATGTCCGTGCCAAGGACTTCTAGGATTGCGAACAACGTCTGCATCGATGGTGATGTGAGATTGTTCTCAAGCTGTGAGATGTACCCTTTGGTCAACTCAAGACGGTTCGCGAGTTCTTCTTGTGTCAGGTTGTTTCCCAGACGCAGAGCGCGGATTTTCTTACCGATGTTGACCATTATCTCTCATCGACACACTGGATGCCGGGAAGCGTCTTGCCCTCGAAATACTCAAGAGACGCGCCCCCGCCAGTGGAGATGTGCGTGAAGTCATCTTCAAGACCGAATCCGATGACCGCAGCGGCGGAGTCACCACCGCCGATGATCGTGGTTGCTGTTGATTTCATGGACGCGATGACGGTTGCGATGGTTTTGGTGCCTTCGGCGAACCGTTCAAACTCGAAAACACCGAGTGGTCCGTTCCAAATGACGGTCTTGGCTTCAAGAATGGCTTTCTTGAAGAGTTCACGGGTTTCAGGACCGATATCCATTCCCATCTCATCGGCAGGAATGCCATCGACGGGTCTGATGTTCTTCTCACTATCGGGATCGAATGTCTTCGCGGTGACAACATCGGTACCGAGCAGGATCTTGCCGCCTGCCAAATCCAGAAGCTCCTTGGCCAAATCGACCTTGTCGGCCTCAAGAAGGCTGGTGCCGACGTCATAACCGAGGGCTTTGAAGAATGTATAGGCCATACCGCCACCAATCAAGACCTTGTCAGCGACGTTGAGCAGGTTCTTGATGACATTGATCTTGTCTGAGACTTTTGCCCCACCAAGGATGGCGACCAATGGTCTTTCCGGTGCTTCAAGGGTACCACCGATGAACCGGATCTCTTTTTCCAAGAGAAACCCAGCCACGGTTGTGCCGATGTTTGATGAAATCCCGACATTCGACGCATGCTCACGATGGGCAGTGCCGAACGCGTCATTGACAAAGACATCTCCAAGTGATGCCCAGTAGGCACCGAGCTCAGGATTGTTCTTGCTCTCTTTTTTTCCATCAAGATCTTCAAAACGGGTGTTCTCAAACATCAGAATGTCTCCGTCTTTCAGCTGATTGACTGCATCTTCAAGCGCTTTTCCACGGGTGACCGGGACAAAGGTGACATTTTTTTCAAGCAGCTCGCCAAGGCGGGTTGCGACCGGCTGAAGTGTGTTCTTTTCTTGATCGGAAGGCTCTTTGATCCGGCCAAGATGCGAAAAGACGATGGCGCGGCCCCCTTCATCGATGATGTGTCTCAAAGTGGGTAAGGCTTGCACGATCCGGTTCTCGTCAGTGATCACACCGTCCTTCATCGGGACGTTGAAATCGACCCTGACAAGGACCTTTTTCCCTTTCAGGCTCAGATCCCTGATTGTTTTCTTTGCCATGTTTCATCCTCCTCCAATGGTGGTTGCATCGTTTTTTTTTGCCGTCCCCATTATAACATCAAATCAGGCCATTTACTACACGATACGCTATGAAAATGCTTTACTTTCACGTCTCTGATGGTCATAAGGGTATGAATACGCCTCTCAATCTGAGCTTGTGAAAGAGATGACTCAAAACGCTGATTGCCAAGCATGGTGATGATCGTGAGGGTACTTGACGTCTTGATCCCGGTGATGGCTGCGACATTGATCCAGACCGTATCGTGATTCCTGATGCGTCCCAAGGGGATCAATCCCAATTGCTCATGGATGTAGACAGGAATCTGATAACGGAAACCAAACTGCGCTTTCACCGCTTTCAAATAACCCTCATGCGTAAAAAGCCCATCCTCGCACAAGCGTTTCACAACGCTCAAGACGGACTTTTTGATGATTTTTTCACCTTCAGTTGATACAAGTAGAGACCCCAAAGGATCAGCTTTGATGATTGTGATCATGTCTTGATAAAGAAAAAAGGCCCGAAGGCCTTCAATCATTCCTCGTTTTCAGGATCCAATGCCTCTTTCGCACTGTCAAGCTTTTGGGCTTTGAGCGCTTGAAGCGTGGTCTTGTTCATGCCAAGCTCATTTTCATCGATGACGAGCCGGAGTTCGGTCTCAGGATCGAAGAAATGGGATTTGTTCATGTCAAGGGCAAGCGTCATCTTGTCACCGATGCTGACACCTGAACGGGCGTTGACACTGGCACAGATGTTGTCATTGTTGATCATGAAATAGATGTTGGTCTCAGAGCCAAGAAGCTCGGCGACATCAACGATGACGTCTAAGACAGCATTTGGATATGCGTCCATGACAATCTTCTCATCATGGATGTCCTCAGGACGGATACCTAGGATGATGTCCTTGTTCAACATCTTGTTGACCTTGATGATCTCAAGTTTGTCTTCGGGCACCTGGATCTTGTACTTGCCGGCCGCGAACAATCCGCTTGAGTCAACGCGTCCGCTGATGAAGTTCATCGGCGGTGTGCCAATGAATCCGGCAACAAACAAGTTGTTCGGATGGTCATAGATGTCTTTTGGATTACCGACTTGCATGATGTATCCATCTCTCATGACGACGATGCGTGAGGCCATGGTCATGGCTTCGATCTGGTCATGGGTGACGTAGATGGTTGTCGTTTCAATCTTGTTATGCAGTTTGATGAGTTCTCCGCGCATCTGGACGCGCAGTTTGGCATCGAGGTTTGATAGTGGTTCATCCATGAGGAAGACCTTGGCGTTTCTGACGATGGCGCGGCCGAGTGCGACACGCTGTCTTTGACCACCGGAGAGGGCTTTGGGCTTACGCTTCAAGTAAGGGACAAGACCAAGAATCTCAGCGGCTTCAGTGACTTTCTCATTGATGACATCTTTCGGGACTTTTCTGAGTTTGAGTCCGAAGGCCATGTTGTCATAAACAGTCATATGCGGATAAAGGGCGTATGACTGGAAAACCATGGCGATGTTTCTGTCTTTCGGAGCCTTGTCATTGACGAGTTCATCATCAATATAGAGTTCACCACTGGTGATTTCCTCAAGACCGGCGATCATGCGCAGGGTCGTTGACTTCCCACAACCAGAAGGTCCGACAAACACGATAAATTCCTTGTCTCTGATCTTCAGATTGAAGTCGAAGACGGCTTGAACACCATTGGGATAAACCTTGTTGATGTCTTTGAGCTGCAACGTTGCCATTTTTTTCTATTCCTTTCATATTCGTTATCATCTATATTGTAGCAGGTCACGCATGATTTTCACATGTGCACAGTGCACATATTTATGACAGCAACTGATAGACCAGGTAAGCATCGATGAATGTTTTCATGTCAAAACCGGTGGTCTCCTTGAACTTATCCAACCGTTGGATCAAGGTGTTACGGTGCACATAAAGCTTTCTGGCGGCGACCGTCGTGTTCATATCGGATTCAAGGTAGGTGATCACTGTGTCTTTCATCTGGGCGTCTTTCGCGTATTTCCTGAGCATGAACCTTGATGCTCTCGTGTCATGTCTGGCCAAGGCTTCCTTCAAGATGATCCGGTCATCAAGACTGGGGTGTTTCTGAAAGTCAATGGTTTCCATGAGCTTTGTGACAAACAGACGGTGCTCTTCCATGAAATGCTCATCATCAAAGGCATGGGAGACATAGATCCGCAAGTCCGCGTAGGTGTCAGCCATCATGTTCAGAATGACATCGGAAAACGAGACATCGGTCTCATGGGAAAAGTAGAGAATCAACATCCGACTGGCTGAGACCACCCGGTCAATGGTGATGAACTCAGAAAACAATGAGAGCACGGTCTGATCGTCGACCGGCATATCCTGTTTGCTTTCAATGATCACATATCTTTGCATCCTGTCATCCCTTTCCCTGTCTCTTTTTTTCGTGGTATAATAATGACACCATCCAAAGGAGACTGCCCATGGATTTGAAAAAGATCAGGAACAAACAACGGTTTTATCTCATCTCAATCATCACGGTCATCACACTCTTGGTGCTATCGCTCATTTTGATCTATTCACGACCATGGTCCTCAGACATCAAGATCACCCTCACGTTTTTGGTGGTCATCATCCTTCTGGTCGCGGCGCTATATTATAGTCCCCGCGTCTACTATGTCAACCAGATCGCTGCCTTCACCAAGCTCAAAACGCTTGCTGAAGGGCCTTTGAAGGCCAAATTCAATCCCTTGTCCGCCACGTTTTACCAGAGACTTCTGAAAAAGTCGTTCGTTGCCGGCATTGATTATGGACCGTTTGTCATCCTGAACCGTTACACCAAAGGCAGCGGACATCCTGCTACCAAAGAAGCGATGCTTGAGATCATCATCCTGATCAAGGATCCCTTGCACGATGTCGACAGTCCTCTGATCCAAAAAGCGATCAACCAGATTGAAGATGATTATCAGAAACAAAAGGTCAGATTCAAGAACTATGGCATCATCACCATCAAGTCCAAGCCTTCATGGACAGAAGAAGAGCAAAGAGAGATTGAAAACGTCACCTTTGACCGTCAGGGCGCCTTCAAAATCGCGGTCGCCAGAGCGCTCTATGCCTCTGATGATGACAATCTCTATGTCCTTCACAGTCGTTTGTACGCCCCATCCATTCAATACGATTATGTCATCAAACTTTTAATCGAATTGATCGCATAACAGGCATTGCCTGTTTTTTTTTATCCTTCGTACTCCTCGATGAACGCACTGATCGCATCAAGCATCATCGCATAGGTGATGATGTCTTCCCCAATCAAGGCATGGTGTTGCATCCCGACCAACTGATGCATCAGATTGATGATCATCGCGCCGTCACCAAAGTCATCCGAAGGCAAATCAGTGGCCATGTAGGTCCTCTGATCCTCTTCGATGACGATATCCAAACCTGTGATCACACCCATGGTCATGGCATTTATGATCCCTGATTGGAACCCAATCAAAAGCACTGGCTCTCCTTGGATTGGTGGTACCTCAGCGAGCTCAATCGGCAAGAGGGGATTCACCATCGGTTTGATCATCCTGATGGCACTGATACCAAGGGTATCTGACTCCTCACGGATGAAGCCGGTGAACTCACGCTCGAGATAATCATAGATACGGACGGTTTTTGTGTATCCTTGCATGACATCAGTGACATGAAAAGCGGTCATGACATGCACATAAGCCGCTTCCTCATCAAATATGATCCCTGAGGCCAAACGCTCTTCAACGAATTCCCGTTGTTCGTCATAGACGCTCACTTTGATCTTGACCGAAGACCGTGATGTCTCAAGGGTTGCGGTATTGATGAATGTCGCCAAATCCTCAAAATCATCCAAGTTTCGGTCTTGATAGGCCTCATAATGATCTTTGATTTCTCTGAGCTCATCATCGACCAACAGTGTCTCACACCCAGAAAGCATGATGACCATGATGACAGATAAAAGGGTGATCAGACGTTTACGCATCTTCCTCACCTCCACCCATGATCTCATGAAGGATCAAAAACTCCATCACTTTCTCGATCGGAACCGCATAACTCCGGGTAAAATCGGATCCTTCCCTGGTCCCCGCAAAGAGAATACCAATCAATTCAAATGTCCGATTGACCACCAGGCTACCGCTTGAACCGCCCTTGACTGGGGCATCCATCGTGACAACATCAAATCCGATATCAACGATATCGGTATTCGACTGAGACAATTCGATGGGCAGATAATCAACCACATCACCGAGGGTGATGGCATTGATCTGTCGGGCCGGATAACCGATGATGGCGATCTGATCGCCAATCATCGCATTGGTCTGAGCGAACGTGATCAGTCTCAATCCCACATCCGTCTTGGGAAAACGGATGACCGCAAGATCATAAAGCCGGTCAGAGGCAATCACTGTGGCGGTATAGACATTGCCTTGATAGTCATGGACCCTGATGAAATGGGTTGTGCCTTCCTCGACATAGACAACATGGTTGTTTGTCAGTGCATAATAATGGGTCTCATCTTCCATGAAGACGACCCCGGATCCGGTGCTTGAGTCTTGACTCGCTCCGACATAGTTGAACACGAGCACAGCTGAACGAAGGACCTCACCTGAAAGCCTATTCACATAAGTCGCTTCCTCAAGATAGGTCTGATACCCATCGGTCACGATGTCCTTGTGTGTTTGTTCGAGTCTCTCGATGGTCGCTTCACTGTCACATCCAAAAAGCGTTAAAACCATCAAAATCCCCATCCAAAGCATGATTGTTTTTTTCATATGATCAAACTCCTTAGAACTATTCTACCATGCAAAAAAGATATTCGGAAGGTCCGAATATCCATTTGATCGATCATCCGATTGATCCTTCCATCTCGAGCTTGATCAATTGGTTCAGTTCGATGGCATACTCCATCGGCAACTCCTTGGCAAAAGGCTCAATGAAGCCCATGACAATCATTTCCGTTGCTTCTTCTTCAGTCAGGCCCCGACTCATCAGATAGAAGAGTTGTTCCTCACTGATCTTGGAGACTGTGGCCTCGTGTTCAAGAAAGACATCAGCATTTCTGACAACATTGGTGGGGATGGTGTCGGAAAACGACATGTCATCAAGGATGATGGTGTCGCATTCAACATGGGCTTTCGCCCCTTTGGCATTTTTCCCAAAATCAACCTTGCCGCGGTAATTGACGGAACCACCGCCCCTAGAGATAGACTTAGAGATGATGGTTGAGGTCGTATTGGGCGCGACATGGATCATTTTCGCGCCGGCATCCTGGATCTGGCCAGCACCCGCAAATGCGATTGAGATGGTGGTGCCCTTGGCTCTCTCACCGAGCAGGACGCAGGAAGGGTATTTCATGTTGACGCGGCTGCCGATGTTGCCATCAATCCATTCCATATGGCCGTTTTCGTAGACGTAAGCCCGTTTTGTCACCAGGTTGATGACATTGTTGGACCAATTCTGGATGGTCGTATAACGGCATGTCGCGTCTTTTTCAACGATGATCTCAACGATTGCCGCATGTAGGGAATCTCTTGAATAGACAGGTGCTGTGCATCCTTCGACATAGTTCACATAGGCACCTTCATCAACGATGATGAGGGTTCTTTCGAATTGGCCCATCTGGTCGGAGTTGATCCGGAAATAGGACTGAAGCGGCTTATCGACGTGAACGCCTTTGGGGACATAGATAAATGATCCGCCACTCCAGACCGCGCTGTTCAAGGCGGCATAGCGGTTGTCATCGGCAGCGATCACGGTTCCAAAGTACTTCTTGACCAATTCCGGGTATTCACGAAGAGCCGTGTCGGTGTCAACATAGATGACACCGAGCGCTTCGAGCTCTTTCAAGGTGTTATGGTAGACAACCTCGCTTTCAAACTGGGTTGAGACACCAGCGAGAAAATTACGCTCAGCCTCAGGAATCCCCAGTTTCTCGAAGGTATCCTTGATCTCAACCGGGACATCATCCCAGTTGTTTTCAGCCCGATCGGTCGCCCTGATGAAATAGGTCAGATGTTCGAAATCGATAAACGACAAATCCGGTCCCCAGGAAGGGTCTTTGATGGTATTGAAGTGTTTGTAACTCTCTAACCGGTAATCAAGCATCCACGCGGGTTCGTTCTTGTGCTCGCTGATCGCTTTGATCACGTCTTCGTTTAGTCCCTGACCGGTATTGTAAAGACTTTTTGATTCGGTATGGAATCCGTATTTGTAATCGCCAACAATGGCGTCAATCTTCTTCTTGTTGTCGTCCATGGTTCTCTTCCTCCTCATGGTTGTTCTTGATCCCGAGCTCAGCCGCTTTCCAAGCCAGCGTCGCACATTTGATGCGGGCTGGAAACTGAGAAACGCCCTGATAGGCAAGGACGTCGCCTTTCAAGATCTCAGAATTGTATGGCATGCCCTTGATCATCTCATAGAACTCGTGGATGGTGCTCATGGCGTCGGTGGTCTTCTTGCCTTTCAAGGTCTCACTCATGATGCTCGCACTTGAGCAGCAAATCGAGCATCCGGTACCTTGATGCCTGATGTCATCAACGATTCCATCCAAAAGATGGATCTGGACCGTCATCTCATCGCCACAGGACGGATTGGTCAGATGCACCGTCATATAGGATGGATTGGAAACAAGACCCTTGTTTCTAGGCGTCTTGTAGTGGTCCATAATCACTTGTCTGTAGAGTTGTTCAATGTTCATGGCAGCTCCTAAAATTGATTGAAGAAATCGCGGGTTTTGATGATGCCGCTGATCAGTGCGTCACAATCCTCTATGGTGTTATAGACATGCATGGAGGCGCGGATGGTCGAATTGACCCCTAGGAATCTTGAGACCAGATGGGCACAATGATGACCTGAACGGACTCCGATCTTGAACTGATCGAGCATTGTCGACGCATCATGGGGATGGATGCCATCGATGTTGAACGTGACGACGGGGTTTTCAGCGGTGGCGTTATAGATGGTCAGACCCTCAATCTTTTTCATACCTGCCAAGAGATATTGGTGGAGACCTTCGGTGTGCTCGTGGATGGTCGGAAGAGAGAGACCGTTGATGTAACGGATGGCGGCCGCGAGTCCGATGACACCGGCGATGTTTGGCGTTCCCGCTTCAAATCTGAGCGGCAAGGCCTTGTATGTGGCGTGATCCTTGAAGACCTCATCGGCCATCTCACCACCGAATTCCACCGGTGACAACGCTTCAAGCCTTGTCTTTTTGCCGTAGAGCACGCCAATCCCGGTCGGGGCGAACATCTTGTGTCCGGAAAACGCCAGGAAATCAACATCAAGATCCTTGACATCCACGGCCATATGCGGAACAGACTGGGCGGCATCAAGAATGACGATCGCATTTTTTGTTCTGGCCAGGCGGGTGATCTCTTTGATTGGTGTCATATACCCCATGACGTTTGAGACATGGGTGAGAGCGACGATCGCTGTCTTGTCTGTTAGGACGCGTTCAAACTCAGAGACGGTGATCCGTCCCTCAGAAGTCAATGGGACATAGACCAGGGATGCTTGCCTTCTTTTGGCAACCTCCATCCAGGGCAAGAGCGAGGAATGGTGTTCGAGTTCGGATGTGATGATCTCATCACCTGGTTGGATGGTCTGTTCCAAAGCCCGGGCGATGATATTCAAAGACATGGTCGCGCCTCTGGTGAAGATGATCTCTTCGGGAAGTGCGCCAATAAAAGATGCCACCTCAAGTCGGGATGCCTCATAGAGTTCAGTGGTCTCATAGGCCAGATGATAAGCGCCCCGATGGGCATTCACACCGAGATCGGTGTAATAACGCATGCCTTCATCGATGGCAGTCTGGACTTTTAGAGCGGAGGCGGCCGAGTCGAAGTAGATTAGGTCAGGATGTTTGTCGTAGACTGGAAAATCCTTGCGTATGTGTTTGATATCCATCAGATCCTTTGGTTGACAATCGCCACAAACCGTTCGCGGATGGCGGCATCATCGATATCATTGATAACCGGATTCAAGAATCCGTTGATCACGAGTCGCTCAGCCTCTTGGTTGGTAAGACCACGGCTCTTGAGATAGAAGAGGGCGTCCTCATCGATCTTACCAATGGTCGCACCGTGGCCGGCTTTGACATCATACTCATCAATCAGCAAAATTGGATTGACCTCAACCCGGGCCTGATCGGACATGATGATGCCCTTGAGGGTCTGGAAAGCATTGGCTTGTTTCATACCTTTTTCAATCTTTTCCACCCCGTTCAGGGTTATGCTTCCAGATTGATTCGCAATCCCGATATTGGTCATATCACCAAACGTGTGCTTTGCCTTATGGGTGATCAGAACATCGATCACTTGGTTGTGTCCGGCACTTGAGACAGCGACCGACCGTAGTTTGGTCTCAGCCCCTTCCTCAAGCAGGTTGACAGATAGTGAGGCTTTGAGCTGATCACTAGCGAACGCGCCAATCAGATCAAGATGGGCGTCACGTTGGCCTGAGAACACATGGGCCAAGTGAGCCTTTCCAGTGATCTCACTGACCAGAAGGTATTTGATCCTGGTATTGGCCTGGGCGAGAAGGTCAAACTCAAAACGGTCTTCATCTTTGGCATCCATCCTGATCTCAAGGATGACTTTGACATCACTGCCTTGGCCGACGTTGATCTTGAAAGCGGATGTCATCGGATCAGTGACTAAGATGACCAAAGGATCTGCAAGCACCAAGTTTCCTTTGATAGACAGAACGCCGTTGTCAAACGTCAGATGGGGCGGCAGTTTCGTGACAACGGTATCCCCTTTGAACCGGATGGTCATCAGTGGGTCTCCGGCGCGGAATCAAAGTCAATGCCAAGATCCGTTTTGATCCACTCATAACCGCCCTGATCGATTTTTTCGATCAGTTCCTGTCCGCCGGAAAGAACGATCGCACCATCAATCATGATGTGGACAACTGTCGGTTTGATGTGGTCAAGGATCCGTTGATAATGTGTGATCAGAATGCAGCCAAAAGCATCATCAACGAGATCAACCACATTCTCGCCAACAATCTTCAAGGCATCGATATCAAGTCCTGAGTCAATTTCATCTAGAATCGCGAACTTTGGACGCAAGGTCTTGAGCTGAAGGATCTCATTGCGCTTGCGTTCGCCCCCGGAAAAGCCTTCATTCAGATAACGATGCGCCAGATCAGGGCGCATCTTCAACTCAGCCACGGTCTTCTCATAAGCCATCGCGAATTCAATCAGTCCGATATCTTTCCCGCTGATCGCCTTTTTGGCTTGACGCATGAAATCAGCGTTGGTCACACCTGGTACCTCAGCGGGATATTGCATCGCTAGGAACAGACCGGCACGGGCCCGTTCATCGACTTCTAATTCAAGCAGATCAATATCATCGAGCATCGCTTTCCCTTGGGTCACAGTATATTTGGGGTGTCCCATCAAAGCACTGGCAAGCGTTGACTTGCCGGTTCCATTGGGTCCCATGATGGCGTGGATCTCACCGGAATTGACGGTCAGATTGACGCCTTTTAGGATTTCCTTGCCTTCAATTGATACATGAAGGTCTTCAATCACAAGTTTTGCCATAGTGTCCTCCTTGTTGAACAGTATTATTATATAATACCCGCCCAACAAAAGCCAAAGATGTGCTAAATGCGGGTATCCTTTGTCGTCGATTGTTTGGGAAACGTTTTCAAAGACAATCCAGCCCTTTAATGATGAACATTTATTCATCTTATGTTAAAATGAGAGTGCGGTTAAGACCCCTTTTATGGATCTGATCACCGCACTCTCACATTTTTCTCCCCCTTTATAAAGGGCCTGCCCGGCCCGGATGAAAAGAACGCCATCCCTTTTCCTTCCTCCAGGGCAAACAACCAAAAAGGCCTTTATAAGGCCTTTTTTGTATGAAAAAGCCATCCCGGAGGATGGCTTCTTTGTTCACTTATCAGCAAACCGTTTTTTCAAAGCTTCCAACTCATCTTGTGATGCCAAAACATAGTGACCATTTTCAAACTCAACGAATGAAGGTTGGTTCTCAGCCGTGTAGTCATGGTCGCGCATCGGATTGTATGAGAAACGCTGACGCGTCTTCTCGAAATCAGGATCCGGTTGGGGAATGGCAGACAAGAGCGATCTGGTGTAAGGATGAAGGGGATGACGGAAGACGTCTTCCGCGTCACCAAGTTCAACCATCTTGCCATAATACATGACGCCAATCCGATCAGAGAAGAACTTGACGACGGAGAGGTCATGGGCGATAAACAGGATGGTGAGGTTCAGTTTCTCACGTAAATCCCTGAGCAAGTTGATGACCTGGGCCTGGATGGAAACATCCAAAGCGGAGATCGGTTCATCTGCAATCAGAAGTTCCGGATTGACAACAAGGGCTCGGGCAATCCCGATTCTTTGGCGTTGTCCACCGGAGAATTCATGAGGATATCTGAAGGAGTGTTCCGGTGTCAGACCAACGATGTTCAACGCATTGAAGACTTTTTCATCGATTTCAGCAGGATCATTGATCCCTGAGATCCGAAGGCCTTCAGCAATGATTTCGCGGACGGTCATTCTTGGATTGAGTGATGAGATCGGATCCTGGAAAATCATCTGGATCTTCTTCATTGTCTCGTAAGTCTCACCCTTGAACTTGTTATCGGCAAGAATCGCCTTGATCTGGGCTTTCTCCTGTGCGATATCTATTTTAAGTTTGTCCTTGATGGCCTGCACTTTGGCCTTGGCCTCATCAGTCAAGGTATCTTTCTTCATGACCTTTTTCAGTTCAGAAAGTCTGACATCCCTTTTTGACTTGATGTCACGAACCGTCATGTCGTATTCCGCTTTGGCAGAGGTGATCTGATCAATGGCGGATTGTTTGGTCTTGACAATATCGGCGGTCAGTTGTTCGCTCTTAGCCTGATTCTCAGGCACTTTCTTCAAACCTTTAAGCTTTGACTTCAGAAGAAAGAGCTGATCTTCGCTGGCTGCGGCGATGCGTGCTTTGGTCATTTCAAAGGTGTATCTGGCGCTCTCAATTTGGTTTTTCGCATCATCTCTGACTTCGAAAAACTTCAACTTTTCAGGCTGGAATGCCAAGATATCACGATTGGCCTGATCCTTAAGGGCTTTGATCTTGTTTTGTTGACGTTCGACACCGCCACCGATCCGTTTGCCTTTGAAGAAAACCTCACCATCGGTTGCATCATAAAGCTTGATGATTGAACGTCCAGTGGTCGTTTTACCACAGCCGGACTCACCAACCATACCAAAGACTTCGCCTTCGAAAATATCGAATGAGATGTTGTCTACAGCACGAACCACGAGTTTGTTCTTTCCGCGTCCGGATTGAAAGTACTGCTTGAGATTTTTGACTTCTAGAACCTTTTGCTTGTGTTCACTCATTTGGCGGCAGCCTCCCTTTCCTTGGCTTTCGTCAAGCTTCTCTTAATACGCTTGACAAGTCCGATTGGCATGTCGACTTTCGGGGCATCCGGATGTTCAAGCCACGTCGCCGCGTAATGCGTCTCTGAGACTTTGAACATTGGTGGTCGGGCTTCAAAATCAATTTCAAGAGCGTATCGGTTACGGGCTGCGAATGCATCGCCTTTGGGCGGAAAATGCATATCCGGAGGTGTTCCGGGGATGACGAAGAGTGATTCTTCGCTCTTATCGGCCTCAAGGTCCGGCATGGCCGAGAGGAGAGACCATGTGTACGGGTGTCTGGGGTCGTAGAAAATTTCCCGGGATTCGCCATATTCGACGATCTTGCCAGCATACATGACAGCAACCCTGTCAGCCATATTGGCAACAACACCGAGGTCATGCGTGATGAAAATAACGGAGAGATTCCGTTCTTTCTTGATCCGGTTGATCAGTTCGAGAATTTGGGCTTGCGTGGTCACATCAAGCGCCGTGGTTGGTTCGTCGCAAATCAGGATCTCCGCGTTATTGGCAAGGGCGATCGCGATGACAATCCGCTGCCGCATACCGCCAGAAAACTGAAACGGATACTGTGTGAACCGTTTTTCCGGTTCCGGAATACCCACTTCACGCATGAGTTCAAGGGCGCGTTCCTTGGCTTCTTCCTTGTCAACACCCAGTTTCAGATAAAGGGCTTCGGAAATTTGCTTTCCGACTCTCATGATCGGATTCAGTGATGACATCGGATCTTGGAAGATCATCGAGATCTTCGTGCCTCTGAGCTGATGGAAATCATCTTCGGGAATGGTCATCAAATCGATCACGGCTTGTGATTCCTCAGCCTTGTCTTCGGATTCGAGCATTTCCTGGAATTTGCGGAGCTTTCTGACATCGCTGCTGTGGTAGTAGATCTGACCACCGGCATGGATGGAGTTTCCGGCAAGAATACCAATGATCGCTCTTGAGGTCACACTCTTACCAGAACCTGATTCACCAACAATCGCGAGTGTTTCACCGCGGTAAAGGTCAAAGGATACTTCACGAACCGCCTTCAAGATCCCCTGTTGGGTTCTGAAGTTGATGGAAAGGTCGCGTACTTCAAGAATTTTGTCTTGTGCCATTATTCCTCAACTCCTCTCAATGACGGATTGAACGCATCTCTGAGGCCGTTACCAAAAAGGTTGAACGACAACATCAATAGAGAGACGAACAGGGCTGGATAGAAGACCAGGAAGCCGAGACTTGTTTCGACTTTCAGCCTGGCTTGCGCATCGGCAAGCATACGGCCAACGCTGGTGACGTTTCCGTAGTTGATGATTCCAAGGTAAGCAAATGTTGATTCCGTGAAAATAACCGACGGAATATAGAGCACGAAACTGGTGATCAGGGTTCCGACCGCATTTGGTAGAATGTGTCGGCTCATGATCCTGAAGTCAGTCGCGCCTAGGGTTCTTGCTGCAAGCACGTATTCACGGCTCTTGTAACGATAGAACTCTCGCCTGGTGACCGAGGATATCCCGAGCCATCCCGTGAGCGTAAAGGCGATGATGACCACCCCGATACTGCTACCATACCTTAGAATCAAGAGAGTGATCAGGGCCAGGAAGGGAATCCCAGCGATAATTTCACTGATACGTTCAATCGCGAGGTCAACAGTGCCACCAAAATAGCCCGAAATCGAGCCAATCGTGACACCAATCATGATGTTGATTGAAGAGACCGAAAGCGCGACCAGAAGGGAGATACGGGCACCGCTCCAAAGCACGTTGAACCAGTCACGGCCTCTGCCATCAGCACCAAACCAATACTCAGGAACAGTGTCATAGAGTTCATCAAGGAAGACAAAATAGTTGACTCTGATCCGGTGTGTCTGGCCTTCGACGAGATTGCCATCGGCATCTGTCCAAATCCGATTTTCTTCAAGTAGGATCTCGATGCCTTTTTCTTCTTCGATGTCATAAATCTTTTGGAGGGTTTCGGTCGAGACACTCATGAGCGTTGAACTGATCATGTAATTGACGTAATTGTAGAAATCAACCTCAACCGCATAGGTCCCATCAGGATTCCTAGTGACATCGTCAAGATCGGTATAAAGAATCTTCCCGAACATTTCGACGTTCTCAGGGTCTTCAAGCGGTCTCAAATCAAGTTCGATGGACGAACGGACAATGTTACGGTGACCGTTGAACATACTGATCCAACTGAGGGCATTGATTTTTGGTGGAAGTTCCCCGTAGCTGACGAGCTTTTGGGCTTGTGTGACATGTTCCTTGTAAAGACTGTCATTTTTGATGAACGGACCGATAATGGCCATGAAAATCAAAAACATCAAAACACTTCCTGCAACAACCGATGCCTTGTTCTTCTTGAATCTGATCCAGGCATCTTTAAAGTAGCCGATTGGTTTTGTCTGGAAGACTTCATCAAATCTCAGATTGTCGCGGTTGGCAAGAACGAGCTTGCTCTTATCGACGGTGTTATGGTCTTGGTTCATCGCTTGCCAGCCCCCATTCTGATTCTCGGGTCAATCACGCCGTAGGAAAGGTCAATCACGAGTGTGGCGGAGAGTCCGATCAATGTGTAAAACATGATGAGTGCCATGATGACCGGATAATCCGGTCTGGTTCCAGCAGTTGAGGTGAATGCCTCAAGATAAAGGGTTCCAATGCCAAAGACCGCGAAAATACGTTCGGTCACGATCGCACCAGATAGAATTCCGACAAGTCCTCCAATCAGTCCCGGAGCAATCGGAACCATGGCGTTCCGGATACCGTGTCTGATGGTGGCCTGACGGCGGTTGAGTCCTTTCGTACGACATAGCAGCATGAATTCAGATGTGAGAACTTCGGTCAGCTCAGCACGTGAAAGACGTGCGAGTCCCGCGACACCACCAATCGTCAACATCAATATGGGCAGGATATAGCTTGCCAATCCCAGCCATATATCATTTGAGAAGTCACTTCCCCGTGCGACTTTCCAGGGGACCCAATTCAGTTTGAATGCAAAGTAATACTGCAGCAGAACACCGACGACAAAACTCGGAACGGAGATAAAGATCATGACTCCGGTCGAGATGATGTGGTCGGTCATTTTATTCTTCTTGAGCGCAGCCCATATGCCGAGACTGATCCCGATTGGAATCGATAAGAAATATGGGATGATGTTAATCCGGATGCTGACAATCAGGCGCTCACCGATCATCTGTGTGACTTCACGTGGCTCACGTAAAGAATAACCAAGGCTCCTATACTCAAAGATGTTGTTGATCCAACGGAAAAACTGTTCAATGATTGGGCCTTTCCCAATCCCGTCACGTTCGAGCAGCATTTGCAAGATTGCGGGATCAAGATCCGGATTGGCTTCGATGCGGGCATCAGGCATCATACGTACAAACGCGAACACCATAAAGATGATGATGACCGTTGTGACAATCATGAGTCCGATGCGCTTGATAATATAATTTGTCATGTGGTATGCTCCAATCCTCTTTCGACACAAACAACCCTAATGGGGAACCCACCAGGGTTGTGTGTCATATTGTCATTCAATACAGTACGATAGGTACTGCGTTCGAGCGTTTATCGGTGGTTATTCTTTGATGAACATGTACTTGAGGCCGCCCCATCCCATGCGTGCATGGTATGCGTTTGCTTCAAATACGACGCGTTCTGAATACATCGTGGATGACACGACGGTGAAGAGCGGAATCGCGATCATCTGATCCATCAGTTCTGTTTCGAGAGCTGCGGTGATGTTGTCGAAGTCGACATCGCGTCCATCATAAACGTCATAGTCAAGGGTGCCATAGTAGATTTCAAAGATGAGTTGATCATAGGTTCCGGTGAAGATATCACCAGTGAACGCTGCGAGGAAGTCTTCGAAATCATCAATATAGCCTTGCTGTGTTTCAGTCGGTTCAGCAACTGCATTCAGTTCATCAAGCCAAGCTTGGACTGCAACCTTACCATAACCGAGGTCAACTTCGAGAATGGCATCGCCGGTATCAAAGCCAACTTCGAGCATATAGCCGCCGCCAGCAACGCTTGAGTAAACCTGCAACATGCCAGGTGCCCAGAATGTAAGACCCTGCCAACCGCCGAATGTGAGGTCGAAGTTACCAGTATCCCAGATACCTGTGCCAGTTGCTGTAAGGGTTGTGCCCGCAACTGCAGTCTTCACGAGATCGAACTTCTCACCGAAGATGGCTTCCATGGTTGCTTCTGTCCAGTTTGCCATTGTATGGTTGGTTTCAGCATCAGCGAAGACGAATTCGATTTCAACAACATCGCCATCATTGTAGTGACCGTCAGCAACTGCCTGAGCATACGCTTGATCAAAGAGCTGCTTGGCAAGGACTGGGTTGTAACCATAGGTTTCCGGTGAGTAAGGTGCGAGAACGCCCTGGCCGGCTTCTGATGCGCGGTATGAGAATGGGCTCTGTTCGCTTGAGTAGTAGACTGGTCCAAGGAAACTATGTGTTGGTTCACCAGGTGAACGAACGTCAGTGACGAATGTTTCACGGTCAACTGCATAATAGAGTGCCTGTCTGAACTCAATGTACTGCATGATTGGTGTATCATTTGAAGGATCGCCATCTCTCATTCTGTCAAGGCTGAATGCGAAACGGAAGAATGTTGTAACCGGTGAGAGCTTCAAGAATTCACTGTTCTTGTAAGTCTGGTAGTATTCACCACTGACACCAGCGATGTCAAGACGTCCCTGACGGAACTCATTGACAGCAACACTTTGGTCATTGATGACATCGTAACGAACATACTTGATCCGATAGTTTTCAGCATCATAATGATCGTCATTTCTTTCGAAGACAAAGTAGCCGTCATCGACCCATTCAATCAGTTTGTATGTGCCATAGGAGACAAGCGGGTTGTCGATGGTGCCGTATGTTGTACGAGCGCCGCCTTCAATCTTGCCGTCTTCATAAGCTTGGGGATGAACAACACCAGTGATACCTGAAGATAGGCTGGTCATGACTTGCCATTGGCTCTTCTTGGCTGAAAGAGTGACGACGAATGTGTAATCATCTTCAACTGCGAAACCAACTTCTGACCATGCGACTGGAATCGCATCTTCATACGTGAAGACACCACCAACGGGGATACCGTCTTCATCGACGACTGCGAAGTTACCTTCAGCATCCGCATAAGCCGGAAGCGCACCAGCATAGCTGTCAGCTACCAATTCAGCACTGGCAACCGGAACTGCGACACCGTCGAGTGTCCAACCTTCATAAGGCGCGATCAATGTGCCGTCTTCTGAGAGTTGGAAAGCATTACCAGCTTCGTCTTCAACGACGAATCCGTCAACACCATAGCCAGCAGAGAACCAGTTTTCGACATAAGCGATCTGGTCATCCGGTCCAACAAGACGTGAGTAGTCGCTTGACTGGTCGATGTAATAAAGCGGCCAAGTCGGCTGTCCGATGACTGTGCCAAAATATGAATTTTCGCGGGTGTAGACAACACCTTCGACTTCATACTTTTCATAGCCAAGTTCATCAAGGTCCGGAGTGAGCTGAGAGAAGTACTTCTGACCATTGACAAGCGGGAGTGAGTCCTGAGCATAAAGCTCGGTTGCTCTCGCATTTAGAAGTGTCGGGTCAAGAAGTTGGCTCCAAGAGTAGTCAAAGGTATGGGCATCAATTGCGGTGCCGTCTTCGAACTCAAGGTCCTGTCTCAGAGTGATACGCCAAGTGAGGCCGTCACCATTGACATCTTCCGGATAAGCAGCGGCCATTGCCGGGAAGTAATTGAACGGAAGATCTGCTGTGTTGGTGAAGTCGCCTTCCTCTTCAGCAAGTCCCATTTCAATCGCTGTTGCCCAGTCGTAGTCGCCTGAATAAAGCGAGTCTGTGATGAACCCGTAGAGATCACTTGCGTTGGCAAGTGTTTCTGAGTAAGGGTTCAAATTGTCGACGGACCCAAGATATGTGTAATAGGTCGCATCTTCATCAATGACAACTACATCGTCATCGTCATCATCGACAGGAGCTTCGCCGATACAAGCACTGACAGTAAATAGTGCCAGTAATACTAGCAAGAAACTGAAAAATTTTTTCATTTCTATTTCCTCTCTCCTTTTTTTAGGTTTGAAGAAATTTTACTACAAACGGACGTTTTTGTCAACATTCGACGCCTTTTTTCAATTTTGAATGCGTTTTCAAGTCTGAAGCCCTGAAAAAGATGTCAATTAGGCCGTCAAAGGGCTTTTTCAAGGCTTTTTTGATGACCGGAAAATGGGCTTTGTGATATACTTTAAATGCCGTGCCTTTTTATGGTCCTTCGGTTTTGCTGCAAAGGAGGGTTCCTGCCATGCGAAAAATCATAAGAAATGACTTTCTTTTGTTCACTGTTGTCGGCTTGATGATTGGGGTCGTCTTCTTCATCGGATCACTCCTATATAGCCAAAATTTCACCCTCGTCGGCTATATCGATGCGGGAACGCTCAGCGCTTTGTTGCTGTTCGCCTTGGGCTGGTTCATGCTCATCTCGAATGAAGGGACTCTCGATATCCTGATCTACGGTGTCAGGCATTCTCAAAAGCGATTGTCGGAAAGCGGATGAAACAATCTTATTTCGACTACACCACTGGCAAGACGAGAATCTCCAAGGGGACATTCCTGGGTTTCTGGATGTCCGCCCTGATCTACTTCATACCAACCTTGGTGATGGTCATCATCCATTACAACTAAACGAAAAAGCAGATTGGCCGTCATGGCTGATCTGCTTTTTTGTTGTTGCTTGTTCAGAATCGATTATTCGCCAGCGTTGTGGGTATTGATGACGGTGATCAGTTCATCATCGTCATAGACATTGGTCATTTCATAATCGACTTCAACGCCACCTTCGACGGATGTGTAGACATAACCATCGATCTCATTGCCGGTTCTGGTGCTGATGACGTTGTTGGTGCTGATGATCCAAGCGGTACCGACTGGCGTGATGACGATACCAATCGATGAGGCGCCACCACTGGACTTCTGACCGAGGATGGTGGCAAAGCCACCTTCTTTGGCCATCGCAGCCATCAGATTGGCAGCACTGAAGGTCACTGAGGATGTGGTGATGAACCAGTTGTAATCGTAGGCAACATAGTCACTTTCGATGTAATAGGTGACAGCTGAGTTGTCAGCCGGATTCTGGGAATGATACTGGAAGGTCTCTTCGGTCATGTATCCGAAGATCCTGAAGACGGCGCCGACGTTACCACCGGTATTGTAAGCAAGGTCGATCACGACGTTTTCAACGGTTGCCGGGAAACTGTCAAGCACGCGCTTGACGGCATCAGGGGTGTTGACATCGAAACCTTCAAGGTAGATGATGCCGGTCTTGCCGTCATCGATGACGCGGGATTCCGGAATCGCATCAAGGGATCCGAACTTGGCTTCAAGAAGATCCTGAACCGCCCATAGGCCCTGATAGAAGGCTTGGACCCGTGGTCCGAGCTGTGAGAGGCTGGTGAGCGGAATGTCATAGGTCGGCTGGGCGAAGTAGCCGGGGAAGGCATGTGACGTATGAAGATCGTCAAGGCCATTGGCAATCGCAAAGAGGGTTTCATACATACGGGCCGTGGTGCGGACAATCAGTTCGTCAGCAAACGGTTCGATGACATCATAATAGGTTTCAACCCCACGTTCTTCCTTCAGACCATAGAAATAGTCAAGGGCAAGCGCGAGGAAGTGATAGTTTGCTTCCTTGAACGCACGGGATGGGGATGTGCCATTGAAGGATGAGGTCTTGATCTCATTGATGACCGTCTGGTCATCACGGCTGAAGGTGTCAAAACCAACCAAGGCGTCACCATTGTAGTAGACGTCATAATAGGCACCACCGACGAAGAGCAGGTTCGCAACATGAACCGGCATCAGGTATTCGCCGTTTTCAATGACGAGGTCGATGCGGTAGTTGTTAAGGTCGATCGTGACACTTTCGGCATCCACTTCATCAGCATCAACATAGTTGAGTCCTTCGCCAAATTCGGTTTCGGTCGATGAGATGTAATACTCAAAGAATGAGAAGGTGTTGACGGTGAAGGTGTTGGCAGCGAAATCGATCACAGCCGATAGGTCTTCTGTGACCATGGTGCCGTCATAGTCTTCATACTCAACGGTGTAGGAAACGGTCAAAACGTCACCATCATAGGTGAAGTCAATGATGTCGGTATCGAGCGCACCATCGATCATCGTGATGAATGTTTCAACATCAACGTAAGGCACATCGGTATTGTCAACGAAGTAAACAGCGACTTCCGCGACATCAGCGACAATGTACTCTTCTGAGGTTGAGGTAAAGGGCAGCAGTTCGAAATCGGTAACAACCGATTCAACACGCGGATCAATTGTGACATCATAGGTGAAAGTTGTTTGATAATCACCATTTGTGGCACTGACTTGCATGGAGACGACCACTGGATCATCACCAATGGCAGGGGCGATCACGTAACCACGTGGGGTGATGACACCCGCATCACCGGTTGTCCACGCGAAGGATGTGCCGTTTTCTCCTGATGTCGGGAAGGCATCACCAGGGTTCCATGAGATGGCGGCGATATCAAGATTGGCATTGTCCTCATCGGTGGTGTCGGGGATGTACTCGCCGACTACGGTGACCGTGATGGTCTTGGTCCTGGTGTTTCCGGATTCATCGGTGACGGTATAGGTCACGTCATAGGTTCCGGCCGTTTGAAGATCAAGCGCTGAGGTATCTACGCTCAGATCAGCGGTGACGTCACCGTCAACGCGGTCAAAGGCGGTCGCACCTTCTAAGAAATCAGGCAGTTCACTGCCGATCACATACTCGAAATCCTCAACACCACTGATGACCGGCGCGATTCGGTCGAGGCTTGGATCATAATCCTCGCAGGCCGCGAGAACGAGCACGCTGGCGGTGATCAGGAAGATGAAAGCGATACGTTTGAACATATGTCTCATAAAATGAATTTCCTCCTTGGATTGGGCTTGCTTCTATTTTACTTTTTTTTTTGCTTTTGTCAAACAAAAGAATGATGTGTTATCGGGATGAAAAAAAGGCGGTTGACCGCCTTTTTGACACCTTTGTTCCAATGGGTTATTCGTCTTCCTGGAGCGAGAAGTCCATTGCGAGATAACGCTGATAGGTCTTCCAACGACGCTTGGCATCGTTTTGGTTGTTGTTCAGGAGTTCGGCCGCATGATCAGGGTTGATCTGGGCAAGGGCCGCATAACGTGATTCGGAGAGCAGATAGTCGTGGTACTTGTCCCAAACCGGTTTGCGGGAATCAATCTGAAGCGGATTCTTGCCTTCATCCTCACGACGAGGGTCAAATCTGAATGTCGGCCAATAGCCACATTCGGTCGCAAGCTTCGCCTGGGCGAAGGAATTGGTGAGACCACCCTTGATGCCGTGTTCGATACAAGGCGCATAAGCGATGATGATCGAAGGTCCTTCATAACTTTCGGCTTCCTTGAATGCTTTCAAAACCTGGGCACTGGACGCACCATGGGAAATCTGGGCAACATAGACATGACCGTAGGACATCGCCATCAATGCGAGATCCTTCTTCTTGGTCGGTTTTCCGGACGCGGTGAACTTCGCAATCGAGCCTTTGGGAGCTGATTTCGAGCTTTGTCCTCCGGTGTTGGAGTAAACTTCGGTATCTAGGACCAGGATATTGACATCTTCCTGGTTGGCGATGACGTGGTCGATCCCACCATAACCGATGTCATAAGCCCAACCGTCACCACCCATGATCCACTGCGAGATCTTGACAAAGTAATCTTTGAGTGAGAGCAGTTCCTTGGCGTACGGGGCGTCGATCTTTTCAAGTTCGGCGACCATCAGCTTTTGGAGTTCCCTGGTCTTCAAAGCGCTCTTGCGGTGTTCAATCCATGACTCGGAATGAGCCTTGAGTGCCTCTGGCATCTCTTCCATGTGATCAATCAACAGGGTCTGGATCCGGTCTCTCATGGTTTCATAGGCAATTCGCATACCAAAGCCAAATTCAGCATTATCCTCGAAGAGTGAGTTGGCCCATGCGGGTCCAAAACCTTCGGGGTTTGTGGTATAGGGGGTGGCTGGGAATGAACCACCATAGATGGACGTACAACCGGTGGCGTTGGCAAACACCATATGGTCTCCAAAGAGCTGGGTCAAGGCCTTGATGTAGGAGGTTTCCCCACAACCGGCACAGGCGCCGCTGAATTCAAAGAGTGGTTGTTTGAAGCTCAGGTTCTTCGGTGTGTCCGTGCCCATATCCTTATAGGTCACTTCATTGAAGAAGTAATCAGCGGTTTGTTGTGAGCCAATGGAAAGCTGTTCGCCAATCGGGGTCATGACAAGCGATTTCTCCTTGGTTGGACAGACCTGGACGCAGACGCCGCACTCCGTACAATCAAGAGTTGAGATCTGGATCGCAAACTTATAACCTTCCATGCCCTTGCCTTTGGCATCGAGGAACTTCGTACCCTCGGGGGCATTGGCGACTTCATTCTCATCAACCAGGAATGAACGGATGACCGCATGCGGACATGCGAAGACGCAGTTGTTACACTGGATACAATTTTCTTCTTTCCACATTGGAACAAAGTTTGCGATACCGCGTTTTTCGTAAGCGGTTGATCCTGCTTCCATATGGGCATCTTCGTATCCGAGGAATGCGCTGACCGGAAGTGAGTCACCTTCGATGGCGTTGACGATATCGGCGATCTTCCTGACAAAATCAGGCCGTGTGTCGCGGAAATCAGTCTCATCCTCGAGCGTTGCCCATGCGGGATCGACATCCACCTTGACAAGATGCTTGTATCCGGCGTCGATGGCTTCACTATTCATCTGAAGAATGGCCTCGCCCTTACGACCATAGGTCTTCTTGGCGTATTCCTTCATGTACATGTTCGCCTGATCAGCGGACATGAGGTATTCATTCAATTTGAAGAATGCGGACTGCATGATGGTGTTGATCCGTCTTCCAAGACCAATCTCATAAGCAAGATCCATCGCATTGATGATGTAGAATTTCGCATTCTTCTGTGCCAACTGGCGTTTGACCTTGTTTGGAAGCAAGGTTTCAATCTCTTCTTTTGGCACAGCCGTGTTCAAGAGGAATGTTCCACCATGACGAAGCCCTTTGAGCATGTCATACTTCGAGAGATATGTGTCAGTTGAACATGAGACGAAATGGGGATAGTTCACAAGGTAAGTCGAACGGATCGGCTTCTTGGAGAAACGGACGTGCATCCGGGTGACACCGCCAGCCTTCTTCGAGTCATAGGATGAATAAGCCTGGGAGAAAAGATCGGTGTGATCGCCGACAATCTTCGTGATGTTCTTGGTCGCGCCGACTGTCCCATCGGAGCCTAGTCCGAAGAAGAGAAGCTCAGTGGCATCCTTATCTTCGATATCAAGGCCTGTCTTCACGGTCAAAGAGGTGTGTGAGACATCATCATTGATTCCCACTGAGAAGCTGTCTTTTTGTTCCCCGGCGAGGTTTTCATAGACGGCATGGATCATCGGAGGTGTTGTATCCTTTGATGAGAGACCATAGCGTCCACCAATGATGACAGGACGGTCCTCATGGTTGTAGTAAATTGATTTGACGTCCAGATAAAGCGGTTCTCCGACACTGCCCGGTTCAATGGTCCGGTCCAGAACAGCGATCCGTTTGACGGTCTTAGGCATCGCCTTCATGAAATATTCAGCCGAGAACGGACGATAGAGGTAGACCGCGAGCAAACCGACTTTCTTGCCTTGCTGGTTCAGATAATCAACGGTTTCCTTTGCGGAATCGACGACCGAACCCATGGCAATGATCACATCAGTCGCTTCTTTGTCGCCATAGAAGACGAACGGCGCATACTCACGACCGGTGACCTTCGAGATCTCAGCCATATAGTCGTTGACGATGTCTGGAACCTTGTCATAATGGGATGCCTGAAGCACCCTGGTCTGGAAATAGACGTCATCACTTTGCGCGGTGCCTCTGGTGACAGGATGCGCAGGGTTCAAGCCCTTTGCACGGAACTGTTTTACGGCTTCGCGGTCAAGGAGACGGTCAAAGACATCATAATCGATCACTTCAATCGAATTGACTTCGTGTGATGTTCTGAAGCCATCAAAGAAATGGACAAACGGAATGCTGCTCTTGATGGCAGCCAAATGGGCGACACCACCGAGATCCATCGTTGCCTGGACCGAGGATGATGCGATCATCGCGAATCCGGTCTGACGGGCGGCCATGACGTCCTGATGGTCACCAAAGATCGAAAGCGCTTGGGCGGCCAGACTGCGGGCCGCGACGTGAATGACGCCCGGAAGCAGTTGTCCGGCAATCTTGTACATGTTTGGAACCTTCAGAAGAAGTCCCTGTGATGCGGTGTATGTCGTTGTGAGAACACCCATCTGCAATGAGCCATGAACCGTTCCCGCGGCCCCTGCCTCACTTTGCATCTCAATGATTTTCACTGGCATGCCGAATAGATTCTTTTTGCCTTGTGAAGCCCATAAGTCGACGTATTGCGCCATGGGCGAGGATGGTGTGATCGGGTAAATCCCGGCCACTTCGGTAAATGCGTACGAGCAATAAGCCGCCGCTTCGTTACCATCCATCGAATGGATCTGTTTTGCTGCAACCATGTTGATAACTCCCTTCTTTTCCTATATCGTTTGTAGTGCTTTGATAATATCAGATGCGTTTGAAGCTGGTGATGCTTTTTCAAACACATGTGTGATGACACCTTGCTCATCCAAAACAAAGGTTGAGCGGCTCATCCCCATATATGCCTTGCCATACATCTTCTTTTCAACCCACGTGCCAAACTGGTTGGCGACCATGAGGTCCTCATCGGAGAGAAGAATGAACGGCAAATCATATTTCTTGGCAAATTTCAAATGACTCTCGGGCGAATCCTTGCTGATCCCGATCACGACGACATCGCTGCCTTTGAAGGCATCATAAGCGTCTCTGAAGGCACACGCCTGCGTTGTACATCCGGGTGTGTCGTCCTTCGGATAAAAATACAAAACGACTTTGCGCCCGGCATAGTCGGAGAGTCTGTGCATGACCTGATGGGCATCAGGCAACTGAAAATCCTTGACTTTTGTCCCAACGTTAAGCATCTTTGGCCTCCTAAATCGCATACGTCTCAATCATTGTTATTATAACACGTTTGCGGCAACAATAACACCCATATTTCATGAATTTTCATACCATTTTCATTGTTTGAAATGTTTCTATTTCATCATTTCATCACGCTCAATATGAAACCATCAACTAAAAAAGACCTCCGTTTCCGGAAGTCAGCCTGATGATTCTTAGATGCGAAGAACACGTGACAAACTCAACGTTCGATCGGGATATATATGTCTGTGATACTCTTGTCCTGTGCGTTTCTTGGTGGTTTGGTGATGTACATCTCGAATGGGGCATGGTCTCTTGGTTTTTCCTGACTCTTGAGCACATACTCATGAACCATGTATGTCCATGCCTCTCCATATTCGGTCCGTTTGAGTTCAAATCGACCGACCGCGTATGTGCCCTTGATGTCCATGATGGTGATCTCATCGTCATCAATGTTGTTGATTGACTCAGAAATGCTCATCGCCACACTTGTCCGCAGGTTCTTTTGAGCGGTCATAAAGGGATTGTCATGATAGATTGTCATGACTTTGGTCTGATCTTCCACGATCATATTGTGTTTTTGGGCATAACTCAGCAGTCTTTGGTATAATGCCTGACTGTTTTTCCTGAATTCAAGATATGTTCCTTTGAATCTAAGATACATCACCCGCAAATCAATTGTCTGAATTGTGATATCCGGTTTGTTCATCTGATCATCTCCGATGTCCATCTTATCATAGGGTTCCAGCCTGATTCTTGACATTTCTTGCTGATCTGAAAACCGAGGGTGACACCAGATAGTGCTTTTTGAAGGCACGGCAATACGCACTGGATTCACTATAGCCATACCTGAATGCGATATCCGTCACGCTGATTCCGGGGTTTGTGATCAGAAGCATCGCCGATCGTTCAAGTTTGATCCGCGATATGAATCTATGAATCGTTTCATGCGAATACTTTCTGAAAATGCGATGAAAATGATATTTGGACATCCCGGCATGGAAAGCGATATCCGAAAGTGAGATCCAGTTCATAAGGTGGCTCTCGATATATTCTTCCGTTTCGTTGATGACTCTTTTTTGGGTACTCATAAACTCGTCTCCCCTAAACAATCAAGTGATAGCAACTGATCAAAAGACATCACAATCCAAGATCCAAAAAGCCCATCCATGATGGATAGGCCATAAGCATCTTGGCAAAATCAATACAAAACCGCGTATCCTTTTCACCAAGCACCCCCCGATCATATGAGTGCGTCTCATTCATCTTGTTGATCTCAATAGACATTGTTTTCGGATGGGCCTGAGAGACAAGAGCGACAGAACGGTATCCGGCTTCATAGAACATCCTCGCCGCAATCGGTCCGACGCCATTGATGCGCACCAAGTCACATAAGCACCATAACGGGTCATCTGATGCTTGCTGATGGTTTTCATGATACTCATAAGAATTCATGATTCCCGATAATGCCAATTGTTTGATGTGATCGCCACTGATTCCAGGGAATTGTGACAATGGCACCGGTTTTTGGATCATACTGCCGATTTCACGTTTGAGAATGACGAGATAATCTTGGGGAATTCGGGTAAACTCTTTCAATTCGGTCATTTTCGTCGTCGATGACAGACATTTTCTGAGTTGGTCAACATCAGAGATGCCATATGCCATGAGTTGATTAAAGTGCTCGTCAATATGATCCTTGAGGATTATTCTGCTTGGCAATAGATTCTGATTCTTCAACAAAGCCATGTAATCTGTCATGGAAAGAAGCGACAGATTCAAATGATAAGACATTTGTTCATCTCCTTCAGCGGTATGCATTCTCTAAGAAAGCAGATATGAGTCACGATGCCACACCTTTTCTAACTCCATTATGCACGTATTTTGTTTTTTTTAAAGATGCTTCATACACGATTTTTTAAGATTTCGTTCTCAAGTTCCAGTTCCTTGATTCTTTTCTCAAGTGCTTTGATTTCTTTACGGTTGGTCTCTTTGCC
>JAGYLU010000070.1 GCA_018400755.1 Acholeplasmataceae bacterium
TGGTCGTTGAACGTGGTGACTATCTTGGCATCATCGGACCAAACGGTGGCGGAAAGACAACCCTACTCAAAGCCATTTTGGGGCTCATCAAACCTCAAGAAGGCACGGTTCTGATTGACGGAAAGCCTCTCAATCATGCCCATGGCCTGATCTCGTATGTTCCTCAGATTGGGGCGGTTGACCGCTCCTTTCCAATCACGGTACTGGACAATGTCCTTTTGGGCCTCTTGCCAACCCGGCCGAAACCATTTCACAGATTCACCAAAAAAGACATTGCCAAAGCCATGGAAACCTTGGAAAAACTAGGTATTGCCCATCTTTCCAAACGCCATATCATGGCGATGTCAGGCGGCGAATATCAGAAGTCCATGATCGCCCGGGCGATGATCAGTGACCCAAAAATCCTTCTCCTTGATGAACCAACCGCCAATGTCGATCAGCATTCAAGAGCCGATATTTACGACCTCTTGCATGACCTGAACCAAGAGATGACAATCATCATCGTCACCCATGACACACTGGCTGTCTCGACTTATGTCAAAAATCTCGCGTGCCTTGACCAAAAACTGGTCTATCACGGTTCTCCGGCCTTGGTTGGTGATGCCATCGAGCATATGTACCACTGTCCGATCGAACTGATCGCCCATGGACACACTCCACACCGGGTCATCAAAAGCCATCAGGAGGATCCCCATCATGATTGAGACCATTCTCGCTTATCGATTTATCCAGTATGCGATCTATGCGAGCATTCTAAGCGGTATCCTAAGCGCTTTGATTGGCGTCATCATTGTCGAGAAGAAGCTCGTCATGATGACTGGAGGCATCGCTCATACCTCTTATGGTGGGGTCGGATTCGCCTACTTCATTGGTATCCAACCCTTGTTGGGGGCGATGATGATGGCCATCATCGCATCGTTTGGAATCGGAGCGATCAAGCGTCAGGGAAAGGCGAAATCAGATCTCGCCATTGGGTTGTTCTGGTCTTTTGGAATGGCCCTTGGCATTCTCTTTATTGGCTTGACACCGGGCTATCCACCCAATGTCCAATCCTTCCTCTTTGGAAACATCCTATCTGTCAATACCTTTGATCTTCGTATTCTTCTCTTGACCACCATTGTCATCATGCTCGTTATCGTGCCCTTCATGCATGTTTGGAAGCTCTATGCTTTTGATGAAGAATATGCCCGCATCCGCGGACTGAACGTCACCCTTTTGGATTATCTCTTTTTCTTCCTGATCGGGATTGGTGTTGTCTCCCTCATCAAAGTCATCGGCATCATCATGGTGATCGCACTTTTTACTGCTCCTGTCACGATCGCCGAACTGTTCACCAAACAATTCCAAGGCCGGATCATCGTGACAATGCTGATATCGATCCTGACCTTCCTTCTAGGCCTTTTCATCTCTTATCTCATAAATGTGCCAACTGGCGCAGTCATGATCATCTTGTTTGTCATTTTCTATGTCCTAAGCATTTTAACCCATCACATATACCAGCAAAAACACATGACAAAGATGCTTCAAAGTCAATAAACAATCATCAAGACCCAAATGACAAAAGCGATTGAACACAGTGACTGTGCTCAATCGCTTTTTGTGATCATAACCATGCTTGCGATCACGATGATCATGTCATTCATTCTTGATGGCCTGAGGATGACGATACTTCTCCCGATATTGTTTTGGTGGATACCCATTTTGGTTTTTGAACAATTTGATGAAATAACTGACATTGGAGAATCCGGATTGAAACGTGACGTCCTGGACGGAAAGATCAGAGTTGATCAAAAGACTCTTCGCGTTGTCCAACCTGATGTCATTGATGTATTGAATGGTTGTTTTCCCGGTAATCCGCTTGAATGTATGCATGAAATAAGACTTGCTGTATCCCATCTGTTCCGCCAAATCCTCGATTTTGATGTCTCCCCCTTTGGCGTCATTGACAATCGCAATGAACCGCTTCAGGAAACGGACCTCACTCGGTTCAATGTGCGGTGTGTCCGTGTACTCCAAAATGCCTTCCTCAAGTGCAAACTCCAACCATGCCAACATCAATGCCTTGATTTTGATCTGATAGTGCGTTGGTTTCTTGAAGAAGGCTTCAAAAATCTCATGATATAACGCATTTAGATGTTTGTGGCAGTGATCTTTTGAACAAATCGGATTGTTGATTTTGAATCTGTTCTCATTGAGTGGTTCAATCAAGATCGTCGATGTGTAATCACTCGTTCTTGGAAGAAAGGGATCGAGACTCAACACCACGGCATGGATAATCTGTTTATGGCAACAAAAAAAGAGTGTTACAGTTCCTGTGAATAAATCGTTCTTTTGTAGTTGGATGTCTTGATTTTAGGCTATTTTGCAAAACTCAAGAAATCATCTTAAACAGTGTCTCCGTCAACGCCATTGTCGAAATGTGTTTGGGTCAATTTGAAGATGGTGAGATCACAGCGACACCTGAGGCTTACGGATATCTCTCAATTCAAGAGATTGGCGATGCCATCCTCATTCATCTCTATTATGATGCATGGGATGGCGTGCTGCCTGAAATTCTCACCGATGGGACCGGACTGATTGTCCAGCCATAATAGCTTGTCAGACCCAATCAAATGGGTTTCAATCACTATCATTATCTGCCTTCAGGCGTTTTCCCATCCAAGTTAACAAAGCCTTCACAATCCCACCTGTCATCCGATGCTCTCATCATCGATTCCTTGATTGCAATTGTTTAAAATAAAGCACCGGTAAGCATCAATAATCAAGCAGACATCAATGGTTGACTGACTTTGGGATAGGTGATTACCATAGTGAAAAAATGTGAATTATAGGACAGATTTGCCCTATTTATTGACACATTATAGAGATAGAATAATACTATCAAGTCGTGAAATACGATTGGGGAGGGTTAATATGTTTAAGAGAAAGATCAATGACAAACAGATTTTTGTTTTTGTCTGGTGAATACGACTACACACTTTACATTGTAGGTGGAACGACAATCAGAAAAGATTTTAATTATGATGCAGATTCACTCAGAAGATTAAATAGTATTGATCTACTCATTGGAACGAACACTTTTAAGAAGATATTTGGCTATGATGATGCGAAAGTGGATTCATCTATGGGGAACGCAACCCATCGCATTTATCAAATCACATATCAAAAAAATGGTACGACACAATATATTCACCAGTATACTTATGATGAGAATCAAAATATTACAAGCATTGCTGTCAAAACATCTGGAAACACAATCGAACAATATGATTATGATTATGATGGATTTAATCAATTGATTAGAGAAGACATTTATCTCATCGGACAATTAGCAAAAACAATGGTCTATAGCTATGATTTGCAAAATAACTTGACGTCCATCAAGACATTTGCATATCAAGTAACAACCGGTACAGCATAGAATGAAAAGAAGATGTTTTACCAAAACACATGGAAAGATCAACTCACAAAGATTGAGTACTATGTCAATGGGTCTCTGAGTTACTTCCAAACACTCACTTATGATGCAAGTGGGAATGTGACAAATCTTGTTGATTCAAGAACTTCCTATGCTTACAAGAACTATGAGTGGGAAGGCAGACAGCTAATAGAATATTTGGCTTACTCAAATGCTTTATCCTTTAAATACAATGACCAAGGGATTAGAACACAAAAAGTGCAAGTCACACCAAGTGGGACGACCACAACCGATTACATCCTAGACGGAGACAGGGTCTTGGTTGAAAGCAGAAGCAATGGGATCACGTTATGTTTCACTTATGATGTCGATGGAAGTCTTCTCAGTGTGAACTATAATGGCAATGAATACTTCTACATCACTAATAGGCAAGGCGATGTCATAGAATTAGTTGATGTCAACGGTCAATCTGCAGTCAAATACAATGATGATGCCTGGGGCAACATGATTTATAAGTCTGGTGGCTCATTGGCTGATATCAATCCCTATCGATATCGTGGATACCGATTTGATGTAGAAACTGGTTTGTATTATTTGCAGTCAAGATATTATGATCCTGCAATTGGTAGATTTATAAGCGGTGATGGACTTTTAGGTGAGACTGGGAATTTATTAACACATAACATGTACGCTTATTGTGCTAATAATCCAGTAATGCATATAGATCCAACCGGTGATGCATTCTTAGGTGTTCTTAGTACATTGCTAACAGGTGCATTAATTGGGGGAGTAGTAGGCATATTGAGTGCAGCTATTAACGGAGATGACTTATTAGCTGGTTTGTTGAGCGGAGCATTATCTGGGGCAATTTCAACAGTTGGGATTGCATTTGCTGTCGCAACAGGCGGACTTGTTGGATTAGCTATCTCAGGTGTTTCAGGATTTCTTGCGGGAGGATCTTCATCAATTTTGAATCAGGGAATGACTACAGGTTGGGATAAAATCGATTATGAAAAAGCAAGAAATGTTGGTCTCATCACCTCTATTGCTTCAAGTGCATCTTTTGGTTTGATAAGTTTCATAGCAAACAACTCAGTTGGAGCATACGAAAAAATCATTGATAAATCCTTAAGTTTAGGAACGAGAATAGGTCATGCGATGAACATTAGTGCAGAATCCTTTATGACTGCAATGTTTGTTGATTTACCAATAACGACTGTGAGTTCATTAGGAATATTATTGAGTAATAGAAAGTCAACAAGGAACATAAGATACGACGTTACCATAAGAGAAAGATAGTCAATGTGAAAGGGAAGTCCATGAATAAACAAAAAGATAAATTCTACGCATCCTTATTCTTAGGATATGGATATACATTGATAGTATTATTTGGGCTATCATTTTTAGCAATAATATATTTTGTTATTCCAACGCCATTTGAAGATGAAGACTTAGTCACACAATTCATTTTTCTTTTCATGTCTGGTTTTCTTCCAATCGTATTATGGATATGTCTCATTCATCGTGGATTCACACTCATTGAGATGAACGAGCAAGGTGTCAAAACCTCACTATTCTGTTTCTTTAAAAGAAGATTTATGACATGGGATGAAATTCAAGATGTGAAAGTATCATACCATTATGTCGCGTGGTTGTTTATTTCAACAATAGATTTAAAAGGGTTACCCTTTAGAAAGTTGGTTTCTAGTAAAAACATCATTGTCATTCAATTTGATGAAAATGTATTGTCTATATACAACAAATACGCTAAACACAAAATCGAATAGAGTGAGGAATTTCAAGAAAAATAGAATACTACCTTGTTCACCCCAGACTAGAATCAATAGTGGACCTATGTCAAGAAAGTGGACACAAATAGTAAGACTTTCTCACTTTGAATCATACACTTGATGCGGTGTCTGATAACCAATTGAACTA
>JAGYLU010000071.1 GCA_018400755.1 Acholeplasmataceae bacterium
AGGGTGAAGTTGTAGTCTTTGGTCCAAAACGCAGGAATGGTCAAGACCTCACCCGACGGTGAGGTGAAAACACCTCTCACAAAGAGATATCTTGAATCATAGGGATTCCCTTCTGACTCAATGATAGGCTCAGGCTCATGAAGAACGAACTCCACTTTCTCGTAGGCCTTGGGGTTCTCGGTGACCAGTTCGACCGATTCAAAGTACGTCATGGGCTCCTCTTCCTGATCATCACGATCCTTGCATGCAGCTAACCCAATCACCATCAGGGTGACCGCAAGCATCAACAAAGTGCCTCTAGCGACCTTCATAAGCATCTCCACCCACACTTTCGTGATGCGTTTTCGCAAAGTCAATGAGCAGGTCAACCGTTGAAAACGCCAGTGCGACATACGTGTCGGCGGCACCATAATAGATCGCGATCCGTCCTGTTTTGGCATCATGGACGGTGGCACACGGAAAGACCACATTCGGAACAAATCCGGTCTCCTCATAAGGCATCTCCGGTGTCAGGATATAATCCCTAGCCCGGTATATGACCTTCGAAGGCTCATCTTTGTCAAGCAGGGCGACACCCATGCTATAGACATAACCATTGCAGGTGTTGCATACCCCGTGGTAGAGCATGAGCCATCCCTCATCGGTCTCAATCGGGGCGGGACCGCCGCCGATCTTGAGGCCTTGCCACCAACCACTGCCACCACGTTCCATCACGTGACGATGCCTGCCCCAGTGGATCAGGTCAGGACTTTCCGAGACAAAGATGTCACCAAACGGGGTATGTCCATTGTCAGAAGCCCTTGATAACATCCGGTAGGTGCCGTTGATTGCCCGGGGAAAGAGCACACCGTTGCGATTGAACGGGATGAAAGGATTCTCCAGACGGACAAACGTCTTGAAGTCCGTGGTTTTCGCAAGCCCGATGGTCGGACCAAAAAAGTCGGTGCACCAGACGATGTAACAAACATCATCAATTTCAATCAATCTTGGGTCATAGGCATAATAAGGTTGCCACGGGTTTCCTTTTTCATCGATGAACCTGATCGGATCATCATCAATTTCCCAGTCAATGCCGTTTTGGCTTCTTCCTAGACGCAAATGCGGCAGAGTCGCGGTTGTTTCGGCTCTGAAAACGCCAATGAATCCGTCATCTTTGTTGATGACCGCACTGTTGAAAATCCTCGCGACCCCTGGTTTGGGGTTGCGTCCGATGATCGGATTGTTGTCATAACGCCATACTGGTCCAAGATGATTCTTGGGACGGTCTTGCCATGGCATGGTGGTGATGTCCTTAGCGATGATTGTTGCCATCATTGTTCTCCTTTGTCATGGTGTTTTTTTGAATCAGTTGTGCACGTTGCTTGGTTGCATCATGTGATCGGTAAACCTCCTCGGGGCCTTCGAAGACGTAATCCATCAATTTGGGAATGGTCGTCCTGGCCACGTGAATCCTTGAGTCCGATGAGGCATAATAGATCAGGATGGTGCCATTGTGTTCCGTCAGTCCATTGGTGAATAGGACGTTTGAGACATCACCGATCCGCTCCCCTTTGAATGGGGCGATCAGATATCCACTTGGTCTTCTGATGACTTTGGTGAGGTCATCCAAAGATGTCGCGAAAGCGTAGATGACATATCTCAGACCAGCTGCGGTTTGCCTGACGCCATGGGCGATATGGATCCACCCCTTAGGGGTCTTGATTGGGGCCGGTCCTTGACCATTCTTGTATTCATAGACTGTGTGATACCGCTTCTCAGCGATGAGCACTTCATCATTGATCACGGCGTTGTTGATGTCTCTTGCAAGACCGAAGTGAATTCCTCCGGCATTGCCAACATCGATGAAACCATCTTGAGGACGGGTGTAGAAACCATAGCATCCATCGACGAACTCGGGATGAAGGACAACGTTTCTTTGTTGGCCACTCTTGGTTCTGACGTTTGGCAAACGGTCCCAGTGAACCAGATCCTTTGTCCTTACAAGTCCGACTGTGGCGACTGCGCTTGTGGTGTCATCTTGGGTGAGATCCTTTTTCTCAGAACAGAAAATCCCATAGATGTGGCCATCTTCATGGCTCACAAGCCGCATGTCATACCGGTTTGTCTCATCAGGATCAATATCATCAAAGTCAATGATCCGATCAAATCGGAACTGGTCAATCCCGCTCTGACTTGAAGCCATCGCGAAGAATGATTTCCGGTCCGCGCCTTCGACCCTGACCGCCAGATGATGCCTGCCCTCAAAATAGATGGCTCCGGGGTTGAATACCGCGTTGACCATCAACCGTTCCATGAAGAAGGGATTGCTGGTGGCCGATAGGTCATAACGCCATTCGATCGGGACGTGGTCCTTGGTGAGAACCGGGTGTATGAAACGGTCATAAATCCCATTATAAAGCGTTTCATCAACGGTGTTTGATCTTGTGATCAAAGCATTTTGTTTGGCTTTCAAAACCGCATATGTCTGATGAATCATGGTCTGATCCCCCTGTTGATCATTTCAATGAGTGCGCGGCCATTATGATATGGTGTTTTCCATCCTTCGGCGATGCCTCGTGAGACGATTGGCTTCATAAGGGAATCGATCCCCCACACCCACTCACTGTCTTTGCGTTTATCAATGATATGGCTTTCGATGAATCCCCAGAGTGTCACAGCCGCGTCCATGAACCGTTTGTCTTTGCTCAACCGATAGGCTTCAAGAAAACCGACAATCGCTTCCGCTTGCACCCACCAGATACGCATCATAGCATGTTGACCTTTGATGATGTCAGTGATCAGCCCATGGTCGGTCATCGCCTGGTCAAGCACATGATATGACACATCAAGAAGCATCTTGGTGAATGTGACATCATGGATGGAAAGACGTTCAAGGGATTTGGACAAGATCCATACGGTTTCGATATCATGACCATAGGATTGACCGATATCAATCGGGTTATATGATGCATCAAATGCGATTAGAAACCCATGTCTGTCTGGGTCATAGAGAACATCTTTGAATCCATCAATCAACTCGCGGAGTCTCTTTCCAACATCATCTGATCGACTGGCCTCATAAAGGAGACTGTACGCCTCCATAAGATGAAGCATGGTGTTCGTGGTATAACATGCGCCAACACCATGTTCATCCAAAAGCGTGTTGTTCATTTTGTTCCATGTTTGGTCAAATGATTCATAATACCTCATCGGTGCCTCGCGAAACCTCTTTTCGATCAGATCAAAGAGATCAAGGGCCTTTTTAATCACCTCGGGTGATTTGGTGGCAAGCGCATAGGAAGAAAGGCCATATAACGCGAAAACGTGTCCGTAAAGATGTTTATTGGTCTCTTTATGATGCCCTTGATGGTCCACCGACCAGACCAATCCCTGATGATCATGGTCGATGTAGTGGTTCAGAAACTCATATGCATGGGTTGCCAGAGTGAGCATCTGTTCTTGTTTGTCTTGTCGGTAAAAGAGGCTGAACGCAAAAAGCATGCGTGAGGAATAGACAAGCAGTTTGTCACTTGTCTTGATGACTTTTCGATCGAAGCCCACATGACCATAAAAACCACCATGTTCAATGTCAGCAAGTTTGGACCAGAAGGGGATGAGGGTATGTTCTAAGTGGGACTTGGGATCGATCATGGTTATCTTCCTATGCTTTTTTCGTTTTGTCGCTATCGCGTTTGATGATCGTTCCTTTGATCAGGACCCGACCATAGGTCTTCTGAGGATTGTTGATCTTTTTGATCATGATTCTGGTTGCGGTCTCAACCATCTCTGTGACATTGTTGTCGACGGTTGTGATCTTCGGATGGCTGATGGTTGAGAAAATGGTGTTATCGAAACTGACAACCGACACATCACCAGGGACATCATAGCCCTGTTCTTTCAAGGTGATGATCAGACGGTATGCCATCTGGTCACAGTTGGCGACAAAGGCTGTTGGCATTTCTTTTGGCAGTTTCAAGTCAATCAGTTCTCCTAGACCATCGCGGTCACTGACGATCATGTTGGGATCGGGTTCCATCTGCCACTCCAGCAACGCTTTGTAAAACCCAAGGTAACGATCTTGGATACTCGATGTCGAGAAGATGTTGCCGATGAACCCGATGGATTTGTGACCTTGTTCAAGAAGGGAGACCGTCATCTGATAACTCGAGAAGAAGTTATCAGAAATGATGGCATCAATGTTTGAATAATTGACATAGAAGTCAACATAGATCATCGGCATATCAATGGTTTCAAGGCCTCTGAGATAACTTTCTTGGAGCTGGCCTAGGACGATGATGCCATCGACTTTGCGTTCGAGAAACATTCTAGGAAGCCTACCTGCTTCCTCATCTGCCGGCATCAGGATCTCCATCAGCCCCGAATAGTTGTTCTCGGAGAGTTTCTTGATGATTTCCCCGCATACACTGAAGTAATACGCTTCTTGTGACTTCACGTATCGGTTGGCGATCAGGATACCGACGTTATAGTTCTTTTGGGTCTTGAGACTTCTCGCCGCGTGATTGGGCCGATATCCAAGATCGTCGGCGGTTTGTTTGATTTTCTCCCTCAGTTCATCGCTGACGCCGTCTTTGTCATTGAGCGCTTTTGAGACGGTCACCACTGAGACGTTATGTCTTGAGGCAATGGCTTGCATGTTGACTTTTTCTTTCATCCTGTCACATCCTTGTCCATATATGTGCTGATGAGACTTCTGACCTTGAGGTTTTCTCTGATCTCGCTGATATCATCTTTTGACGTCATGGTGATCGTGACTGATTGGTTTGGCAATACATGGAAGAAGTTGTCAGAAAAACGTTCATCCTTGTATTTGAGCCAGACGAAACGGTGCAGGGTATCCGCACTCAAGGTGATGGTGGTGACTCCATTGTCTTGTTTGACAGTTGTCTTGATCTCACTATCAATCAGTTCGAGATTCTTGTCATAGACATATGTCGCCTGATTGAATGCTTTGATGTGGCCTGTGTTGTCTTCAAGAGAGACATCAATCAAGAGCCGTTTTTTCATCGCTTTGAATTGGATGTCATGTCTCTTCAGCACGGTCATCACTTGAAACGGCTGGATATCGACATATTGACATACCTCATCAAGGACAAGTCCATCAGTCGTGATCAACCGGCTCTTCATGATGCCTGAAAATGATGTCTTTCTATCATTCGTGATGACAATGTCTGCAGTCATCTTATTCTTGTCCTCACAGATCGAGACCAAGAGATCGGCATAGAACTTGCGGCTATGGTAATGAAGGGCTTTGTATCGTCCGT
>JAGYLU010000072.1 GCA_018400755.1 Acholeplasmataceae bacterium
TTACGACTTCGATCTCATCTGATGTCAAGGGGGTACCATCGTAGATTTTGGATTGGTCGACCGCTTTCAGCGTGATGGGGCGCGGTGTGACTTCCAATGAACCGTATTGGAGATCAAGGGTGTAATTCGCGGTCTGGTTTTGTCCAAGGGCATCCAAAACCTCGAAATCCAACACATTGTCGGTGACACCGACATTGGTGATTCTGGCGTGGTTGATGACGTCAACCGTGTGTCCATCAACCAGTGTGCCCTCGAGGATCAAGTATCCGAGATTGAACATGGGCGTGCCATCATACATCTTGTGATCACTCGATGTCAGGATCAATAGTGGTCGTGGTAGGACTTCTAGCCAACCATGGTCATAGCTGATGTCATAGTTCGCGGTCACATCTTCGCTTCCATGCCATATGGTGAGCATTGAAATCACATTGTCACTGATCCCGACATCGGTTTGGCTTCCCGTATTGATGGCAAACAACACATGACCTTCAACCGGTTGGTTCAAAGAGGTGACTTCAACGTCATCCGAGCATAATGGCTGACCGTCATAGACCTTTATCTGATCGACTGGTTTCACGGTGATTGGTCGTGGTGTGATGGTCAAATCACCATAGATTGATGTGAGTTTATAATTGTGGGTGAGGGTGTAACCCTGGTCATCAATCACTTCAAACAGGATGTCATTGACAATGCTGCCAACGTTGATGATGTTCGGGAAGCGATTGATCAACAAATGATGGTTTGAAACAAGTGTGCCTGCGGTGATGGTGATCTCCTGACGGTCAAGCGGAGTTCCGTCATACATTTTTTGCGCACTGAGTGTCTCAACCGTGAGGGGCCTTTGTGTGACGGTGAGAGTGCCATGGTGATGGTCCATCAGATAATTGCCAGTAACGTCAAATCCTGCCTGATCGTGGATTGCAAATAGCAAGACATTGCTTGAAACGCCTGCCTCAAGCCGATATTCGTGGTCAATGATCGATAGGGTATGTCCAGAGATGAGTGATCCTTCAGTGACCTCATAATTGGCATTTGATAACGGCAATCCGTCATAAACCTTTTCGCTGTCCATGGTTCTCAAGGTGATTTGACAAGGCAGGATTTCCAATGTTCCAATATTGGAATCAAGGACATAGGCATCTGTCACATCGACACCATCATGATTGATGATTTGGAAGTCCAGGACATTTTCAACAATCCCGACATCAACGATAGCGGGATAGTCAACCAAATGGATGGTATCACCGGTTGCGAGTGTGCCCTCGACAATATCGAACGATGGTTTTAGGAGAGCATAACCATCATAGACTTTTTGAGCGCTTCCGGTTTCAATTGTCAAGGGGCGCGCCAAGACTTCCAACGTGCTGTCCATAAGTTCGATCTGATAGTTTCCAGTGACGTTCAAATCACCATCCCATATGGTGACTTTCGAAATGGTGTTTGTCACTTGTCCGACACTCAGAATGCTTCCGGTTGCCTCAACCTCAATAAGGTGATTGGTGGGAAGACTTCCGCTCGTGATTTCAATGTCGTTAGCGGTGAAAATCTCACCGTCATAGATGTGTCTTAAATCAATCAGGCGTACCGTGATTGATCTTGGGATGAAAGTCATCATCTGTTCCGGGCTGTTGAACAGATAGGAATTTGTCACATCCTGACCGTGAGCGTTGTGGACAATGATTGATGACACGGTCACATTGGTCTGTTGCAAGGAGGCATCCTCATAACTGAAATCGATCTGTTCGATGTGGTCGCCTTCACGCAAATCGATGTTGAGCGAAGGGGCGTCACCAAACACGATTGAAGAGCTTGTAAACGAGATCTCAACAGCTTTCGGTTCGATCCGAAAGGTCATGATGGTATGATTTCGGCTCCCAAACAGTTGTTTGGTCGTGATTCTGACCTGATAAGTGCCAGCGCTTGAGGGCTGTTCGGTGATCCAGGCGTCCTCACCTTGCAGGCGATAAGCATACTCAACCCGGGAAAAGAACGCTTTGGAACGCATCTCTAGGCTTTCACCATAAACGATTGAGTCGGGAATCGATACTTGGTAAAGCGTGCCTTTTGAAAAGCCATAGCCAAACATCAAAGAGAAAACAACAAGGACACCGATGATGAACCGAATTCGATGTCTGGACACATATTTGAGTGCGGATGCGACTTTTCTGACTCTGTTTTCATATGTTTCATATAACATGGGCATGCACTTGCAAATGGATTGCTTTCTCCTTTCCGATGGATTGTCTCAATCGACGTTTGGACTGACAACCAGAACGCCTTCAGTCACTTCAATGATGTAATTTTTGGTCACATCCGTCGTTTGGTCGAAGATATGGATCGATTCGATGGTATTGGGGCTCATGCCTACGGAGGTCTGAGTCCCGAGAATGACGATGTGCAAATGATGGTTTTCGAGCAATGCGCCTTCGCTGATCTCATAGGTGTTTTGGGTCAGGGCGGTGCCGTCAAAGGTCTTGATCGCGCTGCCGGAGGTGATCTCAATCACTTTTGGGGTGACCAGCAAGTTTCCGAAGGCAGGGTTGATCAGATAGATGCCCGTGACATCTTCACCTGACGCATCATGGATGACAAGGAAAGCGCTGTTTTGTGATAATCCGACGTCAGTCTGGGCACTGGTGAATGATATGCCCGCGATATGATGATTGGGAGCGAGATTCCCTGCTATCGACCAATCAGAATTGGTCAAAGGCGTTCCGTCGTAGATCTGTTGATCACTTGCGGTGATCAGATCGATCTCATAAAGGTACAACTGTAAAATGCCGATCCGATGCCGAATGTCAAAGGTATCGGTGACATCCTGGCCTGTCTCATCGTAGATGATCAACGATGAGATATGACTGGCCGTACGGCCGGGCGTGGATAGCGCACCTTCCAGAACAAAGTCATATGTATAGCCTCTTGAGGCATATTCTTCGAAGTTGGTCAAGATGATGTCATCGGGGCGGATCACAAGCCCTGGGAGATAGGGTTCTCTGACATCCCTAGGCCAGGCAACGAGTTTGGTCAGGGGGATCTTGGGTCATCATCGCCGCCGGGAATGGCAGGTCCGCCACCGGTGACCTCGATCGGCATCCAGCCAAAGCCATCCAGATAGATTTCAACCCAGGCATGTGCATGTTCGCCCGTGACCGTGACCCAATCCTGGTCTTTGGGGATCCCTATATAGCCTGTCACGTAGCGGGCCGGGATACCCAAGGCCCGGTACATCAGGACCGCTGCTGTCGCGTAATGTTGGCAAATGCCTTCTTTGGAGACCGTCAGAAAGTAGACAGCGACATCTTCGACGCCATCCGGGATTGATTCAAAATCAGTCGTGTAGGTCGCGGCATGTCGGATATAGTCTTGAATATCGATGACCAGGTTGTCGCTTGAGACATTCAAATTGTTTTGAGTCGCCAAGGCAAGCATCGCTTGCCTGGTGCTTTCCGGGAGGGTCAGATAATGGTCACGGACATAAGCCCGATAGGTTGATTCTTGGGCAACGTCAGTGGGGTGTTGAACCATGATTGTTTCTAGGGGGCTGTAGGGGTATGAGACATGCTCGTGGATGATCAGACCATCGGTTGAACCGCTGACATGGATATCATTTGAACCGGATAGATCGGAGACACTGAAATAGGGAAGGAGATAGGGCACTTGGTCACGGAGATATGTCATCTGAATCGTATCAATGTCTTTTCCTGATGCCAAGAGGGCAAAGCCGCCAAAAGCAAGCGGATGCATGGATATGCCGGTTGTATGTATGACACCTTGTGTCCAACCCACCAATGTGTAATCACCCCATGATTTGTCGCGAAAATAGATGGGATGGGATTGTGTGGAAAGAAATTCAAAGACATCTTCAGTTTGGATTTCACTGGGTTCTCTTGAAATCTGACTCGAATCATTGCTGTTTGACAAGACTGTCAGGATGCCGGTCATATAATGAAAGTCATAGAACGAGCTGACGTTTTTTCCTTGGGCATCAATCACATAAGCGTGGATGGTGTTATTGATCATCCCTACGTCTGTGATCTCACCATCGACAATCACAAATAGCTCATGACCATCGAGCAGTGTGCCATCCACCATCTCCCACTCATCCCGCGACAATGGTTCACCATCATAGACTTTTGAGTCACTCAATGATTGCAAGGTGATGATGATCGGCTCGACCGATAGCGTTCCATAGTCATAGGATATGTCATACAAGTGAGAGACATCGCGATTGTCATCATCCAAGATGGTGACGTAAATCGCATTGGATGCCGAGCCCGGGTTGGTGATTGATGTCGGCATCGAGTGTTCAATATGGTGACCATCCATCAGACGACCGCTTTGGATGGACCATGACGGATGAGTCAGCACCGTCCCATCATATGACTTTTCCTTGTCCATTGTCTGAATGGTGAGTGGTAGGGGACGGATGGTCAAGTGACCCAGATCATACTCGATGACATAGTTCTTGGTGACATCCTCATTGTCCGAATCCAAAATCGTGATGCCAATCTCGTTTTCAACCGATCCTGGTTCGGTGATCTTAGAAGGCATGATGGAAACGATACTGTGATCAACCCTGAGTTGTCCACTTTCGACAAACCACGTCTGATGGGTGAGCTCGGTGCCGTCATAAGCTTTTTCATGACTTTCAGTCACAATCTTCAGTTTGTAGATCTTGCTATTGGAATGGGTGATGTCCAGGACGCTGAACGTGAGATAGGCAACAGCAAAAAGAATCACGAAAATGAACGTTCCCAAAGCATAGATCCATTTGGTGTTCTTCATTGATTGCCTTAGATCAAACTGTGTGCGTGGTGCGGCAAAATACAGTCTGATCTTGTCTCCTTTCCAGCATGAATGTCTTATCCGGTTACTTGCATATCATTATTTGGCATTGATCTCGATGTTTCTTATGTATTCGACACATGAGGCCATTTCCCCGTTTCCAAACAACTCCTCGATGAAGGCGATCAGACCGGGAGCGGCATTCTGGACATAGACCATGTTCTTGGTCTCA
>JAGYLU010000073.1 GCA_018400755.1 Acholeplasmataceae bacterium
CTCGTGTTACGTTCTTTGGTCATGGCATCAACAACAGTCTCCCAGTGATGCCTCAAGTAGAGATCGGCATCTTCAGCGAAAGCCTGATCAAAATGATCATCGACGATGTCGGTCTTTGAAATCTCAAGCGATTGTTTCTGGTCAGCGAAGGACAAGCCCATGAACGCGAAAGCGGCGATCACAGTCCCAACCACAACATAAGGGGTCCGTCGGCCATGCTTTGAAGCGGACTTATCAGACAATGCCCCAAACAGCGGCAACAAAAAAACCGCCATGATGTTGTCCAAAGCCATGACAAGACCGGACCACGTCTGGTTCAAACCGAACTTGTCAATCAACGCCCTGGCGACAATCATGTCATATGTCTGCCAAAACAAGGCGATACTGAAAAAGATCAAGCCGACATAAAACACTTTGCGATAATCAAGTCTCATGACACGCGCCCCTTTGCTGTTTTCATTGTATCACATCAACGGTTTCAGGTGGCCATCAGGGCCTGAAAAAAAAGGACCAAAAGGTCCTTTCGTTTAACGTTTTGAGAACTGGGGTGCGCGACGCGCGCCTTTGAGACCATACTTTTTGCGTTCTTTCGAACGGGGGTCTCTCGTAATCAGTCCGGCTGGCTTCAGGGTTGCCCTGAGGTCAGGATTGATTTCAAGAAGGGCTCTGGTGATCCCGTGGCGAATCGCTCCGGCTTGTCCGGACAGACCGCCACCAAAGACGTTCACACTGATGTCGTATTTGCCTGCGTTTTCAGTGAGTGTCAGTGGCTGTAGGACATCAAGACGGGAAGCAGGTGAAGGGATGTAATCTTCAAATGTCCGTCCGTTGATGACGAATGTGCCGGTGCCGCTGGTGAGAATGACACGGGCAACCGAACTCTTGCGTCGTCCGGTACCGAGATATTGGGTTGTGTTCGTTGCCATGTTATACCTCCAATACTTCCGGTTGCTGGGCTTGGTGCCTGTGCTCCGGACCTGCATAGACAAATAGCTTCGTCGCCATCTGGCTACCGAGCTTGGTATGCGGGAGCATACCGGTGATGGCTTTTTCAACCATCCGTGTCGGGAATTTCGCCATGACGTCTTTTGCCTTTGTGCTCTTGAGACCTCCGCTGTAACCGGAATGGCTATAGTAGAGTTTCTTGTCCCATTTTCTGCCTGATAGATAAATCTTTTCAGCATTGATGACAATCACGTAATCGCCATTGTCTACATGAGGGGTGTAGGTCGGCTTGTGTTTGCCCTTCAATACGGATGCGACTTCGGTCGCGAGTCGACCAAGAGTCTTGTCTGTTGCATCGACGACAAACCACTGACGTGTCACGGTTTGTGCGTTGGCCATAAAAGTTTTCATTGTGTTCTTTCTCCTTATTTTTGAGGTGAAATAAGGGCTAAGTGGAAATATAGACATACTGTACCTATGCCATCATACAACAAACAGAGTCACTTGTCAACAAGGATGTGTCTCCTATGGTGGACAATCAGGGCTTTCCCACAATCATTGTGGAAAACTTCAGGATGCCATGCCAACAATCGCGTTTTCAGCGGCGTTGACAAGCTGATAAGCAATCGGTGAGGCGGTCAATGCGGGATGGGTGCCAGCTTGGAACATGGCGATGTCATTGGCGGTCATCCGGTTCGAGATGAAGGCACTGACAGCGTTGATCAGTTCACCGCCGGAAAGCGCACCTTGGATCTGGCCACCGAGGATGATGCCAGTACCGCGTTCGAAGATCAGTTTGACATCAAGCATCGCCGCACCGGCCATCAGACCGGGATGTCGGTTCACGGATTTCGCTTCACCGACGACGATGTCATAACCTTTGTCAGTCGCTTGCTTGGTCGTCAGACCAGCAGCCGCGTACGCTTCTTTGTTCAAAACGGTTGAGAAACAACCGACAACACCTTGGTTTGAGCGCTTGTGGGTAAAGAGGTTCGCGCCTGCGATCCTCGCTTCCATAGTCGCAATCGACGCCAACCTGAGACCCGAGGGATGTTGATCGAAGAAGGAGATCTTCTCGGCGCAATCACCGCAAGCATAGATATCGGGATCACTGGTCGCCATGTATCGATCGACATTGATACCTCTCATCGGACCAATGTCCAAACCGGCGGATTTTGCAAGATCGACATTTGGGGTCGCGCCAATGCCTAATAGGACAACATCGGCATGGACCGTTTTCCCTGAGGACAAACGCAGGCCTGAGACCTTGGTCTCACCAACAATCTCTTCAACCCGTTCACTCGTGATGATGTTGATGTCTTGGGCCCTGAGGGCTTCTTCGGCCATGGCACATAGGTTTGAATCATAGACAAGTTGCAGGCAATGTTCTTGCATCTCAACAATCGATATTGGCATGTCAGGACGCCGTTTACGGCATTCCTCGGCCATTTCCGCACCGATGAATCCGCCCCCGATGATGGCCAGACGATCGGCCTTGTCGATGGCTTCCATCATGTTTTCAAGGTAAGGCACATCTTTCCAGATGGCAAACACATTGTCTAGGGTCGCGCCTTTGAGGGGTGGCACCACCGGCTTTGATCCGGTTGCGAGGACTAAGCGGTCGTAGCTGATGGCACTGCCATCAGTGACGATGACGGTCTTGGCCTTACGGTCAATCTGTTCGACTCTTGACTTTAGAACGTCAATTTTGTTTGATGCCATGATCTTGTCCACGGGAATCAGGTTCTTGTGGGCATCGCCAACGGTTCCAAAAATATAGGGGATCCCGCACGGGATCAACACCTCATCGGCATCGCTGATGACCAAGATGGTATGCTTGGGGTAAAACTTGCGCGCTGTGGTTGCTGCTGTCGTTCCGGCCGCGCTGGCACCGATGACGACGACATCATAATGTGACATATCGTTTCCTTTCTATGGGTGCGGGTTGATTTGATCCTAAGATCTTCCGCAAATGATCAAATGGGCAGCATGGCACACATATAAAAACAGGCACTGGCCATGCCGGGCAATGAGTGTCCTGACTGATGTCTTTTTTAGGCATCGTTGGTCCGTCACAAGACGGTTCTATCTCAAATTATAACACGTATTTGACATATGTCAATATTCTTATGGGTTTCATTCATCCTATATAGATGTTGATTTGATTCCATGAATGAATAAAAAAAACCGAAGGTCCAATGCAAGAACCCTCGGTTTTGACTCAATCATCAGATCAATGTGATCGTCACGCTCTCCAACGCTTTGTCCACAACCACTCTTTCTTGCTTTGAGGTTGGGACATTCAGCCCGACATAATCCGGTCTGATTGGCAGTTCGCGGTGTCCTCGGTCGACCAAGATCGCCAACTGGATACCTCTAGGCCTCCCGTGATCGCTTGCGGCATCCATCGCCGCCCGCGCGCTCCGGCCTGTATATAAGACATCGTCAACCAGGATCACGGTCTTGTCACTGACCGACCATCCTTCGTTGTTAGGTCTCTCGGCTTGTCTGATATCATCCCGATATGCCAAAATATCCAACTCATGGACAGGAATGTCATGGTCGGAGAACCGTTTGAGGTTCGCACCTAGGGCGCTTGCGATCGGGACCCCTTTGTTTTTGATACCCAAGAGAACAATATTGTCCAAATCAGGATTGCGTTCAATGATTTCATGCGCCATCCGGCGCAATGTGCGTTCGATATCCGCACGGGTCATAAGTGTTTTCATCGGATCACCCCCTTTATTATACCTTTTTTGACAATAAAACAGGGTTGCATTTCCAAAAATGAATGGTATACTACTCTCAGCAAGGTCCTTTAAGTTGTGCCCGTGAGCACACCAAGGTCAACATTTTATCATGCCCTGGACGCTTAGAGGACACCAATAGGTGTCTTTTTTTGGCGGGACCTGCAAAAAAACAAAGGAGAATGTTCATGCAGGAAAAAGGTTTGATTGTCGGAATCAATGAGCGGCCCTCATCGGTTGGCAAATGGTTGGTGCTTGCTTTGCAGCACGTGTTCGCGATGTTTGGAGCTACCGTCTTAGTGCCGCTGCTCACAGGACTCGATGTCGGTGTCGCGTTGGTCGCGAGCGGGATTGGAACCCTGATCTATATCCTATGCACACGGGCCAAAGTCCCCGTGTATCTAGGCAGCAGCTTCGCCTACATCCCCGCCATCAGCGCCGCCGTCCTCTCGGATGCGGGCGCAGGGGCGGCGTATGTCGGTCTGATGGTGGTTGGTCTGATTTATGGAATCTCAGCGATCATCATCTCGTTTGTCGGTAGCGGATGGCTCAAGAGACTTCTTCCACCCATCGTGATTGGTCCGATGATCATCATTATCGGAATGACCTTGGCCCCGGTCGCGGTCTCAAGTTCCGGACTAACAGGGGGAAACGACACCTACATCAGCCCAAGACTTTCAAAGACCGTTGATGTCGCCAGCACAAACGCCTATGCGAATACCCATGAGGATGGTGCGGCCATTCTGATTGTCAAAGATGGTGTCTTACAGGCCGTCGATGTCACTGCAGTCCCTTTTGAGCTCACCCCTGAGGAAGGATCCAGGATCACCGCCTATGCCGATGATCCCCTTGATCCCGCAAACAACAACTTGAGTCTCGTCTCATCAATCTATGAATATCAGGACGGAACATGGGTCGCCATCGCTGGCGATGGCTGGAAGATCCCTGTGGTCGCCCTCATCACCTTCACCGCAGTCGTCCTTCTGTCTATCCTAGCCCGTGGGTTCCTGAGGATTGTCCCCTTCTTGGTGGCCATCCTGATCGGTTATGCAGCCGCGGTCATCTTCGGTGTTGTCGATCTTGCGTCTGTCTTTGAAGGGTATGCCTTCTTCCAAATCCCCAATTTCTCATTTGTCGGCACCTATGCCTTTGACTTTAGCGCTGTCTTGATGTTCGCACCGCTCGCCTTCGTCACGATCGCTGAACACATCGGTGACCACGCTGTCCTAGGTGAGATCACCGGCAATGACTTCTTAGCGGAACCAGGCCTTCAAAAGACGCTTCTT
>JAGYLU010000074.1 GCA_018400755.1 Acholeplasmataceae bacterium
AGTGATTTGTTGCTTTGATCAAGTGATATGTCTGATCGAAGTCGAAGCGCGTCATCAATCAAGCATGGTCACCTGAAATGTGTTTGGGATGATTTCACAAGCAGGATCATCATCAAGGGTCATGAAGAACGCCAGTCATGTTTGAAGTAACACGGCCGGTGTGATGAGACACTGGTTGACACGCGCTGATTTGGTGAAAGAGAACGCATAAGAATGCGTTTTTTTCGATTTAGGCAAAAAGGTGACATATTTGCTCTATGAGTTCAGATGACAATGCCATATAATGGGCCCAAAAGAGGTGCTATGTCTGATAGGATTTCGTATCCTAATCTCTAAAACAATGACTGGGGGGTATATGATGAGAAACACAATGATTTGGTTTATGTTTGTTGTTTTGATGATTGGAAACATATTGCCACCGAATATGAATCATAGTCAAACGACTGAAGTGACTGACTCCGTAGTCGCAGACAATGTTCTAAGCAATCATGAATCACAAAAAGGCGGGGTCTATGATCCATCAAAGATTGAATATGTTCGAGAAGAACACTCTTTGAGATCTGCCGACATGAAGACGTTTGTCATGTCTGATGGGTCTTATCAAACTGCGATCTATCCGGACATCGTTCATTATGAAACACAGGAAGGAGATTGGTTACAAGTTGATAACAGTCTCATTGAAAACAAAGAGACTTTGAACAATAAGTCAAACATGTACAACATCACCTTTCCAAAGGATTTGAGAGAAAGCAATGCGATTAAATTGTCAATGGGATCACATGATATCAGTTGGAGCGTTGCTCGCATTGGTTCTTCACGTGCTTCATACTCGAAGGGACTGACGTCTTCTGATAAGATTGACGAGGTTCTTAACACAACGTCACAAGTCTATTATGCTGAGGTGAGAGATCACGTTGATCTTGAATATGTCTTGTCAGGAAATCGAGTGAAAGAGAATATCATATTAAACGCCTATCAAGAGCGATTCAGCATGACGTTTCAATATACGTTTACTCATTTGACGATTGAGATTGACAAGGCTGGTCACATGGCTTTTGTTGATGAAGACGGAACATCGGTCATGGTGTTTGATCCGATGTTTATGGTCGATGCTGATTTAAATGATTCACAGGATATCGAGGTATCACATACTCAAATCACCGACACTGTCCACGAGATCGTCATCACACCGGATGATCAATGGCTGAAAGATGCAACATACCCAGTCGTTATTGATCCGTCAATCACGGTCATGCAAGACTCGAATCACATCGATGACACATTCATTTATAGTGGGACACCTTCGACTAATTATGGTTCATACCCCTATTTCACCAGTGGTGTCCCGACATATCCGTATGAACGGCGTGCGCTGTTGAAGTTCGATATGCCGTCCAATCTCATCACCGAACATGTGACCCATGCCTCGATGACCTTGTATCGCAACTCAATCACACCAGGTCAACTTGTGAACGTATTCAAGAACACATCCGATTTCATTGAGAATACGGTTACATGGAACGATAGACCGACGTTTGATCCAGTTGTCGAAGACTACCGGATTATGGAATCTGTTGACGGATTCACGTTTGACATCACTGGGGCGGTCAAGCATTGGCAAAGCCATCCCAATTATGGATTCACAATCCAAAACAATAATGCTATCGGGGGAATCAATTCATTTTTGTCTTCAGAGGACTCATCTTTGACGACACCGATGATTCGTATCAATTACATACCTAATGAGGGACTGATCAAGGACTGGACTTATGACACACAACCATTAGGGGTAGCAGGAACCGGGTATGTGGCTGACAATAGTGGAAGTTATGTCAATCAACGGACAGATTTCGCATTTTCAAACGAAAGCACATCGTTGAATCTCTTCTTTACCTACAGCCTTGGTGAAAGACACACGGTGTCTCCGTACGGACGGGGCTGGAAAAGCAATTATGAGATCATCCTGCATGAACAAGACCCAGATCAATTCCACATCAGGTCTGGTGATTGGGGAAGAACGGATTTTGTCTTCAAGTCATCGTCCCAGAAAAGAATCACGTTTTGGACCAGTCGCTATACGGATACATATCAATCCACCAAAGGTGATGGGTTATCTCTTCATATCATCGAAGAAGGAAACCTCTTCGGTAAACATCTCACTGACAAATATCTCACTGATCGTTATGGTCGAGAGTATCACTTTAATCTTGTAAGTAACATGCTGGATTTCATCATAACTCCTGACGGAAAAACATTGGATATTGTCTACTTGGCGGACACTAAAATCTATAAGATCATAGATGATTATGGAAACTATATCCGGTACCAATATTCCGGAAATGTTCTCACTACAACTTTCCTGTATCTTTACGATTATGAAACCCAATCCTCTGTTTGTGTTGAAAAGAATGTCTATTTCTATACTGCGGGCATGCTGACGGGGGTCAAGAAGTATGCGTATTTTGATGACATTCCATCCAACAAGGACACTGTCAGTTACGCATATGATGACGATCATAAGATGACGTTTTTCGAGAACGAAGTCACAAAAGATCGGGTCGACTATACCTACACGCAAGGCGTATTCATTGAATCAATATACGTTGGACAAAGCGTGTCAGGATACACTGTCAGTCGAGACAATCAGAGTATCGGCGGGATGACTTTTGATTATCAAACGAATACAACAACAATCAGCGATCACAAGGGTCATTCCATACGAAAGGTATTCGATACTTACGGGCATACTGTAGGTGTTCACGATGATGAAGGTCATGCCATTCTCAGCAGGTATCTGAACAACTATGTTGATGAAAATGGAGATCCATTACCGCATGAAGACATCAACTATGATATGAGCAACAAGATGCTTTTCATGAGCGACGTGATCAAGACACAGGTCCAATATCTTGAAAATGGTCAATTTGACAATGCGGCATATGTCGATTTGGATGCATATGGGGGATGGTTCAAGTCTGATACTACTGCTCAGGGGTTTTCTTTCGCAAACTCGGCATATGACATCGTCAGTCATCAGAGCGCATCATTGAATCAGAAGGTGAACATTGACAAAGGGGTCTATACGCTATCGGGACTCATCAGAAATGACTATCCGAGTTCTGGCATGTCTGGAGCGAATCTCCAAGTCCTTGTTGGAGGAGATACATCTACCTCGAATCATGTCTTCAACACCGATGGGGTCTTTCGTAAGGTATCGGTCACGTTTACCGTCACTGAAGACAATACTGATGTCATTGTCAAACTGTTCAATCAGACCCTTGGTGGCGGATATGCATCTTTCGACCATTTGGTCATTACAGCAGGTTCTTCTAAGTATTCTGATAATCTGGTCAAGAATTCTTCTTTTGAGACATCTCTTGACCACTGGACATACACATCGGGATATCGTGTTGCCAATAACAATGATCATATGGGCCATCAGTTGGGCGACAAGGCAATCCGTCTGTCCAATTCACCAACGTCACCAAGATCATTGACACAATATGTTATGCATGAAATGCACCCAGGAGATGTGATGACATTTGGAGCATGGGTCAAGAATTATGTCTCTGAGCATAATGAACTGAACACGCTGGGTGTCAGTATCAAATTCCGGTATCTTCTCCCAGGGGGTTCAGCGGCCTATACTGAACCATATGTCATCAACGGTCACGGCAAAATGACCGGTTGGCAGCAAATGATCATGGATACGACGGTTCCCGATGATGCATTGGTCTATGAAGGATTTGAGATATCTGTTGTTTATCAGGGAAAGAACCAGGTTTATGTGGATGGGGTTCAAGCTTACCTGAAACGGGCGTACTCATGGTATGGATACCGTAACGATGGCCAAATCACTGAGATTGATCATCACACAGGAGAAACAACATCTATCTCCTATGATGACAATGGGTTCATATCGCACATTGAATCAACAGAGAACGGCACGCCGGATGTTCACCTGAATGACCTGGGCATGATTGACTATCTTGAAGACCTAAACCACCACATGTCTGTCAGCTTCCAGTATGATCTAAACGGAACATTGACCAGCACCACTGTCGGATCATTGAACACAGGGGAATACTACCGGACCAGCAATACCTATAGTCATACGGGGCAGTATATCTCTTCCCATACGGATCCATATGGGAATACCGTATACTACGACTTCAGTGGTCTGACCGGATTACTCGATGAGATGGAACTGCCGAATGGTTCCACGCAGTATTATGAGTATAATGGTTTTGGACGACTCACAAAGACATTCATCAACGGGTCATTGGGTCTGGCTGAGTATGAATATTCGCAATCCGATCAACTAGACAAGGTGACCGTGGGTGATACCAGTTACACCATCTCATACAATACCCAGGGACTGGTTGAGTCTGTCAGTGTCGATGGAATCGCAACCTTGATTGAGAACGAGTATGCTGAGGATATCATAGGAGGAATAACCTATCAGACAAGTATCCTGACCCAAAAAACGTATGCCACCGGGCATCGGATGATTTTTGGATACAATGCTGACCAACAACTGATCTCGGTGACGTTTGATGAAGACCAGATTGATGATGGAGAAACCCCGCGATTTGAATATGGTTATGATGCCTGGGGAAGAATAGCCTTTTATCAGGATCATCTGAATGACAACACATGGTATTACACGTATACGGAAGACAACCAGATTTCGACCATCACCGATCAGTATGGCAACATCATCGGGTATGGATATGACGAGGATGGGTTGCTCGTGGCATATGATGGTGTTAGGATAGTTTAGTAGACACAAAGAGTAAGACTCCTTGAATATGGTAAGATTTAAGAGAGGA
>JAGYLU010000075.1 GCA_018400755.1 Acholeplasmataceae bacterium
AGTCCCAACAATGAAGAGATCAAGACGATCTGGAGCAATGCCATGAACAATATCTTCATCAATGGAGCGGATGTCCAAACCGAACTGCAAGCTGCTGCCCTTCTGATGGATGAGGAACTGGAATAACGGATTCAGTGGTTTGATGACTGACACTTGATGGAGGGTTGGTGCAAGGCATGAAAGACGTCCGGGCAAAAAGAATGAGAAAGCATCTCAAAGCGTGGAAGACCGCGCTCCCATTCATTTTGCCCGGACTGATTCTTGTCGCGGTCTTCATCCTTTATCCGATGTTTTTCACGATTCGGATCTCTTTGTCGGAATACCGGATCGTGACCGGTGAGATCACCTACATCGGTTTCCTGAATTATGAGCATGTGCTCTTTGACTCCAAAGAATTTTGGTATGCCTATCGGAACAACTTTCTTTATGCCGGGGTCACGGTTCCGATGATTGTTTTTGGAGGGATGGTGTTTGCTTTTCTGATTGACACTCTTTCCAAAGGGAAAACAATCTTCAAAATCGGATTCTACCTTCCGGTCATCACCTCCTGGGTGATCGTCAGTCTGGTGTTCAGGTATATGTTTTCCAATGGGAATACCGGACTGATGAATTACCTTCTGGTGGATGTGTTTCACTTGAGTGATGACTATGTGCCATGGCTATACCGGGAATGGACGGGCAATGCCGCAATCTGGCTGATGGGGATCTGGAAGAACATCGGGTGGGCAATGCTTATTTTTCTGGCGGCCTTACAGACGATCTCTCCTGACCTATATGAGTCGGCATCGATGGATGGTGCGGGGTTGTGGCAAAAGTTCAAGCACATCACCATCCAATCGATCAAGCCGACCATTTTGTTTGTCATGGTCAACATGATCATTGGGGCTTTCAATGTCTTCATCCAGGTCTTGATGTTGACAGGTGGCGACCCCAATGGCAAGACATCGGTCTTGCAGTACCTGCTCTATAACCGGGCGTTCAACAAGTTTGAGTTTGGAGAGGCATCCGCCATCGGTTTTCTTTCTGCCGTCACGATTGTGATCCTGACCATCATCTTGAACAAGCTCTTGAGACTTGATGTGAAAGAGAGTGGTGAAAGACGATGAGCAAAGATCATTTGACAAGTTACAAATTCAGAAGAGTCTTGTCGCAGGTGCTTTTGTGGATGTGTTTGTCAGTCGCACTGATCATCTTCTCGTTACCGTTTATGGTGATGGTCTCAGGGTCATTTGGAGAATTCAGCTATGTGCTGCCGTTTCCCCCAAGAATCATCCCAGACCGGTTTGATTTCAGCGCGTATATCCATGTTTTCCAGATGCCATCATTTGCGACTGCGGTCATGAACAGCGTCGTCAATACTGTTGTCACGGTCGTCATCGCTTTGTTCGTATCGACACTGTCGGCCTATGGGTTCGCGTGTATTGACTTTCCAGGACGTGACAAACTGTTCTACCTCTACATCTTCACCTTGATGGTGCCATCATTTTTGAACATCATCCCGCAGTTTGTCATTTTGAAGAACATTGACTTTCTGCCTTGGTATCCCAAAGGACTCATCGGGACAAGAGTCGGTCTGATCCTGGTTTATGTCTCGACCAATGTTGCCGGACATACTTTCTTTCTGAGGGGTTTCTTCAGAGGCGTACCACCCTCACTTTTGGAATCGGTGATCGTTGATGGGGGGACCCATGGGACGATTTACCGGAGAATCATGCTTCCACTATCAAAACCAGCCATTGGAACCATGGGTATTTTCGCCATGCAAGGCTTTTGGGAAGAGTATTTCACAGCCAAAGTCCTGGTCGGTTCCAATGAGAAGATGATGACATTGCCATTGCTTTTGCAAAGGTTGCATGGAGAGCATTCGACCCGTTGGGACTGGGTGTTCGCGGCATCGATCATCGCTTTGGTCCCGATTGTCCTGATCTTCATTGTTTTTCAGAAAAAACTCGTCATTGGAGGGCTGACCCAAGGGTCGGTCAAAGAATAGAGGCTAACACGATATGGCTCATAAAATCAGTCCAGACAAAGCACAATACGTGCTTGGAGATACGGTCAGACTTACCATGAAGGATGTTCATGGTCTGACAATCGAACAGATTCGTTTATACAAACTGCATGAGCAGGTGATCGCCCAGATCTCTGTTGAACCGCATGAAGGATTGGTTCAAATCATCATCAAAGATCTAAAGATTGGCTCATATGGGGTTGAGATCATCTTTGGTGATGAGGTGGCGAGGACGGCGTTTGACGTTGTCAGATCGGCTCAAGAGGTCACCAGATATGGTTTTTTGAGTGATTTCAGCACCAATGATGCCGACCGTGATCTCGGGTTTTTGAAGGATATGCACTTAAATGCGATTCAGTTCTATGACTGGATGTACAGGCATGACCGGTTGGTCTCAGAAACCAGACAATATGAGGATCCGCTTGGAAGATCCACTGACCTCGATGTCATCAGGAAGACCATAGAGTCTTTGAAAGAGATGGGGATCAGACCATTTGCCTATGGGGCGGTCTATGCTGCCGGTCATGCGCTTTTTGAGGCCCACCCTGAGTGGGGACTCTATGGCATCGATGGGGATCCATTGGTTTTTGACTCGTGGCTTCACTTCATGAATATCGCTTCGGAATCAGGATGGCATGACCATATCATCAATGAGTTCAAACAGGCGGTGAGCGAGCTTGGATTCATGGGGATCCACATGGATACGTATGGCTATCCGAAGATTGTCAGTGACAGCAAGGGACAGACGTTCTCCCTTCAAGATGTGTTTCCGTCCCTGATTGACAATGCCGCCGATGCGCTACGCGTCATGAATCCCGCAAACGGGGTCATTTTCAATGCTGTGAACAACTGGCCGGTCGAGATGGTGGCAAACACGAAACAGGATGCGATCTATATTGAAGTGTGGCCACCTCATGACACCTACTTTGATTTGTATCGGCTGATCAGGGAAGCGAAACTGTTCGGAGAAAAACAGGTGATTCTGGCGGCTTACATGCATCCTTTCAAGGAAGCCAGAACGAAGGATGAGATCATCAAGGCACAAACCGCGTTGCTTCTGACCCAGGCGGTCATTCATGCCAGTGGTGGCACCCAGCTCGTCTTTGGTGAGGACCAAGGGGTTTTGTGTGACAGTTACTATGTCCGATACAAACAGCTTCATGAACCGTTTGTGGAAGAGGTGATCAGAGGACAGGATCATCTTGTCAGAGTGGCTGATCTCCTGTATAATGATCATGGAACCGATGTTTCGATGACCGCTTCTGGCGGTATCAATGATGATATTCGTTTTGTGTCCGAGGGCATCCGCTTTTCCCCCAATGGGAAAGCGGGCACGGTCTGGACAATCATCAGGGAAAGCCCAGAACGTCTGTCGATCCAACTGATCAATCTGGTCAACAATGATGACCTATGGAACACCCCGAAGGACCCGGTCAAGCCGGTTCGTGATATCGAGGTCATCCTGAGATTCGACCGGAAAGTCACAGGCATCCATATGGCAACACCAGATGATGATGGGATGATTCATCATCTTGCCTTTGGAATGGCGAAGACCAAGCAAGGCAGACAGTATCGGTTCACCCTTCATGAACTCAAGGTATGGCAAACCATATGGGTGGAAACGGAGTCCTGACATGCGCATGTTCGCGTATCAGACACGGGTCCTTCCAACGCTCAGAATGTTTGGAAAGATCCGTTACAAGACACCATGGAAACACTTCTCGAGACAGATCGACGAATACATCCTTTATGTGATGAAGGAAGGCGAGATGTATCTTCGGGAAGGGGAAGACGCATACGTCCTCAAAGCTGGGGACGTTTTTTTGCTGGAGCCAGACATCATCCACGAAGGATATGAAAGCGCGTCATGCGAGTATTGGTATGCGCATTTCAAGCATCCATCGATGCACATTGTCAACAAAGCCCCTCAGGCATGCCTCAAGGATCTCATGGACAAGCGCATGACATGTCTGATGAGCAACAACCTTCTTGATGAGCTCGTGACCGATGGTATCACCTATCTTCCCAAAAAGATCAGTTGTTCGGAAGGGTTGTTCACCTCTGAACTCGGGGTGATCGAAGACATCTATGACCAACGCCAGGCGTTCTACAAGGAAATGTCTTCAACCCGTTTTCATGGATTTCTGATGCTTCTTTCCCATGAGTTCCTGACGACTCATCTTGAGGATCTTGGGTTCGGGAAAATCAGGAAATCAGAGGTTGTTGCTGAGCAGATTCTGAATCATCTCAATCATAACTACATGAAGAAGATCTCATCAGCCGATCTGGAAGAGTTGTTCGAGATGAATTTCGACCATATCAACCGGGTTTATCGGAAACTGACCGGCTTCACCATCTTCCAGCATCTCAGGACAATCAGGATGAACAACGCCATGCATCTGATCAAGACCTCGAACTTGAGTTTCAGTGAAGTGGGGTATCTGGTGGGCATTGAGGACCGGTATTATTTTTCAAGACTTTTCCATAGGCATACCCACATGACCCCAACCGAGTATTATGACATCACCCATCGGAAGAAAGGGTAGGAATAACAATGCGCTCGGAGATAGGAAAGAAACATCGGCCTTTCTTTGGTCTGTTGTTTTCGAATCTGCATAGACTGATGGGTCTGAATGTGATGTTTGTCGTCTTTTCCTTGGGTGTCATCACGATCGCTCCGGCGTGGGTGGCGTTGACGGCATCTGTCAACATCCTCTTAAGAGACGATTTCGAAGGGAGTGTCTTCAAACGATTCATCAGGA
>JAGYLU010000076.1 GCA_018400755.1 Acholeplasmataceae bacterium
GAAACCGCTCAAAGGGATCCATCACGTGACAGCGATCACGTCTAGCGCTGAAAAAATCTATGACTTCTTCACATCTGTTCTTGGACTTAGGCTCGTCAAGAAGACCATCAATCAAGATGATATCCAGACCTATCATCTCTTTTTCGCAGACGACATCGGAAGTCCGGGGACAGATATGACATTCTTTGATTTTCCAGGGACCCTCAAGGCATCCAAGGGGACAAATGAGATCGCGAAGACAGGTTTCAGGGTCCCAGATGATCAAGCGATTGATTACTTCATGATGCGTTTTGACCATTATGATGTCACTCATGCCAAACCATCTCGCCTGTTTGACAGGAAGATCTTGTTTTTTGAGGATTTCGATGGTCAGGAATACTTCCTGATATCAGATCAGAACGTGTCAGGTGTGGCATCAGGGACACCCTGGAAGCATGGTCCGGTGCCTGATGAGTATGCCATCACCGGACTAGGACCTATCTGGTTCAGAGTTGATGATCATGACCTGATCGAAGATGTTCTGACACATAAACTGACGTTTGGTATCAAAGACCAGGATGACAATCTGATCCTATTTGAGACCGGCGAAGGCGGAAACGGAGCAGCCATCATCATCGAGGTCACCAAGGGCTTGAGACGGGGAAGCCAAGGATATGGATCGATCCATCACGTCGCTTTCCGTGTCGATGACACGGAAGACATCAACGCTTGGATCAAACGGCTCAACCAGGGGCGACACCGACATTCGGGACTGATCGACCGGTTCTATTTCAAGTCACTCTACACCAGACTTTATCCGGGACTTCTCTTTGAATTCGCGACCGATGGTCCGGGATTCATCGATGATGAGGAAGATTATGAGACTCTTGGAGAAACGCTTGCACTGCCACCAAGGTTCAGATCACACCGCGTGGAGATCGAAAGACTGATCCGACCGATTGATACCACACGCAGTGACAAACCAATCAAAAAAGAATACTTTTCGATGACAAGACCATGATCCATATTCTAAGAAACAAGAAAGCGAAGCACACATTGGTGTTGTTGCATGGGACCGGTGGTGATGAATCCGATCTGATTCCAATCGGAACCATGATCGATCCTGATGCCAATATGCTTTCAATTCGGGGGAGCGTCATTGAACATGGCATGAACCGTTTCTTCAGACGCATCGCGCCGGGCGTCTTTGATGAGAACAATCTGATTGAGGAGACCCACAAACTCCATGATTTCATCATTGATGTCGTTTGCCGTGAAGACCTTGATCCGGAGGGACTCATTGTGATTGGGTACTCCAATGGGGCGAACATCGCCGTCTCCCTCATGATGTTTTATCCGGATCTGTTCAAAGCGGCCATATTGCTTCGTCCGATGATCCCTCTTGAACGGATGCCCATCAAACATCAAAAGACACAAGCCTTCGTCAGTTCGGGAACAAGGGATCAGGTGGTTCCGAGAGGTCAGAGTGACGCACTGGTAACGCTTCTTGAGCACGGGAACATCAAAGTCACTCATCTTCAGAATGAGACCGGACACCAGCTGATCCAAAGCGAAATAAACGCCATCCGGTTGTGGGTTCATCAGATCAACGAATGACATGATTGTAACAATCGACTAGAACGTCAACCAATCATCGCCCGGTAAAAGGATCACATTTGTTTTAAAAACCGCTTAACAAAGCCATTAAAAAACACGAGTAAAATCAGCTGACACCTTAAAACAGGGTTAAATGTGCCTAGGTTCATTTCAAGCAAAAGGAACTAAGAGGATTTGATGGTCCGGATGATGACGTGCTTAATCATTGTGTAAAAAGGATCATTGATGTAATTTAACAAATATCAATCTCGGTTTAATGAATGTTCTGCACTAAAGAATTGAATATGATTACAAGTTCTTGCAAAAATATTCAATAACATGATTGGATATGTCAAAATACCTATTGATATAGATAGGGTATTATGCTACAAATTATATTGAATAAATCTGCAAAAGCATGCATGGAAGTTCAAGTGCCGACAAGGTAAAATATGAAATCAGACCTTTTCTGAATGTTGATGATTCATTTAGGAAACTCATGATTGTAAGAGATAACATTGATGTCAGAACAGATGAGTATGGCATTAAGACAATCGGTTTGAAACACGTTCTTTTGAATGATGATCCATTCAGGTTTTAAACTCTGAAAGCGATCATTTGATTGAATAATATGTCACGTTAGTATTGTTGTCCATTTTCAACTATGGTAAGGGAAACATATGATAGCCAATTTGTTCAACACACAAAGAAAAGAGGAACACAAGATGCTTAAAATCGGTATCATCATTGGAACGACCAGAGAAGGTCGGGTATCACCACAAGTTGCAGACTGGGTGTTAAAGCATGGCGAAAACACATCATTAGACCTTGAAGTCGTTGACATCAAGGCATATGATCTTCCGTTTTTAGGGACAAAAGAGGCTCCGGGAATCGAGACATTCAGAGAAAAAATCGCTGGTCTTGACGGATTCATTTTCGTCACCGGTGAATACAACCATAGCATTCCGGCCGCGCTCAAGAACGCTTTGGATACCTTGCGAGACGAATGGGCAGACAAGGTTGCAGGCATTGTCAGCTATGGTTCCTTGGGCGGCGCACGTGCCGCCGAACATCTGAGAGGGATCCTTGGAGAACTACGAATCGCAGATGTCCGCGCGCATACCGCGTTTTCGATGTTCACAGACTTTGAGAACTGGTCAGTTTTCAAACCATCTGATATCCATCTCGAGAACCTGAACATGATGTTCAAACAGGTTGAGGCATGGGGCCAGGCACTGAAGACCATGCGTGAAGCATCAAAAAAGGACGTATGAGCACGTGTCAAGCCCCGTCCTTGAACAATTGAATCGAAAATATCATGTGACCTAATACGACAGCACTTGAATCGTGTTCATGCCAGGAGTTGCATATGATCAAGATTCGGGATTAAGTATTTGACTCAACAAACACTCGAACCATATAAACCTTAAGATGCTAAGACTGTATGGGTTCAAGATGTATGGAACAGTTTGATCGGTGATGGATGTGACAGGATTTGAACCAGAAATCAACATCCTTCATTGATGACGTGATCATCCCTCGATTGAGACAACACATGACTCGTATGTGTTGATGTCATATCAGGGTTTTTTGTTTTTCTATCTTCAGGGTTCACGAAGCGTCATATGTCCTATCTTAAAAGAGCGCTCATATGTCTATTGTGTTTCAATCCAAGTGGCCATGCCAAACAGTGATCATAACGATCTTGAGTCCAAATGTGGCATGATGGTTTTCATAGAAGACCAAATAACGTACAATGGAACCATCACACACTTTTTATGAAGGAGAATATGAATGCCTTTTACCATCATAAGAAACGATTTGGCGAAGATGCATGTTGATGTGATTGTCAATTCAACTAGGAGACGACCGATCATGGGATATGCCACCGACAGATATCTGCACGAGATTGCTGGTCCAAAGATGATGGATGAGCGAAAGCGATACGGGGTGCTCGAGACATCACAAGCCATCATCACAAAAGGGTATGGTTTGCCATCTGAATATGTGATCCATACCGTTGGACCAACGTATTCAGATGGCAAACAAGGAGAGGCACAAGCGCTTTTCAACACATATATGAATGTCCTTGAACTCGCAAGAAAGCAATCTGTTCGAACCATCGCTTTCCCGCTCATTTCATCAGGAACGTTTCGTTTTCCCAAGGAACAAGCCTTCGAAATCGCCATCAGCGCTTTCAAAATCTTTCTTCAGACATCAGAGATGGATATTTATCTGGTGGTCTACGATGACATATCCTATGCCATCTCCAAAGCAAGGATCCATGATGTCAAAGAGTATCTGGGGCATCATTACTATCCTGATAAAGACCCGTTCAAGACGCCTCAGAAAGCCAAGAAACGAACCCTGGAAGATATGGTTGATAGCGTCGATGTCTCCTTTCAGGAGAAGCTTTTCAAGTTGATCAGAGATAAGCGGCTCGATGAAGTGATGGTCTATAAGGATGCGAACCTGACGAAACAACACTTCTCAAAGATCAGGTCAAGTGACACGTACAAACCAAAAAAAGACACCATCCTTGCCCTATGTGTGGCGATGAGGCTGAGTTTGGATGAAACCGAGGATTTGCTGGCATCCGCCGGATTTGTCTTGTCTTCTAGTGACAAGGCGGATATGATTGTGAGGTTTTTCATCGAAACCAAGGTCTATGACATCTATGAGATCAACCTCGCATTATACGATTACTGCAACAAATGGTTGGGTGGAAGTGAGAAGTCCCTTTCCAGTTGACCCGATCGGACATGGATTTTAGTATCATGATGACATACGACACCCAGATCGGTGTCTGAAAGGGAGGAAATCATGATATTTGAAATTGATGAGGAAAGAGCGTGGATATTGACCCTTGACATGAGTGCTGATGAGATCACAGTGCCAGAGTCACATTTGGGGTATCCAGTCGCGGGGTTTTCCGAGACGTTTTTCTATGAACAGCTGAACCGGCATAATGAACGTGAGAATGAAGACGAGAAAACAGACATCCATCGTCCGATCATCCATTTGCCCAAACACTTCGAACCGTACGCGACCATGTTTCACCTTGATACGTTGAGGATGTGTTTCCGGGATTTCACAATCCCGTGCGACAGTAC
>JAGYLU010000077.1 GCA_018400755.1 Acholeplasmataceae bacterium
CCCATGGGATCAGCAAGATGATACCCATCTCTTGTCAGATTGTCTCCGATATAGGATGTTCGCGCATTTTGGATGGCTGTGCCCGAAGGAATGACGTAGTGGAGTTCAGAGACCATATCAATCTTTGTCTGAACAGCATCAAGAATGGCTTCATACATCGTCATCTGATCCGACTCATAATTGACAAAGCCGCTGTGCGTGGACGTCTGCTGATAAGCCCATGTCATGTGCCAGGCGATCTGGACATCCGGGTTCAAGGCGTTGTCTTCCACGAAGCGTGTCAAACGATTGACACTATCGGCATAACTGCTGGCAACGCCACTGTAGGGCGATGCTTGTTGGAACGTGACAACATCCCACTCCTCATCGATGATTGCCTCTGAGAGCTTGATGCTGTAGGTGCTGTCTTTGGTTTCCGATGTGTACTTCTGATAAGTATATGCCGCACTGTCCTGTTGGATGTTTGTCACATGCTGATAGAGGGCCGCTCCCCCGATATACATATTCGCGATGACGATATTCTCATCAGGGATTCCAGCAGCTTCAGCGATACTCCATAGATAACGATGGGCATCTTCTGAAAAGCTGTTGCCGATTGAGAGCACCTTGAATGTCTGGGTGAAATCCGTTTCTTGTTTCCACTTACCATATAAGGTCATGTCTTCTGTGACATTTTCATACTCGAAGTTCCATGATTGTGTCAGAGCTTCATCCTTATACCATCCGGAAAACAGATACCCCTCACGAACCGGATTATCAGGTCTTGTCAACAAGGCATCCTCATGGACATCAACGCTTGCCATGGCGGTTCCGCCATTCGTGACAAAGGTCACTGTCCATCCTTCTTCGATTGGATCAGGTTCAGTGGGCTCGCATGATGCGAGAATGAACATGAGTCCAACTAAAATCATAAAAGGCATTAATTTCTGTACTTTCATCTTGTCCTCCTGTTATCGAAACGTTTCGAGTTTGCCGCAAAAAAAGAAATCTTGATGTAAGCGGTTGCATAAATTATAGCACTCGGGGTGAGACGTGTCAATACTGAAATAGAAATATCCTAGTTGACAAAGTAATTTGCGGTAAGAAAGAATAAGCGCAGTTCAGTCTGGCAGTGATGTCTTTTGAGTTTTTTCAGAAGCGCAATTGTGTTTGTTGTCTTTTTGGATTATGTTTGAATTCTTTGGCATTGGTAAGATTCTGATCTCCAAGCATGTCAACAATCTTTTTCGTGGATGGATACATCATCCGTTTGAGTTGATCGTTTAGGAGATCTAAAGACATCTCTAGTGCGACCATCTTTCGCTCTATACTTTCCCTTTGGGATTGTTCTAGAGGGTCATGCTTGTCTGCCCCTAATTCACTCATCATCGACTCAATCCGGCTGATAGCATCTCTGGCATCGACTTCATCATGTTCTTTCACCTAAAAACACTTCTTGTCTCTCGCCTTGTTGCAAGCATCAATCAGTTCACATCTGTATCGTATCATATCCCTTTGATTGATATCTGTTTGTGTCCACTGATCTGAGGTGGCACCACTTCGTCCAACAAACAGAAAGTTAAGAAAGCGAAAGACTAAGGCGTCCTCACCATGCGGAGCCCAACGTCTTTGCTATAAAGGTTCGTGCTACCCGTGTTTAAGCCATGCCCGACTTGCATGTTGCTGGCTTCGAAATAGTAGTTACCATCACGTATGACTCGGTACATACCGCTTGTTGTATTCGTCCACTCCCGAACGTTTCCGCTCATGTCATAAAGCCCTAAATGATTAGGCGTTTTCTCGCCCACGGCTTGTGTTTTCACTGTTCCGTCTGGATAATCCGTACTATCTTGGTACCATGCGACTTCATTGGTAGCGTTTGAGTTTCTAAAATCCGCAGTCGCTCCACTGGCATAATCCCCGGGTGTCCAGTAGCGTCCTCCAAGAAAGATGGCACCATCACCATCGCTGTTCCTCCAACGGGCTGCCATTTCCCATTCATAAGACGTCGGCAATCGGTATCCATTGTTATCTGTCTGTATGGCGTCATCAACCGCACTTGTATTCCTAGAATCCTTGATGACGGTTCCACTTGGTGTCATGTAAACAGGATTAAACCCTGACATCTCCGAGGCGGCATTCAGCCAGACGATGACATCACGCCACGAAACAGAGGTGACTGGTTCTAGTTTGTTAACCGTGGGTTCAGCCCCGATTATTCCATCATGACCTTCTCTTCCCTGATTCTGGAAACGATATCGGTTTGCTTCTGCCCAAGTGCGCACCTGATACCAAAGTTCATAAGTCGTTTCCGTGGTTGCTATCAGGTAACCACCTGAAACAGTCGTTGTCCCGTCATCATTGGTGCCTGTTGGCATCGTGTAGGTTGTTCCTTGTAGGCCCACTTGAACCAAGTCGATGATTTCTTGCGCCCACTTAACATAAACGGTCACATTCATCGCCGGAACGGTTGTGACTAGCGTTGTTAGGATATCTTCCAAGTGCCATCCATTGAAAATGAATCCTTCTCGAGATGTCTGATGGTCTGCAAGTGATGTTCCGTAATCAAGTGTCACGGGATCCAAAGGATCACCACCATTGGTCTCAAATGTCACCACATACTCATTGACCTGCCACTTGGCGTAAAGGATGATATTTGGCTCAGGCATCACTGAAAAAACAAACTCATCTTCCAGGTTTTCATCAGTGAACCAAGCGATAAATGAGTGTCCTTCCTTTGTTGGTGCTTCTGGCTCGGCAATCTCTTCTCCCGCAAGCAGCGTGATGGCTTCTACGAAAGACCCATCGTTGCTCTCAAAAACAATCGTATTCTGCCATAAAGCGTACACTGTGAGATCCTCTCCTGGCATTCGGTCAAAGACATAGCGTTCATTGAAATTGTCATCATGATACCATCCGGCAAATGTATACCCTGATCTGTTAGGCGCTTCCGGTTCAGTGACCATCGTATCAAAATCCTGGGTCACGCTCAAAACAAGAGATCCATCCTTCGAATCAAAGCTAATCGTATATTGATTGATCTGCCATATTGCTGTGAGTTCGATACTTTCTGCTGTCATGGTTTCAGGAATAGTCTGATCCCAACCCATAAATGTATAGCCTTCTCTTGTTGGGTCATCTGGTTGTGTAATGGTTGTCCCGTAATCTTCTGTGATTGATTCAACGATAGAACCCCCGTTAGGGTTGAAACTGATGGAATACTGATTGATCTGCCATGTTGCTGTTAAAATAACATCTTCAGCGGGCATGGTCTCAGGAACACTTGGATCCCACCCTATGAATGTATGGCCTTCTCTTGTCGGATCTTCTGGTTCAATGATGATTGTATCATAGTCCGCTGTGATCGACGCAACGACAGATCCTCCATTCGAGTCAAAACTGATGGTGTATTGGTTGACCTGCCATATGGCATACAGCGTGTGATTAGATGCCGTTTTCATAAGCGTCTGCTGATCAAGTGCGTCATTGCCTTCGACATCAAAATACCATCCGATGAAGGTGTGTCCCGTCTGCTTTGGAACCGGAAGATCCCCATATGGATCATCATATGCGACATTGATATCCGTCAATGCATCCCCACTGCTAGCTCCTTGTCCATCAAAAGAAATCTGATAGAGATTGGGCACCCACTTGGCATATAGTGTCAGTTCCCTTTGGACAATATCTGAAGCAAAAGACCACTTCTCATCAAACGTGAGGCCGCCACGCCTGCTTGTATACCATCCATCAAGCGTGTATCCTTCTCTTGAAGTGATTGGCATCGCTAATTGATCTCCTTCAACAACCTCCATAGACTCAACCGGCGTTCCGCCGCTTGACTCAAATGTGATGGTGTGAGTGTCTTTCTGACATCCAATCAAAGCAAATGTCAAAAAGACGAACAAAATCATACAGACCCAAACACTTCTCATGTTCATTGATGATGCCCCCAGTCACTTTTGATTGATCTCACGCTATTCGTGTTGATTAAACCAATTATACCTGATTCCATTCCCAATCAAAACCCTGAAATGATTAGTAAGCACGCCATATCTTTCTGTCTGTCTGGAAAAATCGGTAAATGCCATATCACTCATAACAAAAACCTTGTGGTTTCATGAAAGAAATGGTCATTCTGAACGAAACTGAATGATCCACACAAAGATGTTCACATTGATTACTTGTACTTATTGACTCATGAGTCTAGAGAACGACGAACAGATTGGCTGAAGCGACCATGCTGAGAAAAATGCCCCTTCTCGCATACCATTGGACGCGAAGGGGCATATAAGTGCTTCAATAGATAACGATGTAAGAAAGCAACGTGCTAAAGCGTCCTCACCATCCGGAAACCCAGACCTTCACTGACAAAATTCGGGGATGCGCGAAACGCATCACCGACACGCAGGAAGTGGCTTCCGTAGTCGTAACTGCCACCCCGTATGACTCTAAACTCGCCCTCATAATCAGGATCCCAATCAAATACGAGCTCCCATACGTTCCCGCTCATGTCATAGAGACCTAAATGATTAGGTGTCTTCTCACCAACAGGATGCGTCGTAAGCCCTGAATTTAAGTGATACCAGGAGACAATACCGGATGCACTTGATTCTCCATGTTCAAAAAGCGCTCCA
>JAGYLU010000078.1 GCA_018400755.1 Acholeplasmataceae bacterium
GGTACCGATAAATCCTGACCCCTGATTCAATGAGTTCCGGGACATAGGATTCTGTCACCATCAAAACCAGTTTCTTGTCAGCGATGTTGGGAATGATGATTTTGACCTCCACCCCTGATTTGGCAGCAAGTTTCAAGGCGGTTAGAAGCTCATTGTCGATAATCAGATAAGGGGTCGTGATCATAACCGATCGGGTGGCGTTTGAGATCATCTGGAGAAACACATTTTTGGTGGTCAGTTCATTGTCCAAAGGAGAATCATCAAAGGCAATGATGCGTCCGCCTTTAACCAAGTCATGTTTGCCCTTGTACTGACCGATGGCAAGGTCTTCTCCGGTTGAAAACATCCAGTTTTCCAGGAACGTGACGATCATCGAATCGATGGTCCCTCCGGTCAGTCTCACAACGGCGTCTTGCCAATGACCAAAAGGAGACACCAGGTTGATGTATTCGTCAGCAATATTCATCCCGCCAGTGTAGGCAATCTTGCCATCGATGATCACCAGTTTGCGGTGATCACGGTAGTTCATGGCAAAGTTGATATGAAGCCTCATGGGATTGAAACTGGTTGCCTGAATGCCTTTTTTCTGAAGCGTCTTCGCATAATGATAAGGAAGCGTCGAGGACCCAAAATCATCATAGATGACCTTGACTTCAACCCCTTCTGTCACTTTTTGTTCCAAAACCGCGGAAATTTTTGACCACATCACACCTTTTGAGATGATGAAGTACTCGAGAAAGATAAATGAGGTCGCCCGGTTGAGATCGTCGATCAGCTGATCGAGCATCGCTTGGTCCGACGTGAGCAACTGACCACTAGAATGATCATCAGGCACATACCCTTGACGGGCAAGATAGCAGGCAAGACGGTCATCATCTTGGCCATGTTCGCGGGCCATATTGAAGCGATGGCTTCGGGCTTTCTCCATCCGTTGGATGACTCTCTGACTCACATTGCGTTGTCGGTAGAACAAGTAAAAAAAGCCTCCGAAGAGTGGAAAGATCAAGATGGGAATGACCCAACTGAGCTTATACATCGGATTGTCCTCATTGGCAACAAGGTAGATGACAATGATGACGGATAGACCATAAAGAAGCCAATCGAGATTGCCAAACTGTGAGAGATAGTCGACAAGCAGGAAAAACAGGGCAAACTGAAACAACAAGAGTACGAGAATCAATGACGTTCGGCTGAGAAGCAACCTGATCAGTCGTTTCATTCAAACCTCCTTGGTATAGACATAAAGCGTGTCATCAGAGCGCGTGGAATCAAGTGTGAAACCGTCAAGATGTATCCTCTTGAGTGCTTCGGGGGTATCAATCTTAGTATCGATGATCCATCTTGCCATCAGACCCCGCATCGTCTTGGCCATCATGGAAGGTGAGATATGCCGGCCTTCTGATATGAGCTCAAAACGGATGGTGATGACTTTAGGCAGATCAACAATCAATTTGTCATACTCCTTGGAGGCCAGATTGACAATCCACCTATCAGCGTGAAATGTCTTGAAGAATTGGTGGACTTTAGGCATCCAAAAAGGGTATAGATGGCGGATGGTCCGGTCTTTCATCTCGAGACGGTAGCGACTGATGCCATCAAAGGCTCTAAGAACGCCATATAGACCGGAGAGGATCAGAAGTCTTTGTCCCGTTTCAACATATGTATGGTCTTTGATGTCATCTGTCCAAAACGATTTCATCGCCTGGCCAGCATACATATGGACGGCTGGGTATCGGTAGGTGCCATAGGTGTCAAGGTCATCTCTTAGCGTCCTTAATAGCGACTTTGACAGATGCATGCCCTTGGCAAGCGTCTCATCTGAGCATGATCGGAGGTGATTGATCAACTGTGTGGCCTCTTTGTCAAAAAACGGGATGGAACGGGGTTGTTCTCTGGTCTCTTTGAATGTTTTGGCCGGCGACATGACAATGATCATCGGGTTTCCTCCTTAAGATCAGACTGACTTTATTATACCAAAATAGCATCAAAAGTGTTACAATGGGAATGGTCTTTAAAGGAGGTCTATGATGCAAACACGCAAGTTGAATCTACTCATGGATTTTTATGAATTGACCATGGCAAATGCCTATCTCATGGAAGGCAAACATCATGACATTGCTGTCTTCGATGTTTTTTTCAGGTCTGTGCCCGACAAAGGTGGTTATGCGATTTTTGCCGGTCTCGAACAAGTGATTGACTACATAGAATCGCTCTCGTTTTCCAAAGACGAGCTTGATTATCTCAAAGGACGCAACCTTTTCGATCAGTCGTTTATCGATTACTTGGCGACGTTCAAGTTTGCCTGTGATGTCTATGCAATGGCAGAAGGGACACCGGTCTTTCCCAAGGAACCCATTTTGGTTGTCAAAGGGCCGATCATCCAGTGTCAACTGATTGAAACAATGATTTTGTTGACCTTGAACCATCAGAGCCTGATCGCCACCAAGACCGCCCGGATTGTCAGGGCTGCCCAAGGACGGGCTGTCCTCGAATTCGGTGCCAGACGGGCGCATGGCTACGATGCCGCTGTCTTTGGGGCACGAGCCGCCTATATCAGTGGGGCGATTGGCTCATCGAACACGTACGCGGATTATGCCTACCAAATTCCCGCCATCGGCACCATGGCGCATAGTTTTGTCCAGAGTTATCAAAGTGAGTACGACGCATTCAAAGCCTATGCTCGGATTTATCCTGATGATTGTGTCCTACTGGTTGATACCTACGACTCCCTCAAATCCGGACTTCCAAATGCGATCCGGATCCAAAAAGAAGTCCTTGGACCAATCGGCAAGACCCTCAAAGGCATCCGTCTCGATTCAGGCGATCTGACATACTTGTCCAAACGGGCCAGGGAGATGCTTGACCACGCTGGTCTAGAGAAAACCACCATCACTGTCTCAAATTCACTCGATGAGTTTTTGATCAGGGACCTGATTCACCAAGGTGCGAGAATTGATGCGTTTGGCGTCGGAGAAAGACTCGTGACAGCCCGAAGCGAAGCAGTCTTTGGCGGTGTCTTCAAGCTCGCTGCTATCACTGAAGATGGCGTCATGAAGCCCAAGATCAAGGTCAGCGACAATGTTTCAAAGACGACGCTTCCAGGTTTCAAGCAAGTCTACCGGTTCTATGACCAGAAGAACAAGGCAGTCGCCGATGTCATCACCTTGAAGGATGAGATGATTGATCCGGCAAAGCCTTACCGGCTTTTTGATCCCGATTTTCCATGGAAGAGCAAGACCATCACTGACTTCACGGTCAGACCGATGCTCTTAGACATCTACAAAGAAGGGATTCTACTCTATCAGAGACCCTCGCTAGAGGCCATCAGAGCCTATGCCGCTCTTGAAATCAAGACCCTTTGGGACGAGGTCCTCAGGCTTGAAAGTCCTCACCTCTACTATGTCGACCTCTCAGAGAAACTCTGGACGTTGAAGGAACAACTCTTGAATGAGGTCAGACCATGAGTACCTCATCAATGATCCATCTTGTGCTGATCGAACCGGAGATTCCTCAAAATACCGGCAACATCATGAGGACTGCGGTGGCGGTGAATGCGATCCTTCATCTGATCGAGCCTTTCGGGTTTGTCCTAGATGATTATCATCTCAGACGAAGTGGTCTTGACTACATCAAAGATCTCAAGGTCTTCACTTATCGCTCATTTGATCATTTCATGAGCGAACATCCGGACGCGAATTGCCTCTTTTATTCAAGGTATGGCAAGAAACGCTATGACCAATATGACTTCAAGAAGACCCAAAGTTCGACCTATCTTGTCTTTGGCCGTGAATCCACCGGTATCGACAAGTCCCTCTTGGCCAACCATTTGGACCGAGTGTTCCGCATTCCCACATCAGGGCAGGTCAGAAGTCTGAATCTGGCCAATGCGGTCGCCATTGTGACCTATGAGGCATTGAGGCAAACCGACTTTGAAGGCCTTCTCACATTTGAACCCGAACATCTCAAAGGAAAGGACTTTCTGGATCAGTTCCAGGGAAAAGGCAACCATGAAACAGACACATGACCAAACGATTGGCGAGGAAATCGCCAACGCCGTATCACATGGGGTGATGGCCATCTTCGGCGTCGTCGCATTGATTCTCCTGTTGATCAAAAGTGACCGCCCGATCGAATATGTCGCAGCCATTATCTTCTCATTTGGCATCATCTTGCTCTACCTGATGAGCACGCTCTATCATGCCCTTGCCCATCCTGTCGCCAAAGGCGTCTTCAGACGTTTTGATCATCTTTCAATCTATATTCTGATTGGTGGGACGTTCACGCCCGCTTTACTTCTCATTCCCAAACTTCAAGAACCTTTTTTGGGACCTCTTGGCTTAGGCCATGTCCTTTTGATTGTCCAGTGGACACTCATTATCATCGGGGTGATCTTCAAATCCGTTTGGATCAAACGTTTCCAAAAGATCCACTTGTTTGTTTATCTAGCGCTTGGTTGGAGCGCGCTCACATTCATTCAGGCATTGCTCAACTT
>JAGYLU010000079.1 GCA_018400755.1 Acholeplasmataceae bacterium
TCTCTAAAAACATCTTTGATATTTCTGGGAAAAAGACATTGATTTTTCTCGATGAAATCCAACTATCAAAAAGGGCATACTCTTTGCTTAAGCCATTGACCGAAATGAATCAGTTCAAGATGATTGCTAGCGGATCTTTGCCAGGTATCAATCTGAATGGCGATTTTCTTGATCCGGGACCTTCAGTTGAACATATCGAAATGTTCCCAATGGATTTTGAAGAGTTTCTATGGGCAGTCCATGGTGAAGGCATCAAATCCATCATCAACGGTGTCAAGACTGATGCGATGAATGGGAAACAAATCAATGAAGTGCTACATGAGACACTGAACCGCGATATCAAAGATTACATCATCATTGGAGGCATGCCCCAAGTTGTCAGGGAATATGTGAACACAAGAGACTTAGGAAAGGTTTTTTTGAAGCAAGAGGGCATTGTTACCTTATATCGGAGTGACATACAGCAATATCAGTCGACACAAAACCAAAAGATCAAAACGCTCAAATGCTTTGATTCGCTACCCAATCAGTTCTCGAAGGATCATCGACGGTTTATGTATGCCAGTGTTGAAGAGAATAAATCCGCACGACATTTCGAGCATGCCATTGATTGGCTTGAACGAACAGGGAATACCATGAAGTGCTACCACACAAACCACTTAAGAGGTTCTCTGGTCGATGGAAAGGGAACGCTGTTCAAACTCTATATGAATGACATAGGTTTGTTGGTTTCTATGCTCGGCAAGAGTTATGTGCACAAAATCCTGCATAATGAGCTTGACCTATTCAAGGGAGCGCTATTTGAGCAATTGTTGGCACAAATGCTCAACTCAAAAATGATGAAACTCTATTACATCAGAATTGGTGATTATGAAATAGATTTTCTGATTGAACATGAAGGTAAAATCCTTCCGATTGAGTGTAAATCCGGGGAGAATACAAAATCCAAGTCTTTGAGAAGATTCGTTGATCAGTTCCATTCTCACAAGGCCTACAAAGTGTCGATGAATAACATCAATCTCACTGACCAAATCATCAAAGCGATACCTCACTATGTGTTCGCGCTACTCAGCATTCAAGAATTGGCCTCATTGTAACCCTATCGATGATAAGTCATATTGTTGATAATGCCAATAGAAGAAACGCTAATGATGATAAGAAATCTACCAGTTCTGGTCAATCATTGATTGATACTGGGTGTTTTCGCTTTGTTTTTGATGAGTTGGTGACGGATGCAGGCTCACGATCAATTGACGCCACAGTGTTTCCTGTGAATATGACTGATCTCACTGACTTGGAACTCAAAATAGAGTGACTAAACATCTCGTATGACAATGTCCATACTTGTCAACATTGGCTGATAACTCGTTGTAAATGCCATGTTGAGAAGGATAAACAATGAAGCAGATAAACAGCTCAAAGTCAAATCGGAATGAAGCGCTTGTTGATAATCTCTGGACTTATCCGAACATCTTTGACATACTGAGCCACATGCCGATGGCCGGTCACTCCACCCACGACGATGAATTGATTGGTTCCAAGAGAACACCGAGGTCATCAGCGTGGGATTCCAAATGGGACTCATTGCAGGTTTTCATCATCAATGCAGGTTTTACCGGGGAATCATTCATCAAAATTGCAGGTTTTATGATGTATGTGAGATTAATCATCATGACTTCCTATGCAACCACGTGTTGCTTGCACTCATGCACCAACCGCCTTATACTGAAAGTGAAAGGAGGGAAGACATGCTTAATTTGATTGCGATCGGAGACCGCATCTCTGAAAGACGGAAAGCACTTGGCATGACCCAAGATGATCTTGCCATGAAGCTGAACGTGACAAGACAGGCCATCAGCAAGTACGAGCTGGGAAAGAACATGCCTGGTATCGACATCCTGATTGATCTGACCAAAGTCTTGGGTATTCAGATCGACCAATTGCTCGAAGGTGTTGATCTTGACGATCACGCCTATGAGGCAAAGTTGATGCAATATCCCCGAGCATCGGTCATTCATGCCTTTTTGAACAGCGAACATCCGTCAGCTGAATTCAAGAATGTCTTCTTCAGGCTTCACCCTGAGGAACGCAGACAGATTATCGAACGTGTCGTATCCGGAACGCTCACGGTCAATATCCGTCAAGTTTGGCCATACTTAAGTGCCTCTGAGAGAACATATGTGCTTGGAAACATCAATTCCAAAAAGACTACAATTGATGTTTTCGAACTCAATGGCATGCTTTCACCCGAAGAAATGATGCTGGTCTATGGACACACACAGATGACTGGGTTATTTCGCAAAAAAAAACAACGTAAAGGAGAAGGGCTATGAAGTATACCCGATTGTTACCATTCATGGAAAGAGAAGAACTGAAGACAATCGCCAACCAGATCATCGATGGCGAGATCAAAGGTGTCAAAATCGAATCCTTGTTTCCCTTTCTTGACAAGGATACGCTACATGAGATTGCCTCGAAACTGATTGAAAAGAAGGATTCAAGAAGCTTGAAGAGAGCGATTCCTTTCCTTGGCAAGTCAAAGGTGATGGAGATTTTTGAAGCGGCCCAAAGTGGCGAGCTTGAAGATTTTGACACATCATCCTTGTTGCCGTTTCTGGGATCTGACAAGATCAAGGAATTGTTCTACAAGTCGATCAAGGATGCTGAAGATGATCCCGATGAGGATCAATGGTAAGCATCAGACCGTCATGAGCACACCTCTTTCCAAGTGAGTGAAAAACCCCCAGGTATCAGTCATGTCCTTTATCAGGACATGCTTCCTGGGGGTTTTTCATGCATATCAAAGCGTTATTGTCTTTGGTACCAGGGAGCCATTTCATAGAGATCGTAAGTTCCCAAGGAGAGACGGAAAAAGCTTACCCAAGCCATTGTTTGTTGTGTGTGACTTGAACTGAAACTCACAAATAGCCGATTGAATGCCAAATACGGAATGACAGCTGTTTCATTGCCGTATGCGGCATTGAACACCCAGGAATCGGTGATTGCAGAAAAGGATTTCACTAAAGAGATTTCCCCGTTTATGAGGTTTCGTTGATATTGATACGCTTTGAGATCACATATGGATTGATGACTCAATCGAAAGGTAAAGATGTAGATATGGGCGTGTGTCTGATTTTGAGTCTCCATATGGTTTGGACGCCATGCATGGGCATTGTCATTGATTGAATCGTTTTCGAAACGACCTGTGAAGTTACCATCCATGCCCCCCAACCAAGTGACACCAGGACCATAATACGCATTCTCTTGGCTCGTATAGAACAGCGTGTTGGTCGCACGGAATGTCTCGAATGCCATTGTGATTAAGAGGTCTGTCTCGTGGGCATCAAGGATGAACGAATCGCTTAAAAACCACCCACTATTGCTTTTGGTTGTGATCCCGTTCGGGTTAAGTAGGGATGCGCCCTGATGGGCGTCATATTGGACCGCAAGTCCAGGTGTCAATTCAATGTAGGATGGTAGATAGCTCTCGTTGTTCATAGCATCAAAAGGGGATCGAAAATCAAGAAACAGAAGGTCGTCTGGTCCATCTTCGGTCTGAGACTTAGAGACGCTGACCTGGCATGTCGACATGACCTTCCCATTGTCTGTGACAGCTGAAATCGTCGTGCTTCCGATACTGACAGCGAGCACAACACCATTGGCATTGACAGTTGCAATTTCAGGGTTTGATGATTCAAATCTGATATCTTGAAGGCTTGCGAGTTTAGGTGTGATGGTGTAATCCAACAAATCGGATTGACCAACATCAAGATGAAGACTCCGATTTACAAAATCAATGGAGTTTACCGGGATATGCACATAGGATGAAAGTTCTGGAATCAATTCGTCTTCAAGCAAAGGATTAACATCGAGAATCAGTTTACGATAAACGTTTAAGGCGGTGCGTTCGCCAATCAGGCGATTGCCTTTGTCATTGACATGACGGTTGTTATGCCCACCAACCCAATACGTGTCGCGTGTCTGTGCATAGGCGTCCTGGATGTCTTTGTTTGCCCAATATCCGCTGGTTTCACCATGGCCAAGTTCCTCATGGTATGTGTAGTGAGGCATGTAACTCATCGCTCTTGTCCCAATGATGATGTCATCATGTTCTATGGCAAGTTCTTCCTGAGCAGCCATGATGACTAGGTCCTTTTCAAGTGAATTCCATAGTCCTAATCGGGTGATGACAGCGACATCGAATGAAAACTCATCCTTGAGCTGTTGCCACAAAGCCAAGAAACTATCTTTGTAAAGGGCTTTGGATGCTTCGATGTGATTGAGATTGACCATTTGCGAGGCATCTCTCTCACCTTGATTCCAGATGAAAATTCTATTCTCTATTGAATGATTGGGCATGTCTCTTTTGAATGTCTCGATACCGTTTGAGATCTTGTCAATCATTATGCCATTACGGATGTCGCCAAGATATGCC
>JAGYLU010000008.1 GCA_018400755.1 Acholeplasmataceae bacterium
AGAAGGTGAGATCTGCTGTGACTGGGTCGGACAAGGTGGAGCCGGACACTTCGTCAAAATGGTGCATAATGGCATCGAATATGGTGATATCCAGATCATCACCGAATCCTATCATCTCATGAAAGATATCCTCGGACTCTCCCATGACGAGATGGCCGATGTGTTCGCAGCGTGGAACGAGGCGGAACTCGATTCCTATCTGATCGACATCACCGCCGACATCCTTGGCCATAAGGACTCAGATGGTTCACCCTTGGTTGAGAAGATTTTGGATACCGCCGGTCAGAAGGGTACCGGCAAATGGACGGCTGTGACCTCACTTGATGAAGGTGTTCCCCTCACGTTGATCACGGAATCCGTCTATGCCCGTTTCCTATCAAGCATGAAGGATGAACGTGTTCATGCCGCGAGCGTCTACAACAAGACCACACCCACATTCAAAGACGATCCCAAGACCTTCATCGAAGACATCAAAAAAGCGCTTTATGCCGCCAAGATCATGAGTTATGCCCAAGGCTTCGCCTTGATGAAAGCCGCCGCCAAGACCTATGATTGGTCCCTCAACTACGGCAACATCGCCATGCTTTGGCGCGAAGGCTGCATCATCCGCTCCGCGTTTCTTTCAAAGATCAAGACCGCGTTTGAACTGAACCCCAATCTTGACAATCTGATCTTGGACCCTTACTTCAAAGAGACCCTTGAATCACTGCTTCCAAGTTTCAGAAAGGTGATTTCCACCGCCGTGCTCCAAGGCATTCCTGTCCCTTCGATGGCAGCGGCACTCACCTATTTTGATGGTTACACAACCGACCGTCTCCCCGCCAATCTTTTACAGGCAATGAGAGACTACTTCGGTGCTCACACCTATGAGCGGACCGATCAAAGACGCGGTGAGTTCTTTCACACCAATTGGACCGGTCGGGGCGGCAAGACCGCCTCAACAACCTACAACGTCTAGGAGGACATCTCATGACCAAACATCACATCAACCTCTCTGGAAAAACCGTGGTCATCACCGGTGGTTCTGGGGTATTGGGACGCAGTATGGCGATGACCCTCGCCCACGCTGGCGCACATGTCGCCATCCTTTCAAGAACCGAATCCTCGGTTCAAAAGATTGTCGATGAGATCAAAGACGCGGGGCTGAACGCCCTTGGTGTCTCTGCGGACGTCACCCAGAAAGCAAGCCTCGAACATGCCAAGACCGTGATCAATCAGGTCTTCGGACCTTGTGATATCCTGATCAACGCCGCTGGCGGAAACAGCCCCAAGGCAACCACCACCGATGAGATGTTCAATGCCAGTGCTGTTGATAACCCAGAGGCGACATCCTTCTTTGACCTTGATGAGACCGCAATCAACGCACTCATCAATTTGAATTACACCGGCACCCTTCTGGCCTCCCAGGTCTTCATGAAAGACATGATCGGCCGTGAAGGCACGTCCGTCATCAACATCAGTTCGATGAGTGCGTATGCGCCTTTGACCAAGATTCCCGCCTATAGCGCTGCCAAAGCAGCGGTCTCGAACCTGACAGAGTGGATGGCTGTCCACTTTGCCAAGGAAGGCATCCGTGTGAACGCCATCGCTCCTGGGTTTTTCTCCACTGAGCAAAACAGGACATTGTTATGGCACCCAGACGGCACACCAACCCCGCGTTCACATAAGATTCTCTCACAAACCCCCATGGGCCGCTTCGGAGAACCTGATGAACTCTCCGGCACCCTTCTATGGCTTGCTGATCCCAAGATGTCAGGATTTGTCACCGGTCTTGTCGTGCCTGTTGATGGTGGGTTCTCAGCGTTTTCCGGTGTCTGAGGATGAAGCAGTTTGTTTATGCCTCATCCGATCAAGGACTCTCTGATCAGGAGATCAGAGTCGCTTTGATCAGATCCCTTTCATCCTTAGATCCCAAGAAAGTCCTGCTCGTGCCTCCAGACATCACCAGATACTACTCAAAAGCCGGCACCATCACAAATCTCTATTATCATATTCTGACAGACTCAGGCGTCCATGTCGATATCATGCCTGCTTTGGGGACTCATGATCCGATGACCGAAACGGAATGCCAAGACATGTATGGCGACATCCCGTTTGAATGCTTTCTGGTCCACGACTGGCGACACGATGTGATTGATATCGGGACCGTCCCAAAAGATCATGTACGCACCTACACCGATGGGCTCTGGCAAGATGATGTTCCGATTGAAGTCAATCGGATCATCATGGATGAGTCCTATGACCTCATTCTCTCTATCGGCCAAGTCGTGCCTCACGAAGTCATCGGCATGGCCAACCATTCAAAGAATATCCTCGTCGGACTGGGCGGATCAAAGACCATCAACCGTTCTCATATGATCGGGGCTGTCTACGGCATGGAAAAGATGATGGGCAAAGACCACACGCCTGTCAGAAAAGTGCTTGATGAAGCCCTTGAGACGTTTTTGAAAGACCGTCCGATTGTCTTTGTCCTGACTGTGACGACCGCCCCTGAAAACATCATCAGGACCCACGGGTTGTTCATCGGTGATGAACGCGCCGTGCTAGAGGCTGCCGTAGAACTCTCCCAAAAGAAAAACATCACCTTCTTGGAGGAAGGCATCGACACCTGTATCGTCACCCTTGATCCCAAGGAATTCAAGTCCACGTGGCTTGGAAACAAGGCGATCTACCGGACAAGGATGGCCATCAAAGATGGCGGAAACCTCATCATACTGGCTCCTGGCATCACCAAGTTCGGAGAAGATCACCGGATCGATGAATTGATCAGAACCTATGGATACAAGGGTACCGCACAGGTCATGACGCTCTTCAAGACCGAGAAAGACCTTCAAGACAACATGGGGGTCGCGGCCCACCTAATCCACAGCTCATCAGATGGCAGGTTCTCGATCACCTATGCCGTGAAAGCGATTGCCAAAGAAGCCATCCTTCAAGTCGGATTCATCGCTGCTGATTACGATGAGATGATGGCCACATATGATGTCAGTCACCTCAAAGAAGGCTTGAATGTCGTTTCCGGCAAGACCGTCTTCTTCATCCACAATCCCGCCCTTGGCCTTTGGATTGACAAGTCCCGGTTTTAGCCACGGAAGACAACATGAACCAGCTTGAACTGGACCTGATGACAACGAGAGAGAACCATACAGACGATATCCAATCAGCCTATACCACCCATTCAAGAGAAAAAAAACAAGACATGACAGTCGTACTCCATGTCCTTGGTTCATTTGGACAATTCGTGATCCAAAAAAAGACATCACGACCATGTGGGATGCGGCATGGTTCATGTTAGTCCTGGGAGTGCCATTCAAACCTTGTCTCCTATCATCTGGATTCAGGATACTCATACTGCGCTCATTATGTTTGCAGCTCATTGATCAAACAACGAGATGAGGGCCTTGACAAAGCCATCATCTCGTTTTCATTTGCCTGAAAGTGAGGTTGTCTCCCTATCCTGTTTTCAATGACTGAGTCGGCTTATACTGTCAGCATAATCATAGGTGACACCAAGAAATCCCACTCTCCTATCGGATCTGTCAGGTGTGAACACTTGATTGAAGGGGTTACAAAAAGAATAAGCAAGCCTCCAAATCCAAATGGACATTAGAGGTTTTGACTGTTGATCTGCGAACATCACTTGACGCTTGATCCTTAGTCCGCTCTTACATCAAGAAAACGAGCAAAAAGATGGCTGTCCTGATCGGAACGGCCATCTTACATGATGCAGTCATCGATTACATGCTTCTTTCATTTTGTTTCTGACATCCATGTCTCATGTACAAACTGAACCACTTGCCTATTTGTCTCCCATTGTCATCGCCATCACAGCCTTGGCGGTATGGAGCCTGTTCTCGGCTTCCTGATAGACGATCGAATGTGGCCCATCAATGACGGAATCCTCGACTTCATTGCCGCGATCGGCGGGAAGGGCATGCATATACTTGACATCGGGCTTGGCAAGTCTCATCATCTCTTCAGTGCACTTCCACATCTTGTTCGATTCAAGCAGATCATCCACAACAGCTGTCGACTGATTGGTCACCCATGAACCCCAGTTCTTGGGAATCACGATGTCCGCGTTCTTGTATGCCTCTTTCATGTCATGGGTGATTGTCAATGATCCACCATGGGCTTTGGCGTTCTTACGCGCTTTCTCGATGACCCAAGCGGGAAGGTCATAGCCAATCGGATAAGCCAGCGTGACATCCATTCCATAACGGGGGAACAACAGCACTTGCGAAACTGGCACACTGATCGGTTTCTTATGGCTTTTCGCATACGCCCAAATCACCGAGACCTTCAGATTCTTGGTCTCACTCTTGACTTCCCTGATGGTCATCAGATCGGCCAAGGCCTGCATGGGATGATAGATGTCACACTGCAAATTCATGATCGGAACCGTTGCGTGTTCCGCCATCTCGCGGATGAACTTGTTTCCGACACCCCAAAAACAATTCCGGCAAGCGATTCCGTGGCCATAACTTGACAAGATGACCGCCGTGTCTTTCGCACTTTCCCCATGGGAGATCTGCATGGTTGATGTGTCAAGGAAGGTGGCGTGTCCACCCAGTTGGGCAAGACCTGATTCCATGGAATTTCTGGTTCTGGTTGATTGTTCGAAGAACATCAGAAAAGCTGTTTTATAGAGCAAATACGGGGTTGGGGTATTGGCATAAAACAACGCTTTGAGTTCCGATGACACCTTCAAAAGGGTCTCAATCTGTTCTTTTGTCCAGTCTTCTAGCGTGATGAAGTGTTTGCCTTTGAATAATTGTTCCATCATGTGCGCTCCTTTCGTTTCAACTGTTCTAGGTAGACAAGCGGCATCGCGGCATACATCGCACATGCGATGACAAGCTCGTCTTTGAAGGTGATCTCATTAGGGGCGTGGGCTTGGTCTTCATGACCAGGTCCGAAACCAACGGCGGGGATTCCATGGCGTCCCATGATGGAGACCGCATTGGTTGAGAATGTCCATTTGTCAATGACCGGATCAGTCTTGAAAAGCCCTTTGTAGGCGATAGCGGCCGATTGCGTCACGACATGATCCTCGCCAATGACCCAGGTCGGGAAATAGGATTCGGTGGGATAGACAAGCCCTGTGTAAGAAGGCCGTTCATAGAGATACATCTCAACAACGGCATTGGCTTTCTTGACGGAATCAAGCGCTCTGATCTCTTCCAAAGCACTTTCAAACGTCTCACCATCGGTCAGTCTTCGATCAATCGAGATCGCACAACTGTCAGCAACCGCGCATCTGGATGGCGAGGTGAAGAAAATCTCACTCACCGTCAGTGTGCCTTTGCCCAGAAAAGCATCGTCTTTGAGGCGGTGGTTCAGTTCCTGAAGTTCAAGAAGGATGGGTGCCATCTTGAAAATGGCGTTATCACCACGTTCTGGCGCACTGCCATGACAGGAAAGGCCTTGCACGGACACCTTGATTTCCATCCGTCCCCGGTGCCCGCGGTAAATCCGGCACGAGGTCGGTTCGGTGATGACCACGAACTCAGGACGGATCTTGTCCTGCTCGATGATGTATTGCCAACACAGTCCGTCACAGTCCTCTTCCTGGACCGTCGCGGTGATCAGAAGGGTGTAATCTCCTTCAAGATGAAGGGTCTTGATGATCTTCGCGGCATAGACCATGGAAGCCATGCCACCTTCCTGATCAGAGGTTCCCCTGCCACCAATCACTTTCTCATCCTCAAAACCTTCATATGGATCAAAGGTCCAGAGCTTGATGTCCCCGATCCCGACCGTATCGATATGGGCATCCATGGCGATCACGTGTTTGCCGTGACCAAGTCTTCCGATCAGATTGCCCATCGGATCGATCGTGATCTCATCAAAACCGACCTTTTCCATTTCTGTCTTGATCCTTTCGATCACGGCTTTTTCATTGGCGGATTCCCCAGGAATCCGCACCATGTCTCTCAAAAACGCGACAATGTCTTTCTCGTAGGCTTGTGCCGCTTTCAATATGTCTTCAAAGGGTATATTCATTTGTCATCCTTCTTTCTCATCTCTTTGATCTCTTTGTCATAGTGGAAGACTTTCTGGTATTCGTTTTCCCAGAAGGTCATGTCTTTCATGCTGTCCAGGTATGCTTTTGAATACCCGAATTTGATCCAGTCTTTTTCTTTTTGTTCAAACAAACGGTCTTTGGCGTGTCTCAGCCGGATGTCCGTGATATGATTCGCTTCGACATTCAGGAAAACATCTTTGAACCAACGTCTGAGCACATAGTCTTCGGTCTCAAGAACCCTTGTTTCGAGGTTTTCAAGAACCGAGGCGTACCTGTCAAATCCGTCGGTCGCAACCGTCACGACGTTGTCGCCTTCGGAAAGACGCAAATGTTTGGCCATCTTGATGGCCCCTTGGATGTTGCAGATCCCAGAGACACCAAAGAGATCGACCATCGATTTGGCGACAAGAGGATCAACCCCATATTCTTCTAGGATGTGCGGCGCGTCATGAATGATTTTCATGCCGCGAACCGCGTCCTCATCACTTACCATGACGAGAAAATCCGTTGTCAGGACGTTATGGATCAGTGTGCACATCTTGTCGCCAATACCTTCGATCCGGTGCTGTCCGCGACCGCCATCAGTCAGTGTCGAGCATTCATAGGGTTCAAGCGCGGCGATCTTCGCTTCCGGAAACACCGCCTTGATCTGATCGCCCGCGGCCAGTGTTCCGGCACTTCCCGGAGCGGATGCGAAGCAGGCAATCCGGGAATTCCCGATGCCTTTGACAGCCTCGATCGCACTGTGTCCGGTCACATACCGATGAAACCGGTAGTTTGGAAACAGTTCGAACTGGGCCAGCGAACGGTAATGGGGATTGGTCTTGACAAGCTCATAGGTTCTTTCAAGGGTCAGGATCACATCTGACTCCGTCCCCGGTGTCAGATCAAGAAGCGCGCCATATCTTGAGATCCGCTGATAGCGTTCCTTGCTCATGTTATCGGGCATGATGACGATGGCGTCATAATGCATCAGGTTGCAGATGTAGGAGACACCGATACCAAAGTTTCCGGTCGATGGTCCCAAAATGGTATGTTCGCCAGGCACGATGGTGCCATCGACACAGCCTTCGATCAATGTCGAATAAGCAGGACCAACCTTGTGAGAACCCGAAGGAAAGGCGTTTCCAAGCAACACAATGATGTTTGCATCCACCCCGGTCAATGCTTTGGGGAGGACAATCTTTCGGACGTCGTTCGCCTCGTCTTTCCAGGTGATGTTGAAGAGATTGAGCGGATTGAGTTCGTCTTCTTTGGCAACAAGCGCATCTTTTCTTGTCTTTGGATCGATCATCGTCGGGTCAAGCATCTCGTGATAAGTCGGTCCATATGGTATCTTATGCATGATGGTGGTCTCCTTTGTTTTTCAGATATGTTTTGAGGGCGCCAAGATCAGGTTTCATCAAGATGGGTGTCAGTAACACCTTTCTGATGTTCTCAGGGTCTTTGAGCCCACTTCCAGTCTGGAGCAAAACAACACTCGCGTCTTTTTCGATGATGCCTTCTCGAACCGCTTTTTTCAGTCCGGCATAACCGGCAGCTGAGGCCGGTTCGGCGAAGAGCCCTTCTTTTCCAAGGTCTTTGATCGCTTCCAAGATTGATCTGTCAGACACTGCGATCCACGCGCCTTTGGATGCCGAGACGGCTGAGAGCGCTTTGACTGGGTTTCTGGGTATCCCGACACTGATGCTGTCAGCGATTGTGTTCTCCTCGGCTTCTTTCAACTCACCCGTGATGGCGGCATCCACCAGGGGCTTGCAGCCCTCACTTTGGACACCTAGCAAACGGGGGAGTCTCTCAATCAGTCCGAGTTTCATGAAATCATAAAAGCCTTTGAAGAGTCCGGCGAGCGTGCATCCATCGCCGACCGAGACAACGACCCAGTCCGGGACTTCAAAATCGAGTTGCTCGATGATCTCATAAGCGGCTGTTTTCTTCCCTTCGACCAGATTGGCATTGATGGCGGCATTGCGGTTATACCATCCAAAGGTCTTGATCGCTTCTTTGGATAACTGATAAGTGTCTTTGTAATCGCCATCGACGAGAATCACATCCGCCCCATAGACCAAGAGCTGATTGAGTTTCCCAACCGGTGCCCTTTTGGGCACGAAAATGACCGATTGAAGCCCCATCCGGGCAGCATGACACGCCAGGCTTGAAGCGGCATTGCCGGTGGAACTGCAACTGACAACCGATTTGCCTTCCTCGATGGCTTTGAGGACGGCGACCGCGCTGGCGCGGTCTTTCAAAGACCCACTCGGATTCATGCTCTCATCTTTGATATGTAGAGAGCGAAGACCCAAGGTGTCCTTCAAGACATATGATTTTACCAAAGGGGTCCACCCGACATCAAGCATCCTGGTGACATGGGGTTGTTCAAGCGGCAATAACGGCATGTAGCGAAACATCTGCCGCACCGGATTGGACTCAAGCCATGTCTTGGTGACGACGCCTCTTAGTTTCTCATAATCATATTCGACATCAAGGATGCCTTTCTCACCACAAGAAGGGCACGCGCCCTTGGCTTCATGCGGCAGCACCGTGCGCCCACAAAGTGTGCACCGATACGTCTTGACAAATGAGATCATAAGGATGCCTCCTTGTCACATTCGATTGGGACATGCTCAAAGCGGTTGACATCAAAAAGTCCGGTATCGGTCAGTTTCAGTTCGGGAATGACTGGCAGACACAAAAAGGCGAGTGAGATCATGGGATCATCAACCATCGGGGAAAGTCCCATCTCAACCATGCTGTCCTTGATCTCTTTGATGGTCTTTGAGACCTCTTTGACGTCACGCTCGGTCATCAGACCGGCAATCTCAAGAGGCAGGGTCTTCAAAACCTCTCCGCCTCGGACCAGGACAATGCCGCCATGGATAGCAAGAACTTCCTTGCAAGCGATCACCATGTCTGAATCAGAGGATCCCAAAACCACAAGGTTGTGGGAGTCATGGGAAATCGTCATGGCAATCGCCCCATCTTTGATACCGAATCCCTCTAGGAGGCCGATACCGATGTTTCCAGTCATATGATGTCTTTCGATGACCGCGATTTTCAAAAGATCAGACGCTGGGTCGTGAAGGTAGATCCCGTTCTGTCTTCTGACGCTTCGGGTGAGCGTCTTTGTGGTGATGTTGTTTCTGATGAGGCCGATGACCCGGACCTCATCACTTTTGAGTTTGAGCGTGAAATCAAGTTGGTCAGGATCAAAGCGGACGGTTTGCCTGACGCTTTGATCCGTCGATGTCGTGGCTTCAAACAAAGGTATCCCGTCTTTGGCGACAACCAGACCGTCTTTGTAAACGATCTTCGGCTCAACCTTCTCCAATGCGTCAAAGACAATCAGGTCAGCCTTCTTGCCCGGAGCGATCCCTCCGACATCTTTGAGACGGTAACAGGTGGCGGCATTCAAGGTCGCCATCCGAATGGCGTCAATGGGCGAAAGTCCGGCGTTGATGGCAAGATTGACGTTATAGTTGATATGACCTTCCCGCATGATGTCCTCAGGATGCTTGTCGTCGGTGCAAAACAGCAACCGGTCGATGATCTCCGGGGTGACAGCCTTAAGCAAGGTTTCAGTGTTTCTGGTCGCAGAGCCTTCCCGAAGATGGACATACATCCCGCTTCTGACCCGTTCAAGAAGCGACTCCGGCTTGGTGCATTCATGGTCGGTCATGATGCCCGCCGCGACATAGGCCGAAAGCGGTTTGCCGATGATGTCAGGGGCATGCCCATCAATCATCCTCTGTCTCATCAGTTCGATTTTGTCATGGATCGCTTCATCGCCATGGATCACAGCAGGATAATCCATGACCTCACCCAAACCGAGAACACCCGGATGATCTTTGAGTGTTTCAAGATCATCAGCTTTAAGAACCGCCCCACTATGCTCGCCTTCGGTCGCGGGGACGCAGGAAGGCAGCATCATATGGACATTCAAGGGGATGTTCTCACTTTCTTTCAACATGAAGGAAATCCCATCCAGCCCTGAGACATTGGCGATCTCATGAGGGTCAGCAATGACCGTGGTCGTGCCTTTGGGCACAACCAAACGCGCAAATCCTGGAGGTGTGACCATCGAGGATTCGATATGGACATGACCGTCGATCAGACCGGGCGCGACAAAACAACCATGCATGTCGTGTTCCTCGATGCCTTGGTAGGTTCCGATACCGACAATATGACCATCGGTGATCGCGATGTCTGCCTCCTCGATCTGTTTGTTATAGACATTCACGATCCGGCAGTGCTTCAGCACCAGTGTCGCCTTGGTTTTGCCAAGAGCGACATCCATCCATGCGCGTCTGTTCATAGTCAGTCACCTTCCTAAAAGAGCGTTTTGATAAAATCAGTCAAAAGATTCATAGCAACCTGTTTGCGGTAAGACTGATTGGAGCGTTGGTCGTCAATCGGGTGGATCAGAAGATCATAGGCCGAAACCACCTCACCAATCACGTCACCAATGGTTTCTTTGGTTTTGCCAATCATCATTCCCTCAATCGGAAGTGACCTCACAACGGTCGGACTGACCGCGCCAAAGGCCATTCTGATGTCGGTGATGACACCATCATTGATGTCTGCCACCCCAGCAAAAGAGACTTTGGAGATGGCGTTGGCCCGCCGGCCACCCACTTTCACCCAGGTGCTTTTTTGAAATTTGTGTTTGGGGATGATCACTTCAGTGATCATCTCGTCCTCATGCATGACCGTTTTCCTGACGCCCGTGATCATATCTGCCAAGAGCACCTCACGGTTTTTCCGTTTCGAACTGAGCACGATTCGGGCATCAAGCACATAAAGAGGCACGAGCGTATCGCCAGCCGGTGAGGCGTTACCGATGTTTCCACCGAGCGTCGCCATATGTCTGATGGCGGGCGAGGCGACATCAAGCGTGGCATCCCTTAACAGTTTGGGTACCTCTTGATCATGAAGGATCTCCTCAAGCGGACATGCGCTCCCGATTCTCACGATCTCATCCGTATGGATGATCTCCTTAAGCGCTTTGATCCGTTGGATGTAGAGGACATCTTTTGCAAACGCGGGTGCGACCCCGGCCGTCGTTCTTTTCTGGACCATCAGATCGGTTCCTCCGGCCATGATCTGGCAGGCATGATCGCTTAGGATGTCCAGTGCTTCACCAAGCGTTTCCGGGATAAAGTGTCTTACCATAGCCCTTTCCCCTTCTTGGCGGCCCTGAGGACCGCTTTGACAATCATGTTGTATCCGGTACACCGACATAGGTTCCCAGACAATCCGACCCTGACGTCTTCCTCGGTCGGATGCGGATTGGTTCTGAGCAAGGATTCCGCCGCGATCATCATCCCTGGGGTACAAATCCCACACTGGGATCCGCCTTCAAACGCCATGGCCTCTTTCAAGACCTCATAGCGTCTGGTCTCACGAAATCCTTCGATGGTCACAATCTCATGACCGATGACGTTTCCAATCGGGACAAGGCAACTGTTGACAACACGACCATCGATCAGGACAGCACATGCGCCACATTCCCCTTCGCCACATCCTTCTTTCGGTCCGGTCAGACCTAAGTCATCCCTGATGACATCTAAAAGTCTCATTCCCGGATCGGTCTCAAGCCGGACGTCTTTTCCATTGATTCTGATGTTGATCTCAGCCATGACGTTTCATCTCCATTAACATTTCCGGGGTCACCGGTATCTTGGTGACGCCACATCCGGTGGCCGCTTTGATGGCCAGGGCGACCGCGGGTGCACCACCGACCAATGTCAGTTCGCCGAAGCCTTTGGCACCATACGGGCCATAGGCATAGGGATTCTCATACAAAACCGTCTCCGTCCGGACCATATCAAGTGTGGTCGGGATGATGTAGTCCGTCATGGTCTTTTGCCTGAGACGTCCATTCTCATGACGCATCACTTCCATGTAGCCATAGGCAATGCCTTGGGCAATGCCACCATCAGCCTGACCGAGGACGATCCGCTCATCAATGGCCTTTCCTAGATCATAGACACTCCAGATGCCTTTCAGGCTGACCTGGAAGGTCCGTTTGTCAACCTCGACCTCAACCACATTGACACCCCAGGCGTATGCCGGATAGGCATCGCCTTCCATGCTCTCTTCGTTCCAAACAATCTCTTTGGGTTGTCTATAGGTCTCAAACACCGTCGCCTCAACCCCTGGCGTCCATTGTTCTTTCATTTGACGGGATGCCCTGGCGAGCAGTCCGCCAACTATCATGATGGTCCTGGACGCGACGGTCGGTCCCGAATCCGGGACGGCATCCGTGTCAGGATCGTCAAAGAAAACGTTTGACATCGGCAGGGACAAGGTATGGGCAACAATCTTTGAGAGGGTCGTCTTCGCCCCTTGGCCCATGTCGACCGCGGCGACATAGACATGGACGTTGTCATCCTTGTCTTTGTTGAGTTTCACGGTCGCTTTGATGTGTTCGGCCTCACCGTCACCGGTGAATCCGCACCCATGAAAGAAGAAACTCATCCCGATGCCTTTGAAGATTGAAGGGTCCTTGTAGGTTTCGACCTTTTGGTCATATCCGGAGATCTCACGGGCTTTCCTGATCATCTCTTCCATGATGATGGGATCCCTAAACGTCCCACTCGTGGACGTTTTGTCTCCTTGCTTGGCAAGATGTCTCATCCTGAACTGGAGCGCATCCTCTTTGATCTCGGGAATGCGATGTCATGGACAAACATTTCAATCGCGAACATCATCTGCGGTGCGCCAAAGCCTCTGAATGCCCCGGTCGGAACGGTGTGTGTCATATAGACATCGCCGGTTGCCAAAATATTGGGGACGGTATACGCGCCGGTCACGGCGAGCATCGCCCTTGAGAGGACAACCCCGGAAAGGCCGGTTCTGGCCCCACCGTCCAAAGCGACATGGGCTTTGATGGCGGTCATCTGGTGGTTTTCATCCAACGCACAGCTCATCAGGATCTTGGAGGGATGACGCTTGGTGGTCACAGTCATGTCCTCTTCCCTTGAAAAGACCAATTGGACCGGTTTGCCGGTCTTCTTGACAGCGAGTGCGACCTGACAGGCAATGAGAGAAGGATACTCTTCCTTGCCGCCAAAGGCACCGCCAACGGCGGCTTGGATGATTCTCACATCAGGTCCATTTGGACCAAACATCATATCGACTGCGTTCTTGATATAGTAAGGGCACTGCATTGAGCCCTTGATGACAATCTTATGGGCGCTCTCAGGATAGCCTAGTAGCCCTTGGGGTTCGATATAGGCCTGTTCCTGATATCCGGTCTCATAGGTTTTGGTGATGATCCGATGAGCCTTCAGAAAGGCTTTTTCCGTGTCGCCTTTGGAAAATGATCTTTGGACCACGCTGTGACTGAAATCAAAGACCGCCGGCAAGTCCTCATAGATGACTTTGGTGTTTTCGATGATCTCATGAAGGACGGCACGGTCAGGTCCGACGACCAGACACAAAGGCTCACCAACATAGGTGACTTCATTTTCCGCGAAGACCGGCCAGTCATCAAAAATCATTTTGACGACATTGATGCCTTCGATGTCCTGATGATCCACCACAACAACGCCTTCGGGAAGCGCTGGCATGATGATCTCAAGGACTTTGGCATGGGCCTTGGATGATCTCAAGGTACGGGCATAGTGCATGTCCGGCATCCTAAGATCGGAAACGTAGAGAGCTTTGCCTGAGATCTTCTCATCGTTATCGACCTTGGGGACGGAACGGCTGATCGAGGGCTTCATCGGTTGATCTCCGATGGCATGACAATCGCCTTGGTCGGACACTTGGTCACACAGAGTCCACACTCGAAACACTTATCGGGATCAAAGGTAATCCGGTCTTTCATCGTGATCGCGAAATACGGACAGACATTCACACAAAGGTTGCACCTGATGCATTTGTCTTCAATCAGTTCGGGCACACTCGCCTCATAGCGGACAGTCTTGTCAAGGGTTGTCCTGATGACGTCCTGGACACTGTCAAAGCCATATGCATGAAGCCGCTTAGGTAAATCCTTGATGATCTTGGCGTATAGGTCCTTGCCTTTCAAGAGCGCACCTGAAAGCATCTGGACGGCGTTCGCGCCGGCCAATAGAAACTCAATCACGTCATCCGCGCTTTGAATACCGCCAACCCCAATCACGGTCATCTCGGGAGCCGCTTCCCTGATTTGGTGGACGGTCGCCAACGCGAGTGGTTTGATGGCTGGTCCAGACGTCCACACAAAGCCCTTTTCGTTAGACGATAAGACCCGTCTGCTTTGGATGTCGATGTTCATCGTCGGACCCAGTGAATTCACCGCCACCACGCCGTTTGCACCGTGGTCCAAAATCATCTTGGCAAACGCCTTGGGATCTGGCATATGGGGACTGACTTTCATATAGATGGGTTTGGTGGTATGTTTTCTGATCGTCGATACGGTCTCGCCGATCACCTCAAGATCGGTCCCGACATAGTGGGTCGACACCTCAAAGGCATCAGCGAAGGGATCAAGCCTTGGAATCAGGATGTCCATGTCTTCCTTGCTGTAACCGACACTCACGATGAGCGGGCGATCGTTGTCTTTGACATAGGCCGGCAAAAACTCATCGGTCCAACGGTCTAGCGAGAACTCACTCCAGAGCTCACTGTTCATGATGTGGTCTTTCCCTGCAAAAATGCACGGTTTGGGGATCACGGGCAGATGGGTGGAAATCGTCTTGGTCACGACTGCGCCACATCCGGCATCCCTCATGAACAACAATTTTTCGGTATCTCCGACCAACGGTCCGGAAGCCGGCATCACAGGATTGTTCAGTGTCAAGCCATCAAAGGTTGTTGTCATGTTCATGTGTCTCACCCTTTCTGATTCGATCCCAAAGGATCATCGCGCTTCTGACACTCTCTTGATACTGAATCATGAGCGTATCATCAACCGTGTAGTCTTTGACTCTGTGGACCCCTCCGGCAAACACATGTTCCGGTCTGAAGGCATGGAATAGTCCATAAAAGACATGACCGAAAGCATTCGTGCCATCGATTGGGGTCGGTGGGACATAAGGGATGACCAAGAGGTCTGCGGCATAGCCTTTCTCTAAGCGCCCCAGTTTCGTCTTGAACATCTTTGAGGCGACTTGGTAAGTCGTCTCAATCATGTCCTTGAGTGTCTCATGCTGAAAAGCAGTCGGACCTCTTAAGAGATGATGGGACGCATATAAGACATTCAAGGCCTCCATCGCCATCGAGGGATTGAGTCCGTCGTTACCGATGATGACGGGGATCCCGTGGGCTTTGAACCTCCTGATGTCAGGGAGCCCGACCCCGTTGTTCATATTCGAGGTGACGTTGACGGCAATGATTGCCTGCCGTTTTTTGATGATCTCAAGCTCTTCGTCATCCACGTGGATGGCGTGGGCGATGATGCTTCCCGGGTTGATCAGTTTGAAACTGTCAAGACGTTTGATCACACGCATGCCTGTGCGCTTGATCGCATCTTTCTCATCCATGTCGCTTTCGGCGACGTGGATATGGATGGGTCTGCCTTTGAGCACGTTTTGGATGGCTTCAAGCGTCTGATCGGATAAAGAGATGGACGCATGCATCCCAAAGAGGCCACAAGATGTCTTGCTTTGATGGGTTTCCATGAAAGACATGTTCTCATCGATGGCCAATTGGACATCAAACCGATCACTGGTCTCAAAGCAAAACGCCCCTCTCAGTCCAACGATCTTGGTCACGGTGTCACTCAATACGTTCAGTGTGCCCGTGATCGCTTTCCCGCTGGCGTGATGATCAATCAGGGTCGTGACCCCGCACTTGAGATGATCGATGGCACTGACCAGCGCACACGCTTTCGTGATGTCAAGGTCAATCTCCTTATCCATCTTCCACCACAGGTCTTCTAGAATGCCCATGAAGTCACGGGGATTGAAATTGACGGACATACCACGGGCAAGTGCCGAATAGATATGGGTATGACCAGAGACAAATGTCGGCATGACGAAACGATCGTGTCCATCAATAATCTGATAGCCTTGGTCAACAAAGTCCGTCATCGGTCCGGTTTCGAAGATGACATCATCAAAAACGATGTACTGATCCTGACGATAGGTGTGGTAATCATAGAGGGTCGTATGGATGATGGCTGTTTTCAAGGTCAATCATCTCCTTTGATCAGTTGTCCCTGACTGTTCATGAGAACCCCATCTCTCATGGCAAACTGTCCTCTGACCATGGTTGAGATGACCGTGCCGGCACTCTTGAGTCCTTCATAAAGGGTATAATCACACGTGCCGTGATGGCCGTTGATGATGGTGTTCGGATCATTTTTGAAAACAAAGAGATCGGCGTCATAACCGACGGTGATCGATCCTTTGTTCCTGAGTTTGTGCAAGCGGGCAGGATGCTTTGTCATCTTGTCGATCACGACATCGCCAAGATGACTTCTCATGACCGCGAAACTGTGTTCGATCCCACCGATCCCAAGCGGCATCTCAAAAAGCTTTCGGTTGGCTTTGTCGGCTTTCATGAACGTGCAGTGATCGGTTCCGATCACATCAATCAGTGCTTGATGGTCAAAGAGCTTTTGAACATGATCCTGGGTTCTAAGCGGTGGAGCACAAGCATAGAGATAACCGTTGGCTTTGGCAAGCGCGCTTTGATCAAAGGTGAAGTACTGTGGGCAACTTTCGATCATGAAATGCTTGCCGAGTAGTTCTGGATATTCAGCCTTCAGTCGTCTGATGGTCTCACCTGATGAGACATGCACCATATAAAGGTGACCTTTCGTCTCTTTGACGTAGGAGGCGAGCTTCAACGCTTCGGTGATCTCAGCTTCAACCGGCCGGCTTCGTGGCAGGTCTTCGTGGGTCATATCAGGATCAATATGGATCATGTCATCGTTTTCAACGTGGGCAAGAATCATGATGTCATGGATTCTTGAGAGATTCAAAAGACGAATGATCTCCTGATCATAGGTGCGTCTCTTCGAATCGGAATAGGTCGTAAAAAGTTTAAGGGTCCGCATGTCTAGGTCCCTGACGGTCTTGACATAGGCTTCAAGGTCATTCTTGGGATCCTTGATGGTGGCGTGAAAGGCATAGTCGATACGGGCTTTTTTTGCTTCATGAAGCCTTTCTTGATAGGACTTGAGAAGATCTTTGACGCCATCGGTCGGGGCAAGAAAATCAACAATCGAGGTGACACCGCCATAGAGTGCCGCCACTGTCCCGGAGTCAAAATCATCCACTGAGCGGATGAATCCGAGATCAAGACCAAAGTGGACATGGGGATCAATCAATCCGGGAATGACTTCGAACCCTTCGGCATCATAGACCTCTTTGGCTTCCCTCAGCTGATTTGAGATTTCGACAAACACACCGTCTTTGATCATGATATTGGTTTTCTGAAATGATCCATTCTGATAGACCAGACCATTTTTGATGAGCATGTCAAGCATCGTCTCACTCCTCTTCATAGATCGATCATAACAACCGATGACAACCCGTAGTGACCGATGACCTTGTCGACAAGGTCGGATCTCACCGTGAGGACCACATCCAAACCAGCCTTGATGACTGCTTTTAAGCTCCGGTCGAGTCCTTTGCCTGAGAGTTCTAGCATGCCAATCTCATCCAGATAGATCGGAGATGTCTTCTTGGCAATCATCTGCTCAATCGCCTCATCAATCATGTCAAGGGCATCTTGACTGAACAGATATGGGCCAATCGTCTCTCCACCAACAAAGACCTCACCACTGTTTGGTCCGTGGACACACAGTCGGCACCGGCTAGAATCAGAGAGACGCATGGCATCATAAGCCATGACTTTGTTGCCCGCCATGAGTTTGATGGCGGCAAAGCCATCACCCTTAAGATACCTTTGATAATGATCGATCAAACGGGTGGTTTTTCCGGTATTCATGCGTCCTCGGATCAACGTCACCATCAGCGCATCTCTCGCATGTGACGATGTCCGGTCTTGCCGTGATAGACCGTTAGGATCTCTGAGACAATCGAGACCGCAATCTCTTCGGGTGAGCCACCCCCGAGATCGAGTCCGACTGGGGCATAGAGATTGGAAAGATCAACATCTTTGCCAAATGTCTCATAAGTTGTCTTCAGATAAGCCTTCAGTTTGGCTGGTGAACAAAGCATGCCGATGTAGGCTTTGTTTCAACTGATTCTTCAGGATCTTGTTGATGATGTGTAATCAGCAGGTATGGATAGTGCAGATGACGACATAACTGCCGCCCTTGATTCCGGATATCATCAATGTGGCCCTGACAAACGCATCGCGATTACCTATTCGCATCCTTGATCTGATCCAAAGATCCGCCTGTCATCAATCACAGGACATCGCCGGAAGTGGATGAAGGCTGTCACCAGCGCTTTTCCAATGTGTCTGGCAATGAAGATGGTCATTGTGTTCAGAATCCTCTAATATAAACTCAAAGAAGAGGGTCAATAAGAACCCCGCCATACACACCGGCTTTTCCTTTTGAACACTACTATCACTCAAGACATATGTCTCAGAACTATGCTCCCGCCTCAAGAGTTCTCATTCTGTTGATGGCGTCATGTTCGCTGCACCACCACCAATAGTACTAATGGTGCTTTCTACAGCATAATCATTTTCTTGCCAACTCAACCACCTTCTATTTTGAAATCGCAGCATAATTCACCATATCAATCCTTTGTTGGTTGTATATTTCCATTTATTTTAGCAGATTTTCATCATGTCTGTTATTCCCAGTCATCTTGTAAAAACACGCCAAATGATGCTGGCGGTTTTTTTTAAAGCGTCTAGCCTTTTTTAAAGTAGAACGGTTGCCACGACAGCATAACAACCATCACAAGGCCCAGCTTCGCCGGTTTCGGTGAGATCAACAAAGTCTTTGACTTCATGAAGCCACGCCAAGAGTGATTAATGATTTCCTTCAGAAAGCATTGCACACTGGCAATGAACTGCCACCAAGGAACAAATTGTAGGATAGTAGTAATTTGAGGCCCTGATCTGGGGAAAGGGAAATCCTGTCAACGTATGGTTGATCCAGACATTCAAGGTGTGAAAAGTGAGCTTCAAGTGACACTGAGTCCAAGGCAAGTGATCCCAACCTTTCTCAGGACGCGAGACCTGTTCCATGACTCCGACCACTAAGGCAACGACCATGGACTGCAAAACAATGGCGATCATCGGATTGTAGGTCTTCACCGCCAATAAACCAGGCATGAGGAAGTTCACGGATTTAAATGAGGCTGCCACCAATCCAATCAAGACAAGAGATGACGCACTTCTGGTCTGATTGAATGCGACAAACAAAATCATGGCGGCAATAGGAAACATCACCGCCCCTGACACATAGGGGGGCAGAAACTGCAAGACATACCCGAGGGTCGCTTCAATGATGCCCCATAAGGCTCCGAAAAACAAAATGGTCATGATCATCTGTTTTGGCTTCATGTTTTTTCTCCTTTGAACTCAAACGTCTTTGGCCTTGATGGCCATGAGAATTTTCTCTGAGGTGATCGGTAATGACGTGATTCTGACGCCAACAGCGTTATAAACGGCGTTGGCGAGCGCGGCCGGCGGGGTATCGATGCCGATCTCGCCAACCGACTTGGCCCCAAAGGGTCCGGAGGTCTCATAGCTTGAGACGAACTCGGTCGTGAGTTTCTTGATATCTTTCACGGTTGGAATCTTGTAGTGCATGAAAGAATTGGTCAGGAGTTTCCCGTTTTTCCGGTACTTGACATCCTCGAAGTGGGCCATTCCAAGACCTTGGACAATGGCCCCTTCGACCTGTCCTTGGGCCAGCTTCGGGTTGATCACCGTGCCACAATCCACGACACTCGCATAGTGATTGATCTTGATCTCACCGGTCTCGGTGTCAAGATCAATCTCGATGAATCCCGCCATGAAGGGCGGTGGTGACTTCGGTCCGACATAGGAACTCGTCGCGGTCAGTTGTTTCTGGTCTTCGTTATAATATAGCCTGTTCGAAAGATCTCTCAAGGTGATCTGCCTTCCATCTTCAAGACTGAACACCTCACCATCAAATGACACCTTGTCAGGATTTGTCTTCATTGCGAGGGCAGCTTCATCTGTCATCATCTCAATCATCTTCTTCGCCGCCTTCAAGACAGCGTTACCAGAAACATAGGTCGTGCTCGATGCATACGCACCAACATCAAAAGGTGTCAGATCCGTATCGGATGAGTAAATGATGACCCGATCAGGAGTCGTCATCAAAGCCTCGGCGGCGATTTGGGTGAGGACTGTATCACTGCCTTGACCGATTTCGGTCGCGCCAACCATCAGATTATAGAAGCCATCATCATTTAGTTTGATGGTTGCTGCACCCATATCAATCAGAGGAATGCCACTACCTTGCATGGCGATTGCCATACCAACTGATCTGACGACATGATCATTGACTGCTTTCTTCGGATAGAGATCCTCCCATCCGATCAATGCCATCCCCCGTTTGAGACATGTTTCAAGTTTGCACGTCTCCATCGTCATCGCGGTCCCTTCGGTGCCTTCTCCCATGATCTCAAAGATCGGACTCGTCTCGCCCTCTTTGATCATGTTCTTCTCGCGAAGCTGAATCGGATCAATCTTCAGTTCATGTGCGAGCATGTCGATGATCGACTCAAGGGCAAAATTGCCCTGGATGGCACCATAACCACGATACGCTCCAGCCGGGGTGTGGTTGGTATAGACCACATCGCCGGTGAATCTCACGGCTTTGACCTTGTTGTATAGGGGAAGCACCTTGGATCCTGTCACCATGAACACCGTCAAAGCATGTTCCCCATACGCCCCGGTATCAGAAAGCACTTGGCAATCAATGGCGGTGATTGTCCCATCACGCATCGCGCCAATACGCATGTCAAGACGCATTGGGTGGCGTGTGTAGGTCGCTTCAAAGACCTCTTCACGGGTATAGACCATCTTTGATGGCCGTCCCGTTCTCATCGTGACCATCGCCACATACATCTCACCGTGAATGGCCTGTTTCCCACCAAAGCCACCACCAACCCGCGGTTTGATCACACGGATTTTGCTGATGGGAATCTCAAGTGCTTGTGAGATGATCCGCCGGATATGAAACGGCGTCTGGGTCGATGAGTAGATGACAAGCCGGTTTTGCACATCGATCCTGGCATTAGCGGTATGCGGCTCCATCATCGTATGTGCTTGCGCTTGGGTATAAAAACTTTCTTCAATGACAACATCCGATGCCTCTAAGACTTCACCGACATTCCCGACTTCCATATGATAAGCCGCGGCGATGTTTCGCTTTGGCTCAAAGCCAATCGGAAACATCTCTTTGATATCCTCTTCGGGATGAACGACTGACGCATGGTCTTTTGCGTTCTCAAAGTCAAGGACCGCCGGTAGGACCTCATAGGTCACATCAATCAGACGAAGTGCTTCATTGGCAATCGCTTCATCCTCAGCGGCCACCACAGCCACCTCATCGCCGATGTATCTGACCCGATTGTCCAAAACGAATTTATCATGGGGAGACGGCTCAGGATAGCCCTGTCCAGCCCTTGTGAAGGCATTACGTTTGACATCATGATGGGTCAGGACCAACGCCACGCCGGGAAGTGCGCGTGCTTTGTTAGTATCAATATGAGCAATGATCGCATGGGGATGAGGACTTCTGAGCACCTTCACAATGAGTGTCTGTCTGTCAGCATAGTCATCAGTGAAGGCAGTCCTTCCCATCATGATCCCTTTGCCGTCAACAGACGACAACTTCTGATTGACCACTTTCATGATGGATCACCCAGATACTTTCTGATTGCCTTGACCTGGGATTGGTATCCCGAACAACGGCACAAATGACCGGACAAGGCATCCTTGATGTCCTCATCGGTCGCATTTGGCTTTTGTGTCTTCAAGGCAAACGCGGCCAAAGCGATACCGCTATTGCAAAACCCACACTGATCAGCGCCTTCGTCACCGAAGTGATCAGCAATCTTTGAAATCTCATCAGCAACCCCTTCGACCGTGGTGATGGTCTGGCCTTCAACCCGTGCTGATAGAAGTGAACACGACAGGACCGGTGCCCCGTTCATAAGAACCGTGCAAACCCCACAAGAGGATGTCTCGCACCCTCTTCGGACACTGGTCACACCAATGGCCTTCAGGGTATCAAGAAGAAAGTCTCCAGGTGCAATCTCGATTTTTTGTGGTTTGCCGTTCAATAAGAAATTAACAATCATGGCCATAGACCTCCTTCAGTCCCCGCCTGACATAGGTCATGGCGAGTGATTCGCGGTATGCCTTTGATGCCTGATGATTATCAGCGAATCCAAGGGATCGAACAGCTTCTTCGGATACCTTGGTGATGGTCTCATCATCAGGGCAGGGGATGCCTTCAATCATCGCCATCGCACTCACCGCACGGGCGGCGATGGCCGGTCTTGCCCCGATGACAATGTTGGTTTTCCCCTTGGTTCTTGTGATGGCGACATTGATGGTCGAAAAGTCATTTGATGTTTGTCCGACCTTGTAAAAAAAGCCCCTCGTCTGTTCCTTTCTGATCCGGATTTCTGTCAGAATCCCCGTGTCCTTTCGGACTGAAAGAAACGTCTCGAGCGTCATCTTTTGCTCTGGATAAAAAACAAGTGTGACATCAAAAACCAGTAACGAGGTGATGACGTCGGAAAAAGCAAACCGTCCGGCGATGCTTCCGCCAATGGTGGCGATGTTTCGAAACGCATCTCCGAGGATGGTCGAAACAGCAGCCGTTAGGATCCCATCACCGATGTCTTTGATCGCCTGGTGATTTTTGTATTGATTCAGTGTCGTCATCGCACCGATGATGATCTCCTCATCGGTCTCGGTGATCTTTTCCAAACCAAGTGCTGACAGATCAATGGCGTTTTCAATCTGCCTTGATGTCATTTTGAGCCATGTTCCGCCGCCCAATAGGACATTGTCTTTGCTTGCTTGGAGCATGGTGTGGGCATCCTTGAGATCGGTTGCCTTGTGAAACGTCTTGATGTTCATGGTTTCAACCCCTTATGAATCGTCTTGATCACGCGCTCAAACATCTCCATGGTATCGATATCGTGCAAGATATGGGGATCATCGACATCAATGATCTCCATCGGATATTGATCTCTGAATGTTTTGAGTGTTGATCCCTCAGGCATATCCATCGCTTTCGGGACTAGGTCTTCCCCAATGAAGAGAGGATGTCCCTTTCGTTTCTGATACGCAGGAACCCGAATCTCTTTGTTGCCTTGAAGCAACCGCTCATACGTCTCTCCTTTGACAAACGGACAATCTCCAGGCAGGATGAACACATCCTCACTGACCATCGATAGACCTTTGATGACGGAAGAGAACATCCCTTTGTCATATGCCTCATTCTTCACACATGTGACAAAATCGATGCCTGCAAGCGCATCGATGATTGATTGTGAATCATGTCCGGTGACAATCCATATATGGCGAACATAGGGCATCATGCCCCTGATTGCATATAAGATGATTGGTACTCCATCAACAGACAACAGCATTTTATTGGTTTTGGCCCGACTGGAATAGCCGGCTGCCAAGATGATTCCCTGAGCCATCCAGAATGCCTCTTTGGCGTGTTGTATTGTTCTCTTGACGTCCTGTTTACTTACGTATAGCATAGCACGATTAGCCATAATTAACAACATTTTCCGGACGTTTCGTGGTCATTTGGTGTCAAATTAAGTCTTTTTTAAAGACTTTGATTTGACACGGCACGATTGATGTGATGATAAAAGAGGCGCCCGAAGACGCCTCTTGCACATATCTGATTAAAGGTTTTAAGTCCCTTCACACAAGATGATTATCCAATCAGCATGATGTCGCTTCCGGTCCCGAGATAGAAGACAACAAACGTGTCATCAAACTGATAAATTGTCACATCCAAGGTCACAATCGCGCCTTGATTCTGGGAAAGGAACGTACCGGCATTCCCTTGATAACGAATCGTGATTGCCTGATTCCCATCTACAAGCTGATAGCTGTTGATGCCTGGATTGAAGACCAAACGTCCTTTTAAGGTGAGATAGCGGTAGAAGAACATCGGATCATCTGGCATGAAGACGCTTTGATATGGGACAAAGATGGGATCGGGTAAGTCGAAACCAGGGTGATCGACATAGGTCAAGACGATTGAATCCGGACCAAGTTGAATCCGTCCGTTCACGGTTTCCCTGGTGCCAGTCACGAGGATCGTATCGCCTCTTCCAACCGTCCAGTTATAGGCATTCATGGTCAGAATGTTGGTCCCATCGGTCAGGATCAGCTCGTCATAGGTGTTTTGGACCACTGTGGCGATCATCTTATACCGGTCTCCGTCGATCCCCCAGTTCAGGAAATCCTCGATGGTTGTATCCGGAACCGGCGGTTGAAGATCAATCAGGATCTCAAATGTCTCAGTCAGAGTCATCGTCTCAAGCATCACTTCAATCCTGATGTGGACCTCATGATTGATGCTCTCAAAGGCCAGTGTGCCCAGATTGTAAAGACTCGCGAAATCCCCGATGCCATGATAACTGGCAGCGATGCCTGAAAAGACGTCATGTAACAGGGGAAACGTTGGTGATGTGCCACCAAACCAGACACTACGATCATAGGCTTCAACGATCTCAGCCTTGAAAATATCCAGGATTTCCTGATCACTATAGTCGTCTGGAGCAAATCCATATGCCCAGAGTGTCCACGTTCCGTCCTGATGATCATAGAGGTAGCCTTCGATTGATAGCCGATAGTCCTCATAGTTCAATATGTCCCATATAAAGCCATAATCACCAATCACCTTGACGGTTGTCACACCATCTGTAAGGGCTGGTAACACGCCTTCAAATTGGGATTCAATCAGTGTGACTGTTCCTGATAACAAGACTGGCAATCCATAGTTGTAGGGATCATCAAATGCCAACATGTTCAGTTCATCAAGCGTGACTTCAGGTGCTGGATCAACCGTTGGCTGTGTCCAACCAAGGGGTTCCACCTGATAACCGTCAGCAACGAAGAACCGATGGTCCTGAATTGTTCTGATACCAGTCACCAGAAGCTGATCGCCAAGTCCGAAATACATACCAGCGGCCAAATCCATGAAGATCGAACCCGTATTGTCTGAAAGCATGATGGTCCATTCGTTAAAGGCAACAACTGTGGCTTCAAAGGTCGCCCACATAGGATCTCCGGACAAAAACTCACCAAGGGTGACGCTCATTCCAGGAACGATATCAAAGGTGATGGTTGCCTGATGCGTTTGTGTCACACCATCGACGACCGATGTCACTTCAAGAATCAGGGTGATGGTCTTTGGTTCTGTGAGATCAGGTGCGTTGATTGTTCCTGAAATCAGATCGACATATCCACTGTCATCAGGGTTCCCGTGGGTCCAGACCACATCACCGCTATAAAGCGGATGGGCAAAATCAAAGGGAATGACATCGCCTGATTCATAAGCCACATTGATGGTTGATTCAATCCAGGACGCATAGAGCCCCGCCATCTCACTGGCATTCACGTTGGCAAGTCTGACATCGATGCCTTCTCCATAAGCCAAATAGATCATAGAAGTCTCATCGACCCAATCCGCATAATGACCGGTGTAATAGAGGTCAATTGACACCTCAAGGCCAACCAGGTCCATGAGAATCTGTTCCCCTTCCCAGCTGGTCAGAATGGAGAGTCTCTGGTCAAGGTGTTCAAGCGTGAACCAGCGCATCATCCCTTCGGTTTCAACAACAACCGTTCCGGTCACTTCATGGGGCATGAGATAGCTTGATCCCAATAATGGATCCAAATCAATGATGTCGCTGATCGTTCTTGGAGTGATGTCATGAAGGCGCCTGAGGGCGTCCCCATACAAGCAATGCATCAGGACGACAATACAGGAAAACCGTTGACTATCTTTTGAACCTATACAACAAAGACATCCGACCCATCGAAATCGAATAAGATGATGTTGATGTAGGCGAATCCTGCGGACCTGAAAATCATGATCGTTGTTATCCGCAACAGGTAATGCCTGACAAAACCGTACCTAGTGGTGCGTCATAGAATTGTTCAACCGTAAGGACTGTCGGGGCGAGAAATCGTCGTCGTCAAATTAAGGGATCCAATCCATACACCCTCGGTAACCGCCATCAAGATATCGAATCGTTTCATCGGCATCAATGACATCGGGCAATGGCGCTGGAGGAAGCGAATGCAAAGCCGTAGGATCGGATGTGACCGCATAGAGAATCGTGACACCCAAAGGTTGAAGAACTGTCGGGAATGGTGCATACGTATTCGCTTCCAACACAACTGGTTCATGCGCGGCAACCATCTCTTCGATCCAAGTCATCAGTTCGACATCATCCATATGAGGGGTCATCAGCCTATCGGGATTGTCAATCGGCCGGATCACAAGTTGTTCTCCGACAAACCTCACCGGACCGGTGATTGATGTCGGTATGCCAATCCTGAGATCGTCTTACCTACAAAATGGTAGTAACCATCGGTGTCAATCGGCAGTACACCACCTTCGCCTTCAAGCATGAAAGGATATGGACGATCAGGGTCGAATGTCACAATGCCTGTCGCAAACATCAGATGGAGACTATATTCAAGTGACATCGGGGTAAGCGCCATAAGGTCACTCATCGACGTAGGAATACCGGTCGGGATGATGTCCAGGCCCGTCGGTGCAGTGTCTTCTCTTGTGATGTTTGCAAGCACATGACGGGTGCCATCAAACAGATAGGAGCCGCGTAGAATGACCGCATCACCACTTTCATGCGCAAGCGTATCATCGACATAAATGTATGCATTTTGATCAGCAATCACCGCTGAGCCATCAATCACTGTCATAATCTCACCCATGATTGTGACATCCTGAAGTTGTTCGGCGATCACCATCATAATTGGCGTCACGGTGCCATCATCAACAACAATCTGGATGATGAAGATTGTTGATTCCCCACCCAAAGCAAAGGTGACTTCGACATCGACGATGTAAGGCTCACTTCCCAAGCTTTCGTTAACCATCATGGTTGAACCACCAACGTCAAGGCCGGAAGCATAAGTGCCAACCGGGGTGTAGGTCAAGGTTCCCCCAAAGACGTCAGACGTCAAAGGGACATCCATGGTGTCACCAGGGTATAGAATCTCGGAGAAATAAACCTGCAAGGATGCTTCGACATAGTTGACCTTTTCGGTATATGTCATCTCTTCATAAGTCAGCGAGCTCAAGTCAAACACCATGAGCGACCATACGGGTTGATCCATGAAAATCTCTCTTGTATAAAGGACACCGGATGCTATCAATGTCATACCGATATGGGCATCCAGATTATCAATGATCGCCTCAGATGTGGGGGATAACAAAACGTGATTCAGGCCATCAGAGAGATAATAATGTCCCTCATCTTGGAATAGCCCACCGGTGACTGTCAGTGGTTTGGCATTGTCCATGAAGCCCGTGAAATCAAAGGGGACCAAATCTTCATAGATGATCTCCAAAGCTTCCGTGCCAAGAACCACCACTGAGCCACCATGCCAAGCATCGCCATAGACCGTCTCGTTCTCATGAAAGAGCATCATTTGAACCGATACCTGATCTGCAATCGCCAGATCTCGGCCATCGCCATAAACAACGATGTGCTGAACACCATCGGTCATGGCAAACCAGTTATCACTCTTTTCAAAAACCGTTCCTTCGACTGAAACCATCATGTTCTCACTTGTCATGACCGCTTCAGAAACGCTCATCGTCTGTATATCTTGTTGCCAAATCGGGAAGAGGAAAATGTCTCCTTCTGGCATTACCGGGGGAATCACTTCATCCCAACCGACAAAGACATAGCCTTCCATGACGGGGTCAGTCGGTGGTACATGCCCAGAAAGATCCTCACCTGGTTCATGCCATGATTCATAGATGATTGAAAAATCATCCAAGAAATAGAGAATGGCATAATGAGCTTGCCAATCATAAAGCGCATAAAGGGTCAAATCTGCTTCTGGCATAAAGGGCGGGAGTTCTGGCGTCCATCCGATAAAAATCTCATCGTTCAAGGATGGGGTCTCAGGGAAGACGTGACCAGAAAGGTCCGTGCCTGGCGCGTAATACGTCTCTTGAAGCAATGTGCCATCCGCGTCCTCAAACGCCAGTCTGAATTCAATCAATACCCAATATGCATAAACCGTCATGCTGGTCTCAGGCATCAGATCAAACTCAAAGAAGATGGTGTGATCAGGATCAGTAAACCATCCCACAAAGCCATATCCTTCAATCCAAGATAATGTCGGTTCACTGATTGGTGCACGGGCCGCCGTAATCGATGGGATCGGATCACCGACATTCGTAACAAACGTCAACGTGACATCATCGGGGGTGATCAACGCCCATCCGGCATAGATGGTCGTATCTGTCTCCTGCAAGACCTCATAGGAAAGCGGAATCGTCTGGTCTGCATCTTCAAACCAACCGATGAAGTTATAACCTTCCCTCTCAGGAACACCTTCGAAATAAATGGGTTAATACCTGGCGTGCCATTCATCCTGATGAGTTCATAGAATCCGCCGTGGCATCATAATTGACCAAACATACGCTATCATAGATGGCGGTGATGATGACATCGGCTGATGGCATCACATCAGGAATCGGGCCTGACCAACCCCTAAATAACCTTCGATTTACGGTGGCTGTGGGTAGTTAATTCCCGAAGAGAGATCGCTACCTTCAGGATAGGTCTCGAAGCGATGGTTCCGCAAAGCCATCTTCAAAAATCAGTTGATAGCTTTCTTGTCGATTCTGGGCCGCAACCAATGTGAATTCAGCAAGCATGAACGGCGGCAAAAACGCTCCAATGACTGAAGGTGCGGCCATCTAGGGATGGTGTGTCAGGAAAAACGTGACGAGAAAAGGTCAGTCCCTGGCGCGTAATACGTCTCTTGGAGCAACGTGCCATCCGCGTCCAAAAAGGTCAAAGCATATTCAACCGAATCGCACCATCGGCATAAACCGTGGTATCCACTTCCGGCATCGGGTCAAAAGACGCAATGGTTGTCGGATAAGCTATCAGCAAACCATCCAGCAAAACCGTGTCCTTCTAGGACTGGTGGTTCACAGTTCGCTGATCGGAGTACCCGGCAAGCCGATGAGATCTTTGGAACATGAGTTCCACCGTTTTCCTCAAATGTCAACGTCACGTCATCTGCTGATACAGGTGTCCACATGGCATATAACTCGATGTGCTGTGGTGGCATCGTTTCCAATTCAAATGGCATGGTCCATTCCGGATCCATATACCATCCATCAAAACGGAACCCTTCACGTGTTGGTATGAGCAAGTCAAGGACTTCATCGGTCAGATATGTTTGTTCTCCAAGGAAGGTTTCCCCACCCAGATCGAGTTCAATAAGTACGGGTACCGTTGAGGGATTCCAGTCGCCTTGTCCAAGTTGTCCACTCGCATTGTCACCCCAAGCAAAAACCTCGAAGTCCAATGTCATGGCAATCACATGATGATGGCCAAAGGAAACAAGCATAAAGGGATCGAAACTGTTGACCTCAGTCACCGTATCAATGGTTTCAATGACTTCTGTCTGCAGCAAGTTGTATGTGTTCGCACCAAGGACAAAGACTCTTCCAAATGTGGATTGGAAGATGGCGGAATTCCAACCAACTTGCATATAGTGAATCATTTCTCCATCTTCTAGTCCAAAGAGAGATGTCATGTCATAGGGCGTATATTGGGTGCTGCTTGTCCCACCAAACTTGGCATAGGCATCAAGCCCCCATCCAAAGACACGTCCTGAGGTGGACAAAGCATAGTGTCCGCTTTGTGAACTTTCCAAAGCGATGATCATATCATCGCCCCCAAGTCCGAAATGGGTCGTCATGTCAATTGGAGATATCTGATAAATGGGTGCTGTTCCGTTACCAGTCTGACCTTGTGCGCCAAAGCCCCATGTGAAAACTCGACCAGCAGAGGTTCTCACCATCGTCTGGGCAATCCCCGCTGATGCTTCAACCACCATTTCATCCGTGGCGAGATTGAGTCGAGGTGTGATGTCAACGGGCGAGTACCGATGGACATCAGTACCATCGCCCAGATTGTAATAACTGTTGTATCCCCAGGCGAACAGTCTGCCCTCACTGGTGATGGCAAAAATCGAATCCTGTTCGACTTCGATATCAACAATCACTTCACCCTCAACGAGATCCAGGAATCCTGTCATCTCAATGGGAAGCAAATTAGGCGTGTTTGTGCCATTCCCGAGAATACCATAACTGTTATGTCCCCATCCAAAGAGACGACCATGGCTGGTCAGAACAAAGAAGGAGCCATTGGTTGCGAGTTTGTCAAACCACTCGCCTTCTTCAAGCGGAAACAGACTTGTGATGTCATTGAATGTGTTGTATTGGGTATTGTATCCTTCGAGATTGGTGTATCCGCCAATCAGAAGATGGTTGTCAGAGGTGACAATCATCGAGGTGCCATTACCCGCATAAACATTGATCGGGACAACAACCGCTTGGGGATCATAATAAGAAATCGTATACGTCAACGCTTCCCATCCAGCATAGATGGTTGTATTTGTTTTCCTGTGAAGACCTCATAGGAAAGTGGGATGGGTCCTGGTCCGCATCTTCAAACCAACCCGGTAAGAAATCATACCCTTGTCGGAATGGATGCGCCCTCAAAATACAAAGGTGTTCCGGAAGCATCCCTTGCGTCGTGGTGGTTCTGGAATTCCACCATTGGCATCATAGGTTAACGTGACCAAGACTTCATAGAGTGCCGTTAGGAACACATCAATGCTGTGGCATGATGATTGGCATTAGGTAGTCCCATCCAGCTAAATCTATCCTTCCGCATTGGGAATGGTGTTTGATAATGGGTTAGGTCAACTACCATACTCAAATGAGTCTTAACGCGATGATGGTGTCATCATAGTCAATGAAGACAAGACGATATCTTCTGGGTGTCATAAATCGCATAAATGGTGACATCATCTTCAGGCATGAAGGGCGGAAGTTCCTCACTCCATTCCAAGAACGTCTGTCCATTCAAAGACGGCTCTTCCGGGAAGACGTGTCCGGAAAGATCTGCGCCTGGCTCGTAATATGTCTCTTGAAGCAATGTGCCATCCGCGTCTTCAAATGCCAATCTGTATTCAATTGGGACCCAAAGGGCATAGATCGTCATGCTGGTCTCTGGCATCAGATCAAACTCATAGAAGTCATTGTAATCAGGATCAGTAAACCATCCCACGAACCAGTACCCTTCAATCCACGATAATGTCGGTTCACTGATTGGGGTGCCCGGTGCCCGCCGTGATCTGATGGGATCGGATCACCAACATTCGTAACAAACGTCAACGTGACATCACCAGAAGTGACTTCTTCCCATCCGGCATAGATGGTTGTATCTACATCCTGCAAGACCTCATAGGATAGCGGATGGATACAGTCTGCGCATCTTCAAACAACCGATGAAGTTATAACCTTTCACCTCTCAGGAACACCTTCGAAATAGATGCGGGGTGCGGCGTGCCTCCATCATGGTCAGTTCGCCAGGATTGCCACCATTGGCATCATAAAGAGCCAAGCATACATATCGTAGATGGCAGTGATGATGACATCGGCCCCAGTGGCATCACATCAGGAATCGGGCCTGACCAACCCACAAAACCATAACCTTCGATTTGCGGTGGCTGTGGGTAGTTGAGCCCCAGGAAGAGATCGCTACCTTCAGGATAGGTCTCGAAGCGATGGTTCTTAAAGCCATCTCAAAAATCAGTTGATGAACTTTCTTGTCGATTCATAGACCACCAGCCAATGTGAATTCAACCACGGCATGAACGGCGGCAAAGTGACACTCAATGACTGAAGGTGCATCCGTCTAGGGATGGTGTATCAGGGAAAACATGACCGGAAAGGTCAGTCCCTGGCGCGTAATACGTCTCTTGGAGCAATGTGCCGTCCGCGCTCCAAAAAGGTCAAAGCATATTCAACCGAATAAACCATCCGGCATAAACCGTGGTATCCACTTCCGGCATCAGGTCAAAGGCATAGAAAGTATGGGTCATATACGCAAACCATCCTGCAAAACCGTGTCCTTCTGGGACCTGGTGGTTACAGTTCGCTGATGGGAGTGCCTGGCAAGGCGATCAGATCTGGGACATGGGTTCCCCCGTTTTCCTCAAATGTCAATGTCACGTCATCAGGAATGATTTCTTCCCATCCGGCATAGATGGTCGTATCCATCTCTTGCAAGACCTCATAAGAAAGCGGGATGGTTTGCTCTATATCCTCAAACCATCCGATAAACTGATAGCCTTCCCGTACCGGATCATCCTCAAAGTAGATGAGTGTGCCAGGCGTACCACTCATCCTGGTAATCTCGTATGTTCCACCATTGGCGTCAAAATAAATCCAGACAACCTGGTCATAGATTGCAATGATGACAAGATCACTTGCTGGCATGGTCTCTGGCAAATCATTTGACCATTCAGTGAACTGATAGCCTTCCTTCTCAGGAGCTTTCGGGAACACGTGATTGGTCAAACCATCGCCATAATGATAGATTGTCTCTTGGAGAACGAGCCCTTGATCATCCTCAAAAGTCAACGTGTAGTCGATTTCCTCAAGAACCACCGTGATCGTGACATCACTTGCTGGCATGGTTGCCGGAATGTCAGAAGACCAACCAGACACTTCAAATCCTGTTGGTGGCTCATATGCCGGATACGATAGACCAGCGGTTGATGCATTGTAATCAAAATCATGGGAGGAGATCACGCTATCGTCATCCCGGAAGATGATCTGGAATGTGAGTGGCTCCCACTTCGCATAAACCGTTGTGTCTGTCTCCGGCATGACCGAGAAGACAAAAACGGTGCTCAGTCCCGCATCGGCATACCATCCGGCAAACGTGTATCCGAGTTTGGTCGGATTGGCAGGCGCGGTAATGGCCGATCCGACATCCGCCGTGATGGCTGCGACATTTGTGCCGCCATTGGCGTTAAACGTGATCGTTGATGTCTCTATCACTGCCTCCGGTTCCCACTTCGCATAAAGCGTTGTCTCATCTCCTTCGATAAAGATATCGACGAGATTCAACACTTCAAAAGGATCGGTCATTGCTTGGTCATGATACCACCCAACAAACACAAATCCATCCCTGATGGGTGTTGGCAGATCATGAGAGTCATTGATATTATCGAGGTTGTAGACAATCGGATCAATCGTCTCACCTCCCATGGTATTGAAGCGGATGGTCTTATCCACTTCGTCGTCTTTACCGCAGCTAGCCGCAGTCAAGACCAAAAGCAACAACAATGCATACAAGGTTTTTTTCATTTGATTCTCCCCTTTCATTCAAGACGTTCTGTCACAGCAACAAACCCTACAAAAGAAACCTCACGATGCGGATGAACAAAAAAAGCAGGCACATGGCGTGCTTGCTCAAGACTTGATGACTATGAGTAAGATAAAAAACAAACCGGTTGTTGGTCGAAATGGGTGTTACGCCCCCACTCAAATTGGTTGTAGGAACCATTGATGTCCATTTGGACACCTCTCACTGGATTTTTAACGCTTTCATAAGTATTAAGTAAGTACTTCTTAATTTTATTTTAGCACATTGCGACTCATTGGCAATATGAAAATTTGAACTACAAACCAAAAAAAGCACAAGTATGCCCTTTTCACCAGCGTTATGAATATTAATTATAATGTGGTACGGTTGATGTCAGATTTCATCGATGACAACATGAATTTCATTACGTCTGAGCATGGGAATCGAAAACGGTGGATTGTAGCGGGCCAACCGATACTGATCCTGATGCTGATATCCTTTGATGGACAACCACTCTTCCAAATGTTGACGCGCCCGATCAATGGTCTCTTTCGTTGTCCGACCTGAAAAACGATAGACACCGGCATAATGGGCAGGGTATGTCTTGATATCAACCATCGGATTCTTGGGATCTGGAATACCTTCCTTGCGAACAACCGAAGGAATCACAAATTCCATTGACATCTGATGACCATCGTGATGATTGATCACTGGAACTGTCATTTTCATCTTCATTTGCTTGGTATTGTTGCCACTGATATATCCAAACAAAACGCCGAAACCACTCGTTCCTCGAAGATTTTGTTCATTGACAAACGTTGTCATGAATGTTTCATATGCCCTGATCTCAAAAGGGCCTTCCTTGAAGACGATATCATAGACTGGTGATTCATAGTGTCCCATCATAAATTCCTTTCCTCAGGGTCATCTTCGAAGGGAAAACCCCGCATGAGGGAGATGTCATGCGGGGCCAAGACCTATGTCTTGTCGAAAGGAGATGAACAACCCTGAATTTGATATGTTACTCAGTCGGTGCTTCTTCAACAGGTGGAAGAAGGACACTGTCGATCACGTGGATAATACCGTTTGAGGCTTCAACGTCAGCCAGGATGACTTGGGCACCATTGACGAAGACGTTACCATCAACGACAGTGAAGGATAGCGTTTGGCCACCAAGCGTCTCAACTTCAAATGGAACTCCAGCGATTACGTCCAGCGGCACTAAATGATCGCCAACACGTGGTAGAAGAATGTTTAGTTAGGGTTTGCCAAGAGATCGGCAGCAGTGATCTCCAAGTTCGGTCGAAAGAGCTGTAAACGCATCGTCATTTGGGGCGAAGACGGTGAAGGGCCTTCCGCTTCAAGGGCGCTGACCAGTTCAGCTTCAGTCAGGGCCGCGACCAAGGTTTCAAATGAACCGTTGTCAACAGCGACATCAACGATTGTCATAGGGTCTTCTTCAACAGGTGGAAGAAGGACACTGTCGTCGCGTGGATGATACCGTTTGAGGCTTCAACGTCAGCCAGGATGACTTGGGCACCATTGACGAAGACGTTACCATCAACGACCTGATGAAGGACATTTGGCCACCAAGCGTCTCGGCTTCAAATGGGGCACTCAGCGATTACGTCAGCGGCACTATTGATCACTTGCCAACGTGGTAGAAGAATGTTTGAAAGTTCCGGGTTTGCCAAGAGATCGGCAGCAGTGATCTCGTTCGGTCGGGCCATCGTCATTTGGGGCGAAGACGGTGAAGGGCCTTCCGCTTCAAGGGCGCTGACCAGTTCAGCTTCAGTCGGGGCCGCGACCAAGGTTTTCAAAATGAACCGTTGTCAACAGCGACATCAACGATTGTCATAGGGTCTTCTTCAACAGGTGGAAGAAGGACACTGTCGATCACGTGGATGATACCGTTTGAACTTCAACGTCAGCCAGGATGACTTGGGCACCATTGACGAAGACGTTACCATCAGCGACGGTGAAGGAGGCATTTGGCGCAAGCGTCTCAGCTTCAAATGGGGCACCAGCGATTACGTCAGCGGCACTAAATGATCGCCAACACGTGGTGAGAAGAATGTTTGAAAGTTCCGGGTTTACTTCAAAGAGATCGGCAGCAGTGATCTCAAGTTCGGTCGAAGAGCCTTAACATCGTCATTTGGGGCGAAGACGGTGAAGGGCCTTCCGCTTCAAGGGCGCTGACCAGTTCAGCCAGTCGGGGCCGCGACCAAGGTTTAAATGAACCGTTGTCAACAGCGACATCAACGTTGTCATAGGGTGGCTTCTTCAACAGGCGGAAGAAGGACCTTTGTCGAGCACGTGGATGATACAGTTTGAGGCTTCAACGTCAGCGAGGATGACTTGGGCACCATTGACGAAGACGTTACCATCAACGACGGTGAAGGAAGCATTTGGCCACCAAGCGTCTCAGCTGAAATGGGGACACAGCGATTGTCAGGCATTCAATGATCTGCCTTTGGTAGAAGAATGTTGCGAGTTGCGGGTTTGCCAAGAGATCGGCAGCAGTGATCTCAAGTTCGATGAGAAGAGCTGTAAACGCATCATCATTTGGGGCGAAGACGGTGAAGGGCCTTCCGCTGGAAGCGCTGACTAGTTCAGCTTCGGTCGGGGCCGCGACCAAGGTTTCAAATGAACCGTTGTCAACAGCGGCGTAACGATTGTCATAGGGTCTTCTTCAACAGGTGGAAGAAGGACACTGTCGATCACGTGGATGATACCGTTTGAGGCTTCAACGTCAGCCAGGATGACTTGGGCACCATTGACGAAGACGTTACCATCAACGACGGTGAAGGAGGCATTTGGCCGCCAAGCGTCTCAGCTGGAAATGGGGGCGCCAGCGGTGCGTCAGCGGCGCTGAAATGATCGCTTAACACGTGGTGAAGAAGAATGTTTGAAAGTTCCGGGTTTGCCAAGGAGTCCTTGTAGCGGTGATGTCAAGTTCGGTGAGAAGAGGCCGTAAACGCATCATCATTGGGGCGAAGACGGTGAAGGGCCTTCCCGCTTCAAAGGGCGCTGACTAGTTCAGCTTCAGTCAGGGCAGCGACCAAGGTTTCAAATGAACCGTTATCAGCAACGCGACATCAACGATTGTCATAAAGGATTCTTCTTCAATAGTTGGAAGAAGGACAACGTCGATCGCGTGGATGATACCGTTTGAGGCTTCAACGTCAGCCAGGATGACTTGGGCACCATTGGCAGAGAACGTTACCATCAACGACGGTGAAGGAGCATTTGGCCACCAGCGTCTCAGCTTCAAATGGGAACTCCGGCGATTACGTCAGCGGCACTAATATTCCCATGCCAACACGTGGTAGAGAAGAATGTTTGGTTCGGGTTGCCAAGAGATGCGGCAGCAGTGATACCAAGTTCGATGAAAGAGCTGTAAACGCATCGTCATTTGGGCGAAGACGGTGAAGGGGCCTTCCGCTTCAAGAGCTGACTAGTTCAGCTTCGGTCAGGGCCGCGACCAAGGTTTCAAATGAACCGTTGTCAACAGCGACATCAACGATTGTCATAGGGTCTTCTTCAACAGGTGGAAGAAGGACACTGTCGATCACGTGGATGATACCGTTTGAGGCTTCAACGTCAGCCAGGATGACTTGGGCACCATTGACGAAGACGTTACCATCGAACGGTGGTGAAGAAGAAACCTTTGGCCGCAGCGTCTCAGCTTCCAAATGGGGCACCAGCGGTGCGTCAGCGGCATAAATGATCATGGCCGTGGTAGAGAAGAATGTTTGAAAAGTTCCGGGTTTGCCAAGAGATCGGCAGCAGTGATGCCAAGTTCGGTCGGAAGAGCTGTAAACATCGTCATTTGGGGACGAAGACGGTGAAGGGGCCTTCCGCTTCAAGAGCGCTGACTAGTTCAGCTTCGGTCGGGCAGCGACCAAGGTTTCAAATGAACCGTTGTCAACAGCGACATCAACGATTGTCATAGGGTCTTCTACAATTGGATCGGTACATGCAGCAATCACAAACAACAACAAGACAACAAAAGCAAGTGATGATATTTTCTTAAGCATGAAATCCTCCTTGATTTTCCCAGTGAGTGGGATGTGCCGTCAGTATAACCGCTCTTTTGGTTCGATTTCAATTCTTTTGCATATCAAACTATTTGTGGTAAAAATCACACACGAATGACGTATTTGTAACATTTTCAAGTTCGAGACCGATGACGCAAAAAAGCCGCCCCTCCAACTGGATAAGGCGACCATAAGTGTGATAGGCGGCACCCTATGATGAGAACGGTTATCTCATCACCCGTCTGACCAACGCCTCTTTTGCTTTTGTATAAGGCGGGTAAGCAATCGGTGGATCAGCAAACAACCGTTTCTTGACATAGCCTTTCATATGTGAGAACGTCGTAAATGAATACTTTCCATGATATGTGCCAATCCCAGATGCGCCGACACCTCCAAATGGCAGGTAAGGGTTGCTGACATGCATCAAGGTATCATTGACAGCGCCCCCTCCAAAGGATAAGGAACCAAAGACTTTCTTTTCAACCGCTTTGTCTTTGGTGAAGAGATAAAGGGCCAGTGGTTTCTCGTGCGCTTTCAGATCAGAGATCACATCATCAATTGACTGATACGTCATGACCGGAAGGATCGGACCAAAGATTTCCTCTTTCATGACGTCATCAGCCCTCGTCACATGGTCCATGACCATTGGCGGGATATGAAGGGTTTTTCTGTCGCTTTGACCGCCATAAGCAACTTTCGATGGATCGATCATTGATGTCAACCGATCAAAGTGGCGTTCGTTGATGATTGATCCGAATGTGTGATCGTCTGGATAGAACTGATTGATGGTCTCTTTCAATACCTTGATGAATGCGTCTTTCACGGTTTCTTGGACATAGATATAGTCTGGGGCGATGCACGTTTGTCCGGCATTGATGAACTTGCCGAAGACGATGCGTCTGGCCGCGACCTTAAGCGGTGCGGTCTCGTCGATGATGGTCGGACTCTTGCCGCCAAGTTCAAGGGTGACCGGTGTCAGATGCTTGGCTGCTTTCTCATAAACGATCTGTCCGACCCTGGTGCTTCCAGTGAAAAAGATATGATCATATGGATGGTCCAAAAGTTTTGAGGTCACGGTGTGGTCACCGGTGATGACTTTGATGTAGGCCGGATCAAAGGTCTCATTGATGAGTCTTTCGACGAGTGCTTCGGTTGCTTTCGGAAACTCGCTCGGTTTCAATATGGCGGTGTTTCCAGCGGCCATCGCCCCAATCAATGGTTCGATGATCAGTTGAAACGGATAGTTATAGGGGCCGATGATCAGGACCGTTCCTTTTGGTTCCGGCATCACATAGGACCTCGTAAACAGTTGATAGATTGGTGTTCTGACGCGTTTTTTTCTCATCCAACCCTTGAGGTTCCTGATCGCCATGTTCACCGAATGCAGGGTGAACCCCACTTCCGTTGTATAAGCCTCAAACGGTGATTTCCCAAGATCGATCTTTAGGGCACCTTCGATCGCCTCACTGTTGGACTCGATCATCGTCTTAAGTTTTTTAAGCATCTCAAGACGAAACGCATATGGCTTGGTCTGATCGGTCTTGAAGTATGCTTTCTGTTCTTTAAAGAGTGATTCAATCATGAAACATCATCCTTTCAATTGAATTGAAAAAGACAGCCCTCCGACTGTCTTTTGTTGTTATCGGTGCTTGCCCATAAAGAAGACAGCGATGGTATCGGGTCCCGAATGGGCTCCGATGATGGGTCCGATGGTGTTGTAAATGATGTCTTTGACACCGGTTCTTGTCTTGATCAGTTGACCGACTTCCTTGGCCTCATCCGGACAATCGCCGTGGGCGATGATGATTGTCTGATCCGGACCATCAAACCGTTCTTCGATCAGATCAACCATTTTGTCCAAAGAACTCTTACGTCCTCTGACTTTGACCAAAGGGACAAGTTTTCCCTCATCACTCACATGAAGAATGGGTTTGACCTTGAGCAAGGTGCCAACGAAAGCGGCCGAATTGGACAGTCTTCCGCCCCGTTTGAGTGTTCCAAGCTCGGCCACTGTGAACAGTTGGGCCAAATTCAGCTTGATCGATTCGACATACGCTGCAACCTCATCGATTGTTTTCCCTTCCTGGATCTTGTGCCACGCCTTCTTGACCAGAAGGCCCAGTCCGGCAGATGCCGACAAAGAGTCAATCGTGATGATGGTTGCCTCAGGGTACTTTGAGCGCAATTCATCGGCTGCGAGCCTAGAGGACTGATAGGTGCCTGAAAGTGCTGATGAGAAGCCGATATAGAGAATATCAGCTGACTCTTTCAAAAAGGGTTCGAAGAATTCAATGAACTGAGCGGTATTGATCAGCGATGTCGTCGCAACCGCTTTTTGCCTCAAAGCATCATAGAAAGCATCAACGGCGAGTTCCCGTTCATCGGGATAATGATTGAATGTTTCCCCCCGCATCTCAAGTGACAGTGGGATCACATGAATCCCCATTGAATCAACCTGTTTTGCTGATAAGTCAGAACATGAGTCCGTACATAGAATCAAACGTCGCATAGGTATCTCCTTTTGACCGTTGTTAACATGATTATATCACACTGAATTGGTGTTGCAGCCGATTTTGACATCCCATTGACATGAATAAGAGAAAACGGTGTACGCATGCGCACACCGTTTCCAAATCAGATCAGATGTTATTCTTGAGCACCGACTTCAACCACAACGATTGAATAACCGGCGGTAAAGATGGGCACCTGGGCAAGCACTTCAAGGAAGCGCGGGGTGATGTGGTCTGCGCCCTTGACAGCGGCGACGCCATCAGGAATCGCAAGACCGGACATGAGCACCTGAGCGGTTTCCATGGCTGTCAGGTTATAGAACCCTGCGACATAGGCCGCCTCAGCGGCTTGACTCTGGGTGAATCCCAGACCCATCAGCTCACCCATCATGCCAAGGAAGGCATTCGTATCGGAAAGCGGGCCAACCGGGAACATGAAGTTGCCGCCGGTGACTCTTGGATCGGTGGGTGCCGAAAGGAAGTTGAAGGGGCGTTCGATCGATGTCTGGGTGATCTCATCAGTCAGTCTCAATCCGACTTCCGATCCCGTTGTCGGGTTCAGTGAATTGTCAACGGCACCGTTTGAAGGTTCCGTGAGCATGATGAAGTTGATCATCTGGGTCGGCAGGCCGGAGACAGGGTTGTTGATGGTTCTGATGATGCTGCGGCCAAGAGGCGCGATACTGCTTTCGATCAGACCCTTCAGTTGGAGGGCGACAACCGACATCGAATAGGCCTTGAACCAGGCTTCCTCACCGGAAATCCAGTTGTTGACTACCGTTTCATTGTCTAGGATGAATTCAGGATTGGCAAGACCTGATCCGCTTCTGGCATCAACCATGTGGATGGCTGCGCCACCACTTTGACCGATCTCTGATCTTAAGATCTCAATGCCTGTCCCGTTGTGCAGATAGAGGCTGTTGGCCCATGAGTCATAGATCTTGACATGATCCAAGGTCATATGAATCGGCACTTCCGTCTCATCGGTCACTGAGCCATAGGCATTGGCTGTGAAGCCGATCAGGGAGTAACCCACCCTTAAGTTGTCAAACAAAGAGGTACCGTTTCTGACGATGATGGCATTGTATCCACCGGAGTTCTCACTCATCAGCTGTTCCTGACTCGCGATTTCCTCGGCTGATAGGCCATAGTTGATCTGCGGAGTGGTGGTGTTACCAATGATGGTGAGGTTGTTCATCTCAAAGTTGTTGGCATTATATCCCGGTGTCGTTGCGTCATAGACGTTGTAATAGAACATCGAGATCTGGATATTGATGATTTCAAAGGATTGGGCGTAACCAAGGGTGCCAGAACCACTGTCGGCGTTGCTCTTGGGCAGATCCGATCCATCAACAGTCAGATAATGGCCATTGACGGTGAAACTGTCATCATTGGTCGCGGCCGAAAGACGGGTGTAGACATTCCCGTTTCCAACACCGGTCACGGCATTGGCAGTGATGTTGATCGGTGATCCATCCTCGTTCATCTGGTGGGGACTCAGTTCAGCGGTGATGTTTCTCAGGATGTTGGCGGTGTTGACGGAAAGATCTGCGAATGCTGCCTTCAAATCCACATCCGAGTAAACATTGTAACCCTCATTGACGCTGACCTCAAAGGTCACGTCACTGACGGTCATCATGTTTGCCTGGTAACGCGGTCTTGCGACAACAGTGAACTGATGGCCAACCGCGAACTCTGTAAACATCAAGGCATTGTCATCGAGCAAGGTGACATATTCGTCACGTTCCGTGCCTTCAAGCGGGTTGACATCATCATCAAGATAGAGGTCAAAGACAAGCATGACATCATCAATGGATACCCGCGCGCCGCTGTTGTCGATCATTCTGAGATCAACGACGAACGGATTGGCGGTACCGACATGATAGGGATCGAGCACGGAGGCGTCAAGATAATTGGTGCTTTCTTTTTCAGCAAGGTATGTCGCGTAAGCCTGACCATAACCGAACTGCTTGATGTTTTCAACGACGCGTCCCTCATAGACGGTTGTCGTCGTGCCGTCAACCGTCATCTCGAACCGGAAATTGCCGGCTTCAGACGTTGTCAGGATGGTGCTTTCATCTGCGGTCGCGACATCGCCTTCGATGATCTCAAAGACATAGCGATCGGAGAAACGATAGGTCATGTCGGTATAGAACACATAGCGTTTGGTCTGTTCGGTGCCGATGGTCACATCTTCGACGATGAAGTAGTCGTAGATGGCGACATCGGTCACTTCGCCTTCGATGTCGGTATCAACCGTCAGTTCAAATGTGGCTGAGAATGGTGAACTGAGATGATTGATCTGATCACCGACGGCTTTGACAGCAATCGTGTGAAGACCTGGTTCAAGCAGTCCTTCAAAGGCCTCATATGATGGATGATCAGAAGCAATGATGATGGTCACCGAAGTCAGATCAAAGGATGCATCCGTACTTGGAACAACGGTTTCGGTGCCATTGATCCGAACGACGAAGGATGCCGGATGACTCCCTTCAAGCATTGCTGGATCAAGCGTGAATGTCACTGTCACAGTCCCGGAAAGATCAGTTGAAACCTCTAGATTAGACGGTGTGTCAAAGGCTTCAAGAACTTGCCAACGGGCATAAACGGATTGTGATCCGGTAAAATTCGAGAACAGCATATCATTGATTGAAAGCAACGTGCCACCGATGGCAGATGTATACCAACCAAGGAACTTGTGACCCGGACGGACAAGATTCCAGATCAAAGCGTCTTCGGTGACGATCTGATCGGGTGCGCCGGTGGTCTTGGTGGCGATGTACTTGATCGCACCTTCATCAACGAAGGTGATGGTCTGGACACCACTGATATAGTAGACAGCACGAACGGTGAGATCGTCCTTGACACTGACAAAGATGGTCCGGTCCCATTGGGCTTGGTACTGTGGATCGGTCACGACGATCTCAGGCAGTGCTTCTGAATACGTGTCATTGTAATAGAGTCGGATCTCGTCTTCAATGATGCCTGAGGCACCACCCGCGGATTGCGGGTTCTGGACGAATGTCAATGTGACAATGATCCGTTCATAGGTGATCTGAAGATCAAGCAGGTCAGGAAGCAACTGGATGTCGGCAGGATCTTCATAGGTGACGCCATCGGCTTCGAAACTCTTGAAGAGATAGCCTTCGAAGGAGACGATGGGGGAGGTCAGATCGGATTCATAGGCAAATGGCAGCGGATCGCCATCGGTTTCAGAAAGACCGGTCTCAAGGTTTTCACGGACAAAGACATAGGTTCCGGAAACAGCGATCGACGGGGTCCACTTGGCATAAAGGACAAGACCGCCAAGCGGCATTGTGCTTTGGGGACCAAAGACAATGGCGTCACCGGTCAGTTCAGCATCCAAATACCATCCAGCGAAGTCGAATCCATCAAGAACAGGTTCTTCTTGTGTGCCGACGACCGAAAGATATGCCGCGGTGACCGTCTTGGTTGTCAAGGTGTTATCAAAGACACCGTCGCCGGCATTGAAGACCAGGTCATAATCCATCGGTTGGACGATCGCATAGATATCAAGGTCCTCGGTCACGATATCAAAAGATGCATCCCATCCATCAAAGACATAACCGTCTTCGACATCGACCGCTGGTGCGGTCACGGTGCTGCCGTATTCGACTTCCGCCCTGAGCAAGGAGGTCCCGTTTTGGTCAAAGAACTCAACTGTGAATGTCAGGACTTGGAAGATGACTTGGATATCAAGATCCTCGGTCACAACAAATGTCTCAAAGTCTTCGGAGTAGCCAACAAACTGGTATCCTACTTTGGCCGGTTCTTCATCTGGAAGCACTGGGCTATCGCCATGGTTAACCACTTGGGTGTCATAGACCGTGCCCCAGGCATCCACAATTTGGACCTCGTAGGTCTTGATCACATAGACCGGTTCAACTTCCAGGTCGCTCGTGATGGATGTCAGGTCGGAATTCCATGTGCCGTCATAGCCTTCAACGGCTGGGACGGTCGGGATATTGGCAACCGGATCACCGTGGGCGACCTCTCTGGTGGCGTAGACGTTTCCATCAACGACAAAGACGACCTCATAGATCTCAGGATCCCAAGAGGCATAGATGGTCAAGTCCTGATCAGGCATCGATGTCGCTTCGAAAGGCGTCTCGAATTCCGGATCAAGGAACCATCCTAGGAAGGTGTTACCATCCTTATATGGGTCTTCAGGAATATCAAGTGCCGTGCCATAATCTTCCGTCACGGCGGGAATCGTAGCCCCCCCGTTGGTCTCAAAGGTGATGGTATACTCGTTGATCTCCCATTTGGCGTAAATCACCCGGTTTCTGACGAGTGGTTCATCGGCGTCAAAAGGCACCGCGAGGGCCTCATCCTCAAACCATCCAAGGAAGGTATAGCCTGTTTTCTCTGGCTCAGGAAGCTCACCGAAGATGTGACCCTGGGTCACGGTCTCATAGGGTAGAACTGTCCCGCCGTTTGTCTCATATGTGAGCCGGACGCTAATCTCATCGCATGCCCCCAAAAACATGATGAATGCTACAAGTAAAATGATACCTAGATAACGCTTTTTGATCATACTCTCTTCCTTTCTAGTCGAGATCTGGGACGATGACATCATCGGGTGATTTGAACCAGAGCGTGAGCTCGTCGGATGCCTGTGTATCAGCATCCATCACAGTAATGGTGACCGTTGTTCCGATTTCCTGACTGTCAAAATATACATAGACCTTATGGTCGATGGTATCAATTTGAACTTCGATGTTGCCGTTGTTTGAAAACGCCTGAATATTGGATGATGCGTTTTCCGGTTCGAAGCGGTACCGGATGACATAGACGTTGTTGGCAAAATCAACAAGGTTCTTGACATCCTTGAATTTGTCACCATCCGCGTTGGTCTCATCGAAATCATCGATGATCAGGGATTCAATCCTGATGCGGTTGGTGTTTTCCGGCAATGTGCCGAAGACCGCGATTGCCATGATGGAGAGGGTGCTGATGGCAAGCACGGCAAACAAGATGATTTTTTTGCTCATGACTGCCTCCTAAAGTTCAATATCACGGAAATAAGCGTTCAGGAAACTTCTGAAGAGAAAGAACCTGAACACGAGAAATAAAACGGCTGCGCTGATCATCAATAACCAGGCGATCTGTTCAAGATAGACAAACGAGAGGGCTGAAAACGCTGAGAACAACAAGGCGATCACAAATCCGATCCTGACCGATGCGGAGACGTTCTTGTTGCCGGAAAGGGAGCCGGTCGAGGCATATTCCCGGATTTTTGGATGCATCACATCAATCTGGAATGACCAAAGGATATGGCCACTGTTGACAAGGATGACAAACAGGAACAAACGCCATGTGTCTGCGGCGGAGAAGAAAGGCATCACCATCCTGAACAAGATGAAACTGATCATGATGACAAGGATTGAAAAAGCGAGATTGAAGGTGATTTTCGCCCACGCCATCCGGGCGGTATCCGATGGTGCGGTCTTGAGTAACGCGAATTCCCCACCTTCGGTTGAGATGGCGGTCGCCGATGCCGTATTGGCGGCCATGACAAGGAGCAGGACAATCATGACATTGAAGACCAAGACGAGCTGATTGCCAAAGGTGCTTCGGTTCATACCCATGTAGATGTGATTCAAGATCACCATGAAAAAGGGGAGAGACAGCAGGATCGCATAATTGTCCAAGAGTTCGTTCATGCTTCTCAAGTTCACCGTCAGTTCCTTGCGTAAGAAGGTGACAAAGACATGCTTCGATGCCTTGTTCTCGTGTTTGTGAGGCTTGATTCTTGCTTGCTCGCTGCTTGAACTGGTCAACTTGAAGAAGAGTGGTCTTGAGATCAACACCGTCATGAGTGACAACCCACCAATCACGAGTAACAGAATCAGATAATTCAAGAACGGCTTTATGCCGTAAAGCAGTTCACCAACCACGGTATAGATCAGACCATATCTGGCGGATGCTTGCATGAACATGGTGATTGAGATCATGAAGCGATTATAAAGCTGGACAATTCTGATCGGATAGGGAATATAAGCCAAGACCATGTTGACCCCATAGAAGAGCACACCGATGAACACAAGGAGAAAGATTAACGACAACAGCCGTCTGTTCTTCAAGAAATTCCGGAGGTAAACCGCTGGCATTGATAACAATGAGGCGATCAGGACCACCAACAGCGGCAGCAACAACAACATCGGAACAATATTGATGTAATAGAGAAACATGATGTCGTTCTCAATCCCGAAGGCGATCAGGATCGGGGCCAGCACATAGAGGTTTTTTAAAAACTCATTGATGTAGAAGACCATGAGTTTGCTGATGTAGATCTCGTTATTGTTGGCTGGCAAGGACAACAAGATCTGATTGTCCTTGCTGTGATATAAATCATTCATCAGCCCGCTGGTCGCGGAGATAATGCCCATGCCTTGGGTCAGGATCAGGACAAAGATGATGAAGTGATGATTGACAGGGATGTAGAGAAAGTTACTGATGAAATAGAGTGCGAAAGTCATGACGATGCTCATCAGGACGACGACGAGGACCCTGAGTGCCACCTGACCGTAAAAACGGCCCTTCTGGTCGATCCTGAGTTTGATGATATTCGATAGTTGGAGTTTGGTTAGGATCAACAGGCGTTCAAACATAAAGGCTCCTTATCTTATTCGAGCGGCTCATCTGACACATGTTTCATATAGAGGTCTTCTAGAGAGACGTTGTTCTTCTTCAGTTCCGCCATGTCATAGATCCCTTGCAGTTTTCCTTTGGAAATGATGGCAATCCGGTGACAGATCTTCTCAACCACTTCGATGACATGGCTTGAGAAAAAGACGATGTTGCCTTTTTCGGCGTGTTCCCGCATCGATTCCTTGATCTGATACGCCGATGTCGGATCAAGTCCGGTCAATGGCTCATCCAAGATCCAGACCGGTGGTTCATGCACCAAAGCGGCGATGACCACGAGTTTTTGTTTCATTCCATGCGAATAACTCTTGATCTCGCGGTCAATGGCATGGGCGAGATTGAACTGATTGACGTATTTGCCTAGACGTTCATCCCTGACCTCGGCCGCGACGTGATAGAGGTCGGCCACATAATTGATGTATTCACGACCGGTCAGTTTCTCATAAACCGCGTGATTGTCAGAGACATAGCCGATATGCATCTTGGCTTCAAGAGGTTGGGTGCTGATGTCATATCCGCAAATCTCCATGGTGCCTTCGGTAATCGATTGGATTCCGACAAGACTCTTGATGGTCGTGGACTTTCCAGCACCATTATGACCTAGGAAACCAAAGACTTCGCCTTTATGGATCTCTAGCGAAAAGTCATCGACTGCTTTGTCGGATTGGGAACCATACCGTTTGGAAAAATGGGATATCTTGATCATGTCTTGACCTCCGGGATTGATGGGCTCAGATGCGGGTCTTCCACCGAGCATCTCAAGCAGTCTTTGTTCGCTCAGCCTGATTGTCTTTTGCTTCTTTCTGAGTTCGGCATGGGTATCGAATGTCTGAAAGAGCGCATCATAGACATACCAGTTCATGAACATGAGGAAGACAAACGAGATATAGAAGATGATGTGATAAGCATAATGGAAGACGAACGTGAGTCCGTTGACGTTGATCTCAAAGATGTTGTTATATTGGATTTTCCTGGCATCGAAGAGATCGGTGATATGATCGGAATACGTGAAGAAGTAATCGGTTGGGGCATAGTTGTTGAACCATGCATTCAAAAAGACCATCAGGATGAAGTAGATCGTGAAGACCACGAGGGCCTCAACCATGTTGGAAAGCTTCGGTCTTGGAAAGGTCTTCAAGGCGACCGCCAGGATGGGAATGATCAGCGCGTACATATGATTGAAACCAAAGTGAAGGACGTTGATGTGAAAGAAATCCTGGGAGTAGTTTGGAATCATGATTGCCGCAATCGCGCCAATCACGTTGGCAAAATAGGTGAAATAGAACATCTTCTTGAACTTGAAGACCACCGCAACCACAAGGACCA
>JAGYLU010000080.1 GCA_018400755.1 Acholeplasmataceae bacterium
TGATCCAATCACAAGTTATATCTATTACATTGAAAATCCGATTTTGGCTGACCGCTTTGAGATTGAGCGTCCTTTCGGTATGTATGTGCTCTCGACCTCTTCAGGTTCTAATTTCGGGGCCGTGATTCCTGCCAATCTGGATTTGACAAAGCTTTATCCGCTTTCCGGTCTTCTTGATCATACGACCGATTATCTGAACACCTCGCTAAGAGTGCCGGTGAACAGCATTGTAATCGGTAACTATGCTGATCTCCAGCAGACCAAGTACAATGACCGCTCTAAACTCCTCGAAACCGATCAGGACCTAAGACTCACTGAAATTGGTGGTTCTGAGACCGTCCTATCCAATCCCGACATTGACTTTGATGCACAGACAATCACGTTTGATTTGAGTCTTGATACAATCATCGATATCGGTGCAGCGACCACTGTCTCGTACAGAGTGTCCGAGGCTGTGCTTCCCTTTTCCGCCATTATTGCACGCCATTATGATGATTATACAGGGTCTGATGAATCTCTGAGCGAAATCCTCTTAGAGGATCTTGGGATGGTTCAATCAGAACAACTTCCACCAGTTCTGTCGGTCAACCTCTCAGCTTATCTTGACAATGTTCCTACAGAACCCATATTTCTCGGGTCTTTTACATCCTACTCCGAAGTCGCTGCCAACCTCCCTTCATTCATCAATCCGACCTATTACACGGATTACGATGTGTTTTTGCGTCTGATACCAACATCGGCTGTCGTTGACAGCCCCCGGCCTGATGACTACTTTGTCGATGGTGGTGGCGCCGTGCCGTTCACTCAGGCCACACCGTCTATTGCTGAAACCGTTGATGACAGCGTCCGTCTGACTTTTGATGACCCTGATGGCATTTTGCCAGAAGGCTATGACATGACAAGGTTTGTCAGTTTGTACTATGGCGCGGATCTGGTCGATCCCCTTGATTATGAACTGATTGCCGAAGAAATGGATGATGCCGGCAACATGGGTTTCATAGTTGTCCTGGATCCAATGATGCGGGGTGGTACCTATGAGATCAGGTATCAGTATTATCTGGCCGGTGACGAACATTCAATCACCTTCAACCACCGCCCCAACACAGGAAACCAGATCATCAGTCTTTCCTATCCGACTTATCAAGATGATCCGATCAGTGGGACAACTTTTGTCACTTACCTTGATTTTGGATATGAGCTCGCTTTTGATACCCTAGGGTTCACCTTAGAGACAAATCCTTTGATTCCTGTCTACTTTGACGGAGACACGTATACGGTCAGTATCCTAGACACCTTTGTTTTATCACCTTACGCAACCCTGGAGAACGTCACCTACCAGGGCATGACCCTAAACAACGGTTATCGGACCTTCACGGTCACCTATCTTGTCCGTTCCGAATCTGGTGTGGCAGTGACCTACACCCACCAGTTTGTCGAGCGACCACTCGATATCGTTGATGTCTACAAGAATCAGGTCAGAGCTGACCAAAACGATCTGTTCGCGACCCGGGAAGCCTTATCGACCGTCTTTTCGGTCGACTTCGGCATCAATGAAGCACTTTCTGACGCCTTGACCAATCTTTTGACCGATGACCCTTCATCTTATTTCTCGGTCTTTGTGACTGGCGTTGATTTTGACTTGAATCCCATCATCGTTGATGACATCACGTTTGGGACCGACCGGTATTTGAATCTGATTATTGGTGAACTGACCCTTCCTGGCACCTATACCTTCACCTTCACCTACACCAGAGGGGCTGATGTCACCGTCATCGCGGATTCTGTCACCATCACCAAACTTGAAGGAAGAAGTGCCTATCTGTCTGATATCCGGTTCTCTCTCACCGCGACTGAAACCGATTATCCCGACTTGTATGTTTCTGATCCGGTTGGCAACGTGATTTCAACGACCTATATCACCGATGTCTATATCAACGGTATCGACTATGACAACTCCGAATACGATGTCTTCAATTACCGTGTCGATGGTGAGGTCGCGAACACCCCGCTTGACAATTACACCCCATATTTCCTTGATTATCTGCCAAGAGGCGCGACCATCGCCAGAAAGATCTATCCTTTGGAAGATCCCTTGAATGACTGGACCGATGAGGTTGACAATACCTCATCACCAGCTGAGCAGGCGGTCCTTTCGGCCGACTTCACGCTCCTGCCTGATACCGGCATTGAGCCTGAGGAAGATGAGGATGTCATCATCACCTACCGCGTGACCTCAGAAGATGGACAGACCATCGTCTATTACCACATCACGGTTGTCGATATCATCTATAACGTCTCGGTCATCTTTGAGATTCTCTACCTGGATCCGGTTGACGGGCTTCTTGATGCCAAGGATTCGGAACTCCTTCACAAACCACTTCTGATCAACGTCAAGAACTTCAATACCGATATCCCGGTGACAAACATCGTCTATCCGACCGTGGATGATTTCCCGGTCTTCCAGACGATTGAGTCCTTGAACAATTCGGTCTCGATGTTCTATGTCGCCAACAACAACAACTATAACTACCGATTTGGAAGAAACCTATCAGGGTTCTTCGCCTACACCTTTGATCTTCCCAAAGACCCAGATGGTAACGACTACACCTATGCCATCTTCTACAATGGCGACCCGCTTGATGAGGTTTCCGATTACGCCACGGGACTTGACGGCTATTACTTCTATATCAACGGCGGCACAAAGAATCGGACCAGACGGTTCACCGTTGTGATTCAAAGAACGGGTACGACCTTCGATTCTGGTTGGGGCCTTGATGACAACCAGTCGACTTGGAAAGACTAAAAAAGCACATCTGTGCTTTTTTACTGCTTATGTCACGTGTCTTTCCCGTTCTTTTGGTCTATAATAGGAGTGAGATGACGCATACGTATGCAACATGTCTCGTTCATTCAGAAAGGATGATATCATGAAAAAAGGCACTTACGGCTATGGCTGGGCTTTGAAGTTCACGCTGGCAGCCATTCTTCTTGGCATTGGGATCTACATGTTTTTCGCTGATGAGATTGTTTATACGATCACCGGGGTTGCCATTATCTTGTTTTCACTCCTCAGAGTTGTTCCCTTGATGAAATCACTCAATCAGGAGGTTCTCAGAACCATCAACCTGATAGAGATCATCTTTGATCTTCTGATCGGTGGGGTCATGGTCTATATCGCGATCGCCAAGGGTGACGTTTTATCGACTCAGGCCATCTGGGGCAGTATCTATCGTTATGGACTCGCCTTTTTCTTCTACGCCCGCGGTCTGGTCTATTTCGCTTCGGTCGTCTTCTTCAAGGAAAAAAGCGAGATTCCCAAATTCTGGATCCACATTGGTGCGCTCACCTTAGGGGCGGTGATCGCCGTTCTTGAAGACTTCGATTATGGAACGGTCGGCGTGTTCTTCCTGATTGTCTCATTGATCGGATCAGGGTATCTTTCAGTCGATGGGTATCATGGTTATAAGACATATAGGGTCTATCAGAAAACATTGAACCAAGGCAAAGAGAAAACCATCGATCAAAGTGATGGCATCACCGATGACATCACTGATGGTGTCATCAACAAAAAACGGATTGAAGACAAACGAAAAGAAGACACCTACGTCAGTTGAGTCTTTTCCATCACACGAAGAAAGAAGGCTTGATCCATATCGGATCGAGCCTTTTTCAGTCGACATCATAGCGATTGATGACCAGATGCATGAAGATCGTGACAATCAAGAGGTCCGCCGCACCGCCAGGGCTCATGGACGCTTTTGTCATCTCGTCAGAAAGCGCGATCACGGCATCACGATCATGGACATCAAGGGATTTCAGACGGTCCTTGATGGCCATATAGGTGTCATAGGAACCGCACCGTTTGTAGAGCACAGTATCCTCAGCGCTCACAATCAGCCGAATCAGAAGGGTCCTAAGTGACTGCTGGTCATAGGACATGGTCTTAGGGATTGAAAGAAGGATGTTCTTGACACTAGGATAACCGGCTTCGGCCTCTCCGCGCGCGCCTTTCAGCATGTCTTTTTGAAACGCTCTGATCCCATCAGTCATTGCTGTGCTGTTAAGTTCACCAGTGATGCCTTTGGTCATCTCTTTGATGATCCAAAAGACATCTAAGACAGACGCTCCACGTGCAAAGACATGACCAAGGGCGGACAGAAAGAGAAACGACGCAAAGACAAGACCTTTGTAGCAATTGACGTTCTTAGTCGCCTTGGCGAGTGCCGCCTCAGCATCAAGTCCATGTTTTCGTGCTTCTTGAAAACGGGCCTGATGATCAACGGTTCTCTCCCCGATCAGGACGACCTTCTCAAAATAGGGGAGAAGTGTCGCCTTGGCACGGACCATCAGGTCATAGTCCATATCCTGATGAGCGCCAGGTGAGTCTTTGGAGACGAGCCCGAACTTGTGTTCGAGATT
>JAGYLU010000081.1 GCA_018400755.1 Acholeplasmataceae bacterium
ATGATGTCATCAATGATGTCGTCATGGAGCGTCTGGTCGATTTCCCGTTTGACGATCTTCTCAGCGGCGATGAACGCCACCTCACGGATGGATGCCAAAATGTCACGATTGGCTTGGCTGATCTCGGCATCAATGTCTTTCTTGGCCTGATCAAGACGGCGCTTGGCTTCAATCTTGGCTTCTGCGATCAGTTCCTCATATTTCAGATAGGCCTCATGGGTCAACCGGTTCTTGAGTTCTTCGGTCTCTTTCTTCATTTGTTGATATTCCGAATGTGACTGTTCCTGCATCTCTTTGGCTCGGGCCAGTTCCGCTTCGGCATCCGTCATCGTCTTGCTCAACGCCTCACTTCTGGCTTCAAGGTAGTTTGTGACCTTGGCCCAGAAGAAATGCTTCACGACAACGATCAGAATCCCCAAAGATACCAGATTCAAAATCAGGATATCGGGACGGGTCATGACGGAATACAGTTGTTCCTCAATCAGCACAATGGCTTCTTTGAAGATGTCATTCATGCTCACAGGCATCAGATCCTTTGCATCAAGATGGATTATCGGTTGATCAGAATAAACGCAATCAGAAGACCATAGAGCCCGGTGGTTTCAGCAACCGCTTGTCCAAGAATCATCGTGGTCATGATCTTGCCTTGGGCTTCCGGCTGACGGCCAACGGCCTCAACCGCTTTCGCGGCGGCGATACCTTGGCCAATACCGGTTCCAAATCCAGTCAGAACCGCGATACCGGCACCAACATATGCCCACGCGCTTGCATAAAACTCATTCGGCACTACATCAAGTACAGGAACCAAGAAATTATTCAGTAATTCGATCATATTCGTTCTCCTTTGATTGATTGAACTTTTCTTTATTCTTCAACAAAGTCATCTTCCGAGACTTTGGTGGAAGCAAACACAATGGTCAGAAGGACAAGGACCAGCGCTTGGATCGCGCCAAAGCCGATGTCGAAAATCAGATGCATGGGCGGAGCGAGAAACACTGAGAACCATCCCGCGAGCTTATAAATCAGAAACAAGAAGATCGACCCGCTTGCAATGTTTCCAAACAAACGCAAAGCCATGGAGAGAATCGGTGTGATCTCACTGACCAGGTTCAAGGGAAACAAAAGTGGAAACGGTTGGAAAAGACCTTTCAGATATCCGAAGCCTTGACTCACAAACCCGGCGGTCTGGACAATGATGAATGAGGCGATCGAGAGCGAGAAGGTAATGCTTGTATACTTGGTTGGGGTGTCAACCGCAAAGACACCCGAGATGTTTGACAACAGGACATAGATGGCCAAGGTCAGTGTCAAGGGCGCGACGTAGCGCCATGTTCTGCCGATATAGCTCTTGATCATCTTGTTATATCCGTCCACAGCTGACAGGATCGCGGCAATCGGTTTGCTCGGTTTGGCTTTGACATCCATTTTTGAGATGAGGTGTCCAGACACGATGGCAAGAAAAGCGATGATCACCATCATGAGGACCGATGTCCAAAAGTAGACCGGTAGATGTCTGATATAGTCAATCATGCGGTGCCTCCTTGATATCCGGTTCATTCTCATGCTTGAAGAAGGGAAGGGCATAAATGAGCGTCCCAACCTTGATGGCGACAAAGCCCAAGAGCAGGAAAATGAAGGTGGTGGTCATCACGTTTTGATCTGGTAGGTCTTTGGTGTCAAAAAACGCGACCGCAAACATGATGGCGTATAGGACATATCGCCTGAGGATGTGAAACATGATCCGTTTTTGATTGGGTTCTCCCTTGGTCAAATTGATCATCTGGCTGTGATTGAAGAGCGCTGTGGCGGCGCCAAGGGCAGCCCATGCCACATAGTCTTCAAAAAAGATCCAAGTGACAATCACCAGCACAATCCCATAGACAATGGCGATCAACGCCACTTTATGAACGGTTCGCATGTCGTGCCTCGCTTTTGATGAACTGCCAGAGTGTATAAAAACTCACCATGATGCCCAGAAAGAGTCCAAGGCCACCATAGACCGAAGGCTCAATGCCTTCGGGGTCGATCTGATATCCGATATAGACGCCTAGTAACGCCAGTCCGATCACCGTGAAAAAGAGTTGCATGACGATCACATAGGTGATGAAGACGCGCCGGACTTTTCTCTTATTTTGTGCCAAAGAGTCTGTCCCCACAATCTCCGAGCCCCGGAACGATATATCCTTTGTCATTGAGATGATCGTCCATGGCAGCCAGATAGATCGAAATCTCCGGGTGATCTTTTTGGAGTCGCTTGACACCTTCAGGACATCCGACCAGACCGACATATCGGATATCTTTGGCCCCATTGGCTTTCAGGATGTCAATCGCTTTGGAGGCTGATGCCCCTGTGGCAAGCATCGGATCGACCAGCAAGACAACACTTTGGGCAAGTCCTGGAGGAAACTTGGCGTAATAGGTTTTGGGTAACAACGTCTCCTCGTCACGATAGAGACCGATATGACCGATTTTGGCGGATGGAATCATGTTATGGATGCCATCAACCATGCCGAGACCCGCCCTGAGAATGGGCACGATGACAACCCCTTTTTCCAAGGTATAGGCTGTGGTTTCCGTCATCGGGGTCGTGATCAGTTTCGGGGTGGTCTCAAGATCCCTCGTGATTTCATAGGTGATGAGACCGCCAACCTCTGAGACATTTTCGCGAAATGCCTTGGTGCCCGTCGTGACATCACGGATGATGGCCATCTTGTGGTCAATCAAAGGATGTTCCAAAACAACGACTTTGCTCATGACCGGTCTCCTTCCAAGGCAGTGATTTTGTCAATCCGCTTTTGATGGCGGGTTTCGAATTTGGCATTCATAAACGCTTCGATCATCATGATCGCATCCTCAGGAGTGGTGGTCCTTCCCCCCATCGCGATCACATTGGCATTGTTATGTTCTTTGGCAAGCCGGGCGGTCAAGGTGTCATAGACGAGGGCGGCCCGAATACCTTTGACTTTGTTCGCGGCAATCGAGATCCCGATGCCGGTCCCACACATGGCGATTCCAAAATCAACCGATTTTGAGACCACAGCCTGGGCAACTTTCTTCGCAAAATCAGGGTAATCCACCGACTGATCGCCTTCGGTTCCAAGGTCTATGACATCAATGTCGAGGGGTTTGAGTGCCTCTATGACGCGCGTTTTGAGCAGGACCGCGGCATGGTCGCTTCCAATCGCAATTCTCATGGGTGTCCTCCTTGTTTTCAAACTATCATCAGTATAACATAGTTCATTCCTGTAAAGGAATGTTTCACTAACATGAACAAGACGTTAATACGTCTTATAGGCCATTTTCTTTCTGGTGTTCGCGTCAAGGTATCGTTTTCTGAGCCTGATGGTCTGCGGTGTGATTTCCACGAGCTCATCATCATTCACGAATGAGAGACATGCTTCGAGATTCATCCGTTTGGGTCTCTTGAGGACAACGGTCTGGTCTTTCGAGGATGCCCGCATGTTGGTCATTTCCTTTTCCTGGGTGACATTGACGACAAGGTCGCTGTCTTTGTTCGCTTCGCCAACAATCATGCCTTCGTAGACATGGGTCTTGGGATCGATGAACATCGTACCGCGGTCCTCAAGTCTGGCGATGGCGTATGTCGTCGCCATGCCTAGGGACTTCTGGACCAATGCACCGGTCCGTCTGTTTCCGACCGAAGCATGGATGACCGGACGATACGCCTTGAAGAGATGACTTAGGACCCCATAGCCTTTGGTTGCGGTCATGAAGTTCGTCATGAACCCGATCAGGCCCCGCGAGGGCATGACATAGGAGAGTCTGGTATAGGCATGGTTTTGTTCCATATGGGAGAGTTCGCCGTGGCGTTCGCCTAGCATGTCGATGACGGTCCCGATGTAGTCATTCGGACAATCGACCGTGACATCCTCATAAGGCTCATGAGGGACGCCATCGATCATATGGATGATGACGACCGGACGGGAAACCGCGAATTCATAGTTCTCACGACGCATGTTCTCGATCAGGATCGAAAGATGCAGCTCACCGCGTCCTGAGACAATCCATGACTCCTCGCCTTCGGCCCGTTCGACAATCAGGCTGACATCCCGTTTGGTATCCCTGAAGAGTCGTTCCTCGATCTTTGAAGCGGTCACGAACTTGCCTTCTCTTCCGGCAAAGGGACTGCTGTTGGTCAGAAACGTCATCTGGACCGTTGGCGGATCGATCGCGATCAAGGGCATTCTGACCTCATGGTCAGGGTCACACACGGTCTCACCGACCATGATGTCTGAAAGACCTGCGACCGAGACGATATCGCCAGCGTGGACTTCCTCGATTTCAACCCTTTCAATCCCGATGTTCTGATAGAGTTTTTGGACTCTAAAT
>JAGYLU010000082.1 GCA_018400755.1 Acholeplasmataceae bacterium
CGTGGCGTCTGCACCCGTGTCACCACCATGACACCGAAGAAGCCGAACTCGGCTTTGCGCAAATACGCTCGTGTCCGTCTGTCAAACGGAACCGAAGTGACCGCCTACATTCCCGGCATCGGACACAGCTTACAAGAACATAGCGTCGTCCTGATCCGTGGCGGCCGTGTCAAGGATCTCCCAGGCGTGCGTTACCACATCGTCCGTGGCACACTTGATGCTACCGGCGTTGCCAACCGCATGCAAGCGCGTTCGAAGTACGGCGCCAAGCGGCCCAAAGCTGCCGCCGCCAAGAAACGCTGACAATCAACATCGAACAATAAACCTATCAATCAAAGGAAGAAGGTGAACTCATGCCACGTAAGGGACATATTGTCAAACGCGACGTCCTACCCGATCCGATCTACCAATCGAAATTGGTGACCAGAATCGTGAACACGATTATGAATGACGGGAAAAAGGGAACAGCCCAGAGCATCCTTTATGGCGCATTCAACCGCGTCAAAGAGGCAACCGGGCGTGAACCGATCGACGTCTTCAACGAAGCAATGGCCAATATCATGCCTGTCCTGGAAGTTCGTTCACGCCGGATCGGCGGACAGAACTATCAGGTACCGACAGAAGTCAGAGCAGTTAGAAAAACCGCATTGGGATTGAGATGGCTCATTCTCTATGCACGCCTCCGTCATGAAAAAACCATGGAGGAAAGATTAGCCAAAGAAATCATAGACGCATCCCAAGGCTTAGGTGCGGCAGTGAAGAAACGCGAAGATGTGCACCGTATGGCCGAAGCAAACAAGGCATTTGCGCATTACCGCTGGTAAAGAAGGAGACGAATTCGTATGCCTCGCTTATACCCATTAGAAAAGACGCGTAATATCGGCATTATGGCCCATATCGACGCGGGCAAGACAACCACGACTGAGCGGATTTTGTACCATACGGGTAAAATTCACAAACTCGGTGAAGTGCATGATGGGGCAGCTACGATGGATTGGATGGCTCAGGAACAGGAACGCGGAATCACGATCACATCCGCCGCTACCACGGCACACTGGAAAGATCACCGCATCAACATCATTGATACCCCTGGCCACGTCGATTTCACAGTGGAAGTGTCTAGATCTCTTCGTGTCCTAGACGGTGCAGTCACCGTTTTGGATGCCCAAGCGGGCGTTGAGCCCCAAACCGAAACGGTTTGGCGCCAAGCGACCGAATACAAGGTACCCCGGATTGTCTATGTCAACAAGATGGACAAGACCGGTGCTGATTTCGCCAGATCGATCAAATCAATGCACACCAGACTTGGGGTGACAGCGGTTCCGATCCAATGGCCTATTGGTGCCGAGAACAATTTCACCGGGATCATCGACATCATCGAAAGAAAAGCCTACAAATATGATGGATCCCAAGATGAGAATGCGGTCCTGATTGATATTCCGGCCCACCTGAAAGACATCGTCGAGGAAAAACGTGAACAGTTGATCGAGGCCGTCGCCGATTTCGATGAACATCTCATGAACCAATACCTCGAAGGTGAGGAAGTCTCAGTTGCTGACATCAAGAAAGCGATCAGGAAAGGGACCCTCTCAGTCAAGTTCTTCCCAGTCTTATGCGGAACGAGCTTCAAGAACAAGGGTGTCAAAATGATGCTTGACGCAGTCGTTGACTATCTTCCGGCCCCGACCGATGTTGAATCGGTCACCGGCATCAACAGCTACGGCGAGGAAGTCAAAAGAGAACCGAAAGACAACGCGCCCTTCACGGCGCTTGCCTTCAAGGTCATGACCGATCCCTATGTCGGACGTCTGACATTCTTCAGAGTCTACTCCGGAAAACTTGAATCCGGATCCTATGTCCTCAATACCTCAAAGGGTAAGAAAGAACGGTTTGGACGTGTTCTTCAAATGCACGCCAATCACCGTGAGGAAATCAAGGAAATCTACGCCGGCGACATCGCCGCCGTGGTCGGCCTCAAGGATACCACCACCGGTGATACCCTGGCCCTAGAGCGCGATGACATCGTGCTCGAGTCCATGGTCTTCCCGGAACCCGTCATCAACGTCGCGATCGAACCCAAGACCAAGCAGGACCAAGACCGCATGACCCATGCGCTTGCCAAACTGGCCGAAGAAGATCCGACCTTCAAGACCTTCACTGACCATGAGACCGGACAAACGATCATTGCCGGGATGGGTGAACTCCATCTCGAGATCATCGTTGACCGGATGAAGCGTGAATTCAAGGTTGAAGCCAATGTCGCCGAACCTCAGGTCTCCTACCGTGAAACCATCACCAAGGAAGCCGAGATCGAAGGCAAATTCGTCCGCCAGTCCGGTGGACGCGGCCAATATGGCCATGTCCAGATCAGATTCGAACCCAATCCCGGCAAGGGATTCCAGTTCGTTGACAAAATCGTTGGCGGTGTGGTCCCTAGGGAATACATCCCCGCGGTTCAAAAAGGTCTTGACGAAGCCCTGCCCAATGGCATCATCGCCGGTTATCCGGCGATCGACATCAAAGCAACCCTCTTCTATGGGTCCTATCATGAGGTCGATTCCTCGGAAATGGCCTTCAAGATCGCTGCTTCGATGGCCTTGAAAGAAACAAGATCCAAATGCGGACCGGTCCTTCTTGAACCGATCATGGACGTCGAAGTCATCACCCCAAATGATTATGTTGGGAATGTCATCGGTGACCTGACCTCAAGAAGAGGACGTCTCGAAAGCCAGGAGGGTCGTGAGAACGCATCCGCAATCCGCGCCTTCGTGCCCCTGTCCACAATGTTTGGATACGCCACTGCTCTGAGGTCCAATACCCAGGGTCGAGCCACATTCATGATGCAATTCGCACGCTATGAACAGTGTCCGAAATCCATTATGGAAGACATCATCAAAAAGCGTGGGCTCAGCTAATCCACTTGCAAATGCAAGTGTTATAAGATACAATATTGATGGTGAAAAGACAAAAAAAGACAAGAAATATAGGAGGAAACATTAACAATGGCTAAGAAAAAGTTTGAAAGAACAAAGCCGCATGTCAATGTTGGAACCATTGGCCACGTCGACCATGGTAAGACAACCCTGACTGCTGCCATCACCCTGACGCTTAACAAATTGGGTTTCTCTGAAATCGCAAGCTTCGATTCAATCGACAGCGCGCCCGAAGAAAGAGAACGCGGTATTACCATCAACACCGCACACGTTGAATACGAAACCGCTAAGCGCCACTATGCACACGTTGACTGCCCAGGCCACGCCGACTACGTCAAGAACATGATCACTGGTGCCGCCCAGATGGACGGCGCGATCCTTGTCGTTTCCGCTGCTGACGGCCCGATGCCGCAGACCAGAGAACACATCCTGCTTTCCCGCCAGGTTGGCGTGCCGAAGCTCGTTGTCTTCTTGAACAAATCAGACATGGTTGACGATGAAGAATTGCTCGACCTCGTTGAAATGGAAGTTCGCGACCTGCTCTCAGAATACGAATTCCCGGGCGATGACATTCCTGTCATCCGCGGTTCCGCTCTTGGCGCAATGAATGGCGATCCCAAATGGGAAGCCACGGTTGCTGAACTCATGCAGGCTGTCGATGACTACATCGATGACCCAATCCGTGAAACAGACAAACCCTTCCTGATGCCGGTTGAAGACGTCTTCACCATCACAGGACGTGGTACGGTTGCGACCGGACGCGTTGAACGCGGCAAGGTCAAAGTCGGTGACGAAGTTGAAATCATCGGTATCCGTGACACCCAGAAGACTGTTGTCACTGGTGTTGAAATGTTTAGGAAGCTCCTTGACTATGCTGAAGCTGGCGACAACATTGGCGCCCTTCTGCGTGGGATCTCCCGTGACCAGGTCGAACGCGGTCAGGTCCTTGCAAAGCCGAAATCGGTGAACCCGCATTTCCGTTTTGAAGCTCAGGTTTACGTCCTTTCGAAGGAAGAAGGCGGACGTCATACAGCATTCTTCTCAAACTACCGTCCCCAGTTCTACTTCCGCACAACCGACATCACTGGTGTCATCACACTCCAGGAAGGTACCGAAATGGTCATGCCTGGCGATAACACCGTCATGATCGTTGAACTGATTCACCCGATCGCCATCGAAGAAGGCACCAAGTTCTCAATCCGCGAAGGCGGACGTACTGTTGGCGCTGGATCAGTTGTCACCATTCTGGAATAGTCTTTATTCAGATAACTTAGCGGCATCCCTCGGATGCCGTTTTTGTTTTTTGATGGGAAAAGATGTTTTCCTTTATAAACCAAGGGTTTTTTATGTATAATTGATGGGAACGGAGGCGCCTTTG
>JAGYLU010000083.1 GCA_018400755.1 Acholeplasmataceae bacterium
GAGACAATACTGCCGCCAAGTGGGGATGAGGAAGAAGATGCGTGACTCAAACAGTGATTTCAAAGCGTTGCACATGGGATATGTCGCCGACGATGTCGTGTCTGTTCCGACAGGCGAGATGATTAAGATCCTGACGCAGTCGTTTAAAGCCTTTGTCAGACAAGGAAACATCGCTAGTCATCCGGCTGTTTTTCTAAGGGGACAGCCGGGAGTTGGGAAAAGCCAGGGTATCAGGCGTCTTGCTGCCCGTCTCAGGGGGGAGACGGGCAAAGATGTCCGGATCACTGACATTCGGTTGCTCATGTTCAATCCGATTGATCTGCGCGGAATTCCGGTTGCTGACATCAGCACAAGGACGGCGATTTGGCTGAAACCTGCTATCCTTGATCTTGATCCATCGCCTGAAATCATCAATATCTTCTTCCTTGATGAACTGACTGCGGCACCACAAAGTCTACAGGCAGCCGCATATCAAATCGCACTTGACCGCCGCATTGGTGAACATATGTTGCCGCTAAACACATTTGTGATCGCCGCTGGGAACCGGCTTGAAGATCATGCGGTGACATATGTGATGCCAAGTGCCCTCAAGAACAGGATGATCCAGTTTGATGTCATTGTCAATGCTGAGGATTGGTTATCCTGGGCAAGTGAAACCGGCATTCACCCTGATCTTATTAGAGTTGTCGAGAGAAACCCAGATCTGCTCACGACAACAGACTTCAATCGCGAGAAATCAATCATTGTGACACCTAGAAGTTGGGAGATCGCATCGGACTTGCTGAAGGCATTGGGAGGGACAGTCGCTGACCATCAGACCATGATGGCAGCTGTGTTTGGGAAAAGTCTGCTCAACTTCATTCTCACTTCAGGAACTGATAGCACTCCATTGGTTGATATTATCATCGCAGGCGGTGATGTCGAGATTCCACAAACGCTATCTGAATCAATGCGGATTCTTCAAAAACTAGAGCTTCGAATCGATCAGTTCTTGTTCTCTCAGGAACAAACGGTCAATGTCCTCAGATACCTGCTTCGGATTCCTCCTGATCAGGGACTGGGACTGTTCCGATTGATCATCAGGCATGACATTCAATCCTATAGCGTTAGATCATTGCCGGAGTATCAGGCATTCATAGAAAGGATGCGGCAAAATGGCAAGGATTGATCTGTTGAACCAAAAACTAGAAGATGCGTTCGATTGGTTTGAGGAGCACGAACCCTTTCTCTCCTACATCGTGAGAAATGTAGACATTGTCTACATGGCAGAGTTGCAAACAGCAGCGACGGATGGTCTTAACATTTATATCGATCCTGCCTTCATGGTGACACTGACCGTTCAGGATCTTGTGTTCATCCTGATGCATGAGACACTGCACATCATTCTCCTTCATCATCAGCGCAATGGAAACCGACAGAAACTACCTTACAACATTGCCTGTGACATTGTTGTCAACGATACGATCGCTCAATATGGATATGAAAAGATGATTCTCTCTACTGCGATTCGGGGCCAGCAGTTCGATACGGATGGAACCACAAAAACCGTTGAGGCCATTTATGATGCGCTCCCGGTGATCAATCCCGATCGTGTCTTGCTCATTGATGAACACATGTTCTTTCCCGAATTGGATTCAAATGAAGTTAAAAGAGCTGTGAATGACATGATCTTCCGGGCGTATCAAAGAGGGTGTCTAAATGGTGACAAACCGATTGAAAGACACTTCATCAAGACAATCAAGTCATTAACAGTCAACAAAAATCTTCTCCCTGTCATCCAAAAGTATTTGCAAGTAGACGAACGGGACTACACATACCATCGGACGGACAAACGCTATCAGGATGTTTTGTTTCCGGAGTTCAATGCGGTTGATCAGATCTTCAAGAACGTTTGGTTTGTGATTGATGCGTCCTTTTCAATGAAACATCGTGACATGCAAGACATTTACGAGAACATTGTCCACCTGATTAAGGGACATGACCGATTCGAATGTGTTGTGTCATTCTTCTCAACGATTGTGACGACACCTGTCACTTTTTCCTCGGTACGGGATTTTGAGGAGGTCTTCCGGTCACATCTTTCGACAGGAGGGACTGATTTCGGGGTGATATTCGCATCTTTGAACCCGTTCTTTCTAACAGATATTCCGTTGTTGATCATCATCATGACAGATGGGAGAGCATCCTATCCACCTTCATCGGCGGCCCAAGGTATCCCAGTCATTTGGGTGATGACCAGGGAGGCAGAACCACCATCATTCGGTGAGATTGTGAGGATCTGAGTACATGAGTATTGAGAGTTTCTTCAAAATCAGAGAGGCTGCGATCGCAACTCCGGATTTGTTTAGAAACATTCACTTCGGAGATCTTGAATTTGAGATTGATGTTGGGCAGTATGCCACCATTCTCCCATACATTCTATCAAATGACATTGGTTCAGACCGACTTGTCCACCTGCCAGAGATAGTCATGGCAGGACCTCTTGATCGGAGGCGTGTTGAGCATGGGGTTTCAATCATCAAAGACAGTCCCAAAGAAAAAAAGTGGCCAGTTGTGATTGCCGGAAAGGAAAAAGAGCGTGTTGAGGCCTTTATCAAGGCATATCAGCCTTTGCTCACTAGCGAAGGCCAAGATTGGGTTCATTTGCGTTCATTTGTCGGAAATCACACGCATTTGTCAGGACTTTCCGCTTTCGATTGTCTGATCGTCATATTTGACAGATATTGTGTTCAGGTACTTTATCAGGGTGAGCGCTATCGCTTGAACGGACCTTTTCACCTAGGAACTGGCTTATATTATATTGAGAAAAACATGGATGATGTGACATCATTTGAGATGTTCACCATCATTCTCCTGAGCATGATGGATACCAGGCTTTATGATGAGGTGATCAGGCATCTTGAGACACCACTCATTAAAACCTATATCAAACATTATTACCAGATGAACCGCAAACGGTTCATGCCCCGTGGCGTGTTTGACCAGTTTGAGGATTTGGAGAAAATGATGATGTCACCGCATCTGGAAAAGTGTATGTCGCTTAGTTTCACTGAAGCCAAGATGCTCTATTTTGATTGATGAAAGGAGAGCACATGTCAGATCATGTATTGATCAAAAAACGTTTTGAGATGGCCATGAGAATGCCAGTGCCAGATTATGGGGTGACGATGGATTCGGAGATTGATTTCGCCCAGGCGGTGTTGACATCACTGATGGTACCATCATGTGAACACCATTTGGATGACTTGAGAGGTGTCATCCAAAATGTTGACAGGACGGATGTGATTGTTCTAGCGAAGCAGGTGCTTGGCAAACTGTATACGGGTAAAGCGGCGATTTGTATGATTGATGGACCGGGTGGTCAAGCATTGATGGACCGATTGAAAAGTGAGATACAACCGGGGACAGGGTCCCCGATATTTGATGATCACAATCCCGGATACAGCATGATTGTTTGGGACATCGAAAAACATCTAGACGACATTTTGCAAGCGATGACACCGATGATGATGCTCACGGTCATCACAACTCAATCGGTCAGGTTGTTCAGCGATCATATGATGTTTATTGGAGACAATGGCATCTCACTCAAGGAATATCTGATGATGGGCAGGCACCTAGGTTTTAGGATTGGTGATCTCCATACAGCGGAAGTCATCAGAATTGTAGAAATGACTCATCCCGACATATCGGATCAATTGCTTGCCAAGGTCAATTCCCGGCTGATGACAACATTGCCGATACCAGAGTTCACGGCGTTCTCCAATCCTCAAGAATTGCATGAATCTCATCCTGAGATTGTGGCAAGTGTCTTGATCAGGATGGTACAGACCTATGGGTTGGATGCCATTAAGGATTTTCCATTTGAAGCTGTTGCATTAGCCCTTGACAAAAAGGCATTCTCGCAAAGCGGCGATCCCAATGAAAGCATTGAGGATCGTCGGATATTGATTCAGTCAACCGATTTGGCCATTCTTGAACAAACGCTTGGGAAGCTCGGATATCCAGATGCCATTGTGAGGACATTCGGTCGGTATCATGAAACATTTATCGATATCAAAACTGCTTATCCGAACCGGTACAGGCGTCTCTCAGGGCAATTGAACGCATACGTTACAGAAACCATCCCACAAGGTGATGTTTCGATGGTCATGTTTGGAAACATCAAAGTCCAAATGGATATCCTGGATCAACAAACAAGTCGTCACAAACGTCCTTTAAACATCAAGGAAGCTTACCATATGGGTATCATGGATCGTCTTAGGTCG
>JAGYLU010000084.1 GCA_018400755.1 Acholeplasmataceae bacterium
CTTTGCCTATGCTGCTGAGCGTTTCACGGCATTTGCCAAAGAGAAGCATGCCACTTTGATTGTTGGTCCGGAAGCACGGGGATTCATTTTCGGATGCCCGGTCGCCGCCAATCTGAACATTGGCTTCGCCCCAGTTAGAAAACCTGGGAAATTGCCGCGAGATGTCGAAAGTGTGTCATATGACCTCGAGTATGGATCGAATGTCTTGTGCATGCACTCCGATGCTGTCAAGAAAGGCGATCGCGTTTTGATCGTCGATGACCTTTTGGCGACCGGTGGCACGGTCCACGCCGCCATTGACCTTGTCAAGAAACTTGGTGGGGACGTTGTCGGATTGGCGTTTCTGATCGAACTTAAGGATCTTGATGGACGCAAACGCTTAGGTGATCATGACATACTCACGCTGATTTCATACGATTGAGCGGCTTTTTAACCTGATTGGAAAGGAACGATGATGAACGATAGCTTGTTTCAATCACTCGCCCAGTCTTTTTCGGGCTACATCCAAAGAGAAACAGACATCAAGCTGATTGAAAAGGCGTATCTTTTGGCGTTGGAGAAACACACCGGACAGAAACGAAAATCCGGTGAGGCCTACATCACCCATCCCGTCGCGGTCGCCAAAATCCTGACCGACCTCAGAGCCGGTCCAGGGACGCTGATCGCGGCGCTTTTGCATGATACTGTCGAGGACACTGATTTGTCATTGGCGGAGGTTGAGAAACTGTTCGGTCCGGAAATCAGTGCGTTGGTCGATGGTGTCACCAAAATTGGGAAACTCTCGTTCAATACCACCGCCTCGCAAGCGGACAATCATCAAAAAATGCTTTTAGCCATGGCCAAGGATATCAGAGTCGTCATCATCAAGATTGCTGACCGCTTGCATAACGTCAGGACACTTGACTCAATGACACCTGAGAAACAATACAAGATTGCCCGGGAGACACTGGAAATCTATGCGCCACTTGCCCACCGGCTTGGGATTTTCCGGGTCAAGGCCGAACTTGAGGACAGATCGCTCAGGTATACGGACCCACCGATGTACTACCGTGTCTCAAATATGATTCAGGCCAAACGGACGGAACGTGAAACATCCATTGCCGGGATCATCGAGACCATCAAAGGCATTTTTGGTGAAAGTTCGTTTCTTGATTATGAGATCAAGGGACGCATCAAGAACATCTATAGCATTTACAAGAAGATGGTCAGGGACAATCGTGCTTTTGAAGATATCTATGATCTGCTCGCCGTTCGGATCATTGTGAGCAAGATTGAGAATTGTTATCAGGCGCTGGGCCTGATCCACGCCAACTTCACACCGATTCCCAGGCGTTTCAAGGATTATATCGCGGTGCCCAAGCCAAACATGTATCAATCCCTTCATACGACCCTATTGGCCGATGATGGGACGCTCTTTGAGGTTCAGATCAGAACCCTTGAGATGGACAGGGTGGCTGAATTCGGGGTTGCTGCACACTGGGCTTACAAGGAAAACAGGACGTATTCAAAAGAGCGGGAACAGTTCGAGATTGCCCAGAAACTCAAGTGGTATGGTGAACTCATGAAGATGAGTGAGGATTCTGATGAGACGGATGCTGGGGCCGAGGAATTTGTCGATACCATCAAGGGCGACATCCTTGACGCGAACGTCTATGTCTTTACTCCGAAGGGCGAAGTGATCGAGTTGCCCAAAGGGGCGAATCCGATTGATTTCGCTTATCGGATCCATACCGATATCGGACATAAAATGGTGGGAGCGCTCGTCAACAACCGGATTGTCACACTCGACTATGAACTCAAGACCGGTGACATTGTCAGTGTCAAAATCAACAAGAACTCGGTCGGGCCTTCTGAGGACTGGCTCAAGATTGCCAAATCCGCCCATGCGAGACACAAGATCAAGAGTTTTTTGAACAAACAGAACAAAGACCAGTTGACCTCGCTTGGAAGAGAACTGATTGAACGCGAGTTCACCCAACAGAAAGTGACGGGAACACTTGATGACGCGTTTGCCCGCAAACATTTCGAGAAGAACCTGATCCTCTCGGTTCAAGATCTCTATCTTGAGGTTGGCAAGGGCTTGGTGTCCGCCAAGACGGTGGCGGCCAAGATGCTAGGGTCAGAAACTGACAAGGATGCCTATCTGCAGCGTCAGATGGACAAGGCTAACCGTCAGCTCACGACCCATAGTGAAACCGGCGTCGTGATCGAAGGATTGACGACCCCGCAAATCAAACTCGCCAATTGTTGCTCACCAGTGCCAGGGGATAAGATCATTGGTTATGTCAGCAAACATTCCGGCATCGTGATCCATGCTGATTTCTGTCCGAATGTCAGCACGCTTGAGGAGAACCGGATGATTGAGGCATTCTGGTCAAAGAGCATCACCAGAAAGTATCCGGCCTGGATCAAGGTCATCGGAACGAGCAAGACCAATTTGCTTTCAGAAGTTGTCACCGCCGTCAACTCGGCCAGTGTCGCAATCGCTGAGGTCAATGCCCGAACCACCACCAACCTAGAGATCGTGATCCGTCTGAAGGTCTCTGTCGGAAGCATCAATGATCTGACCGCCCTAATGATGAATCTAAGGAAAATCACTGACATCTACAGTGTCGAAAGGGATGTCAAATGAGAACCGTAATCCAGCGCGTCAACCATGCGTCGGTCACAATTGATGGGCTCGTGACCGCCAAGATCGGACAGGGGTATCTGGTCTATGTCGGATTTCACCGTGATGATCAGGAAGACATGATCCTGAAGATGGCCCAAAAAATCAAGAAACTGAGACTCTTTGATGATGAACAGGGGCGGATCAACTTAGACATCCTGACGATCAAAGGGTCCATACTCGTGGTCTCCCAGTTCACCTTGTATGCGGATGCCAGGAATGGCAACCGCCCATCCTTTGTCGAGGCGATGCCGCCAGGATTGGCCCAGTCGTTCTATGAACTGTTTGTAAAGGCTTTGATCGATCAAGGACTCGATGTTCAAAGTGGGGTCTTTCAAGCGCATATGTTCATTCATAGCGAGAATGATGGTCCGGTGACAATCCTTCTTGAGATGTGAACATTGATTGACAAATCAATGAGTTTCCGATATGATGAAGATGGCAATTCAATCGGTTGATGACAAAGGATATGCATGGCTTAGAAAGACATGTGTTGTGACACCTTTCGAGGCCAAGCTTTTCTTCGAGTGCCGGGCATGTCCCGGAACTAAGGTGGCACCGCGTAATCTTACGTCCTTAGAGTGTTTTTAGGGACGTTTTGTTTTGGAGGATCATGAAAAGACATCTCAATATGCCTGAGATACAGATTGGCGATTATCGACTCAGGACCGTCAAGAAAAGTGATTATGCTGATATGTTCGAATATGGCAGCGACCCATTGGTTACGAAGTATCTGAACTGGGGGCCATTTGTCCATGAGAACGAGGCGAAACGTTCCATTTCCGGTATTTTCATGGCCAGACCATCCAAAGGGCTTCCCATTGGTTATGCCATTGTGGATACCTTGAATGGGAAAATGATTGGGACGATTGATTTTCATAGTCCTGACCGCAAACATCAGATGGTTGAGATTGGTTTCGTCTTGAACCGGGCTTACTGGAACAAGGGGATCATGACCAATGCCTTGAAGGCATTGATCCCGATCGGATTTGATCATTTGGGGTATCAAAAACTGAAAATCAGACATCTGGTGCACAACGGACAAAGTAGGCGTGTGATTGAAAAAGCAGGATTTACCTATGTGTCAACCGAGGACTTGATCATCGAGAAAAGCGATGGGATCAGGCAAGAACGCTTGCGTGTCTACACGCTTGACAAGGAGGATTATCATGGCATTGAACAAGGTCAAAGGCACCTATGACGTGCTGCCTGCCGAGAGTCATCTCTGGCAGACATTGGAACAGAAAATCAGAGAGGTGCTCGAACTTTACAACATGAAAGAGATCAGGACACCAATCATCGAATACAGTGATGTCTTTCATAGGGATAGCGAAGGATCGGACATGGTGACCAAGGAGACATACGATTTCGACGATCGGAGCCAACGTCATCTGACCCTGAGACCGGAAGGTACTGCTGGCGTGATCAGAAGTTACGTTGAAAACAAACTCTACGCCTCACAGGATCTTGAAAAAGTCTATTATATCGGTCCGAATTTTCGTTATGAACG
>JAGYLU010000085.1 GCA_018400755.1 Acholeplasmataceae bacterium
AGATAGCCCAGTGATGCCATGCTCTTGTTGATCTGATCTTCGACATATGGGTCTCCAACTTTGAGATCATAGACACAGATATCTGGATCAGACGTCTCGATTCTTGTGATGAAGTCACCACCGTCCGAATCATCAGGATATGCGGTGACAGTATAGTAAGTCGTCGGATGATTGTCCATGTAATCATTGATGTCATCAATTTGTGGGTCGAGCGTGGCGTCAACAATAATGCGCATCCCAAAACCATTCATCGTGCTAAACCGGGATTCGATGTCGTCGGTCACGACAGTGAGTAAATCATACTCAAAGTTGCTGTTTGCATTCAAGTCTTCGATGATCTTCTCGGTATTTTTGGTGCCGCATCCTGTCAAAAGGATGGCGAGCGTGATGATCATGATGATTGATTTTTTCACGATATCCCTTCTTTCTTCATGACCAGAGTATCTGGGTCATTCATTGACTTGCTTGGGCGATGTGATCCCATATCCAGATCAGGCTTCCCAGCGCAAAGATGATGCCCATGAACCGCATCGCATGTTCCATGCTCTTTCTGCCCTCATCATCGATGTCGTGTCTCACAACCCAAGTGAATTCTGCTGTCTTGTGTGGCCAGATGACATTCACAAGGCCAAATATCAGAATCAGGCCAACTGTCACATAGGTCCAAAACATGGTGTCCTCCTTTCAGGCTTGGCGTGTTCCATATTCCTTATGACCAAACCAATATGCCCATATGTATGAGGAAAAGGATTGCGTTTGTTGATATCAAGCATTCACCTCATATCATTCTTCCCAATAAACCTTGACAAAGAAGAGCGCAGTCTCGGGATCACCAATATCTGATTCATCATAACGGTGATAACCCATGGATGCGATCACATAGATCTCATCCCCATAAGGCACAACAATCGCGTTCTCAAACATCACATATTTCTCAAAATAAACCGGATACCGTCCAAGAAGCGTTCCTTCATCATCATACCTGAAGGCTTGAGGAATCCGGTGTTCCGACCACCCTTGATCGGCCCAACTGTCCGGATACCGGACAACATCAAAGGAGACAATCCACATCTCCGGCCCAATCATCGCCAAAGACGGAAACGGAAAACGCGCTTCAGGGTAAATCACTCTCTCTTGAAAGTTTCCGTCAGAATCCAAACGAACAGCATATCCAACATAACTGCCTCCTATATCGCCATAGGAACTGGTTTCACCAAAGAGAAGAAAGCCATTATCGGTTGCTTTGGCGTAGATAAACGTGTCCATGTCAATCCCACGTTCTTTGTAATCCCAGATCAGCCCTTGAGTATCGAATTTAAAGGCGATCCCATCGAAGTGTGACGAATAGTAACCGCTTGAATACCCAGCGGCGAGGAATGCATCCCCAACAGGCAACAATGATCTGATCCGCCCGCCGTAGACGTTTTGAAGCTCACGGTCAGCATTGAAGACGCCAATAAAATCTCCGGCCCATGTGCGATGGGCATAACCGGCAATGGCAATATCCCCTTGATCATTGATCGCGATGTGCGTAGGGATATCAATCTCCATCCCAAGAAGTTCGTATGTGTGATCATAGGTCAGATCCATCTCATAGACATCAACCTTGGTGTGATACTCGAATTGATCTGTACCCTCAGCTGTCTCATCCACCAGATATGCCTCATATTTGAGGACATGGATTTGGTTGTCATGAATGGCGAACCCTTCCCAACCGCTGTGGGGCTGGGGTCCGGTACCGTGAAGATTTCCTGTCCAGGCTGTGATGCTTGAAATGCTTTGATCATTGAGATCGAAGATTAAGAGGTCTCCATAAACATCCTCATCCTCCCAATGGAAGCCAAGCACATAAACCTGATTGCCAACGACTTCGTATTGTCGGATGGTGATGTTATGGAGTGAATTAACGTGTTCGAGACGGATTTGGCCATCTCTGACCTCAAAGGGAACATCAATCATTTCAAATTCAGTCTCTGAGACCTGAATAGTGAATGTTGCATAATGAAACCCGATTTGGAGATCATCGAGATTATAGCCGGTCATAACAATCCGGTCAGAAAGATTAAAACCAGATGCTGTCTGGGCAGTGACACTGAAATCGTCTTTGGCCAATGAGGTTCCCGCTTCAAAGATCAGGATCTCATCAGGCATATCAAAAAGAATCTCCTCATCAGTAAGAAGCACATTCACCTTGATGTTTGCTTGCTCAAAAAGCGCGTTATGGCTTAGTGAAAGGGTAATATCGTGAACGCCAACCAGAAGCACGGACGTATCATCAATCGATCGTGTCACCAAAGCAGTCAGGTCATGACCAGCTTCATCGGTTGCCAGGTAAGTGCCGTTCCAATCAACGGTTTCGCCTTCAATCATCGTGATGACAGGTTCAACCACCACAATGGTGATACTTGGCTCAATGGCCTCTTCTCTTGAACACTGCGCGAGCACAAACAAAAATAGCAGGGCAATAAACGTCTTGATGATGGGTTTCATGAGGTGTTCCTTTCTGGCTGTGTTGTCATGGATTGTTTGAGAATATCATATCACAAAACTGATTGGTCTTACAAGATGATTCAAAAACCACAGATGACCCGGTGGCTGGCCATCGTATTTGGATTGTCCCTAAACACATGAACTATGGGATGCTATCTTGTTTATCAGGACTATGATGTGACAAGTGGCAGCAATGGTTGCAAATCTTAGATTTGAATTGTACAATAGAGACAAACCAAATAGTCATGATGCCCCCGATCCTTAGGGACCAGCAAATCATAATACGTCTTCAACAATCTCCAAAGATGTCTATCAATCCCTTTGTTGGGACCCATTCGGGCTATCAATCATGATATAACAGAAACGAGATGACGGTATGAAACCATGGCTAGGCTTGCTTATGATTTTGGGATTCTTGTTTGCCCTCGCATCATGTCAAAGAGACATCATCGCTGTTGACATGGAAACCCTCGTCGAAGAGAAATACGGCGTTGAGGTTGTCCAAATGTATGCAACCACCCAAATCAATCCCGATGATCCGGATGAACCCTTCATCCATCTGACCCGCGAGATGAGACGAACACTCAAGTCGGTCCGTCACGCAGATCCCTGCAACCTCGCATGGCTCTCTGTCTCATACATCAAAACCAATGAAGGTGACCATCTGGTCTTTCATGTCGCTATGGTCAATCGCATCAAAGACCTCAAAGATGCCGTATTCATGATTGATTATCCATATGAGTACACCGTCACCGACATGAAGGCATATCTGATGAGCCTTGACCTTGAGTCCCCACTTCTGATTGACTTTGAGACCTTCGCTTTCAGTCTTCAATACAAACATGCGCCCGTCATCCACCCTGAACCAAGCGCTTTTGATCGCCTATTCAACAGAAGTTGCTTTGTCATGATTGTGAGTACAAACAATCACTTGAATCCTGACTTTCATCCGGCCGCAACTTTGAACAGCGCATTCGTCTGGATCTTCAACGCCAAAGCCCAAACCGATGAGGAAACGGGTTCGACAGAGACAGTCCCTTTGTGGTTTCAACAGGCGGATTTTGTACAATACCGGGTGTATGTCAAAGATGGTGTCGTCTACGTGACGATGGCAAGCATGGATGTTCCCGAGACCTATATCCACCCCATGATTGAACCGGTGGCCTAAGACATAAAGACTTTGCCATGAGGAATCAGTTAGGGCGTTTATGTCCACGATCTTCAGTTCTCAGTCCAAAGGAGGCATGATTCCTATGATCTTCCTGATTTCAGGAGAAACACACACCGGAAAGACCCTGCTTTCTCAACGCCTGCTTGAAACCCATCATATCCCCTATCTGTCGATTGACCATTTGAAGATGGGATTGATCAGAAGTGGCCTTTTGACAATCAGTCCCGAAGATTCATGGGATGTTTTGACCAATGCCTTATGGCCGATTTTGATCGGCATCATCAAAACGGCGATTGAGAACAAACAGCACTTGATCATCGAAGGGTGTTACATCCCTTTTGACTACCGAAAAGACTTCACCCCTGTCTATCTTGACCATATCCGAATGCTCTGCCTGATCCATAGCAAGTCATATATCGAGAGTCATTTCGATCTGATCAAGCGACATGCCCGGACGATTGAAGACAGACTCAAAGATGAGGTTCTTGAACAGAATGATCTGATCAGAGGAAA
>JAGYLU010000086.1 GCA_018400755.1 Acholeplasmataceae bacterium
AAATCCGGAACCGCTTCTGGTCTCTGGGTCATAGGTCGCGAGCACTTCGATGACGTTGCCGTCATCATCTGTGACATAGTCGTGACACCTGATGAAGTAGGCGTGAAAGAGTCTGACTTCAACGTCTTTGGCCAGACGCTTGTATTTTTTGTTGGGTTTTTCCGGAAGGAAATCATCCTCTTCAATCCAAAGATGTCTTGAGAAGGGGATTTTCCTGGTCCCAAGTTCTGGGCGTTCAACATGCAGCGGCACATCGAAGTATTCGACTTTTCCTTCCTCATAATTCGTGATTGTCACCTTGAGGGGACGGATGACACCCATCATCCTGACCGATGAGACCTGTAGGTCATCACGGACCGCGGCCTCTAGCATGTCGGCACTGACCGTCGAATTGATCTTGGATAGGCCCGCCGATAAAATAAACTGTCTGATTGATGCTGGTGTGTATCCGCGTCGTCTCAGTCCCGATAACGTTGGCATCCTCGGGTCATCCCAACCGTTGACATAGTGTTGTTCGACTAGGGTTCTCAGATATCGCTTGCTCATGATGGTGTTTTCGACGCCTAGGCGACCGAACTCGATCTGTCTTGGGACATGCGGCATCTCGGTTTCTCTCACGACCCAGTCATAGAGTGGGCGGTGATCCTCAAACTCAAGTGAACACAAGGAATGGGTGATTCCTTCGATGGCATCCTCAAGGGGATGGGCATAGTCATACATCGGATAAATGCACCAGTTCTTTTTGGCGCGATGATGTTCGGCGTAAGCGATTCTGTAAAGGGCGGGATCGCGCATGTTCATGTTTGGGCTCTTCATATCGATTTTCGCCCTGAGAACACATTCTCCCTCGGCAAACTTGCCTCGTTTCATATCTTCGAAGAGAGCGAGATTCTCCTCAACCGAACGGGTTCGGTAAGGGGATTCTGTTCCCGGAGTATTGATATTTCCTCGCTCTGTCGCCATCTCTTGGGGTGTCTGATGGTCGACATAGGCCAGACCCTTCTTGATCAAGACGATCGCCCGCTCATACATCTCCTGGAAATAGTCGGAAGCGAAAAAGATGTTGTCAGGCTCATAACCGAGCCATCTGATGTCTTCTAGGATCGACTTGACGTAGACGTCGTCTTCCTTTTCAGGATTGGTATCGTCATATCGTAAGTTCGTGGATCCGCCAAACACCTTGGCAAGCTCAAAATTGACCACCACAGCACGGGCGTGCCCGATATGCAGAAAGCCATTGGGTTCAGGTGGGAAGCGGGTCACGATGGTCTCGTGCTTCTTGGTGTTCAGATCGTTTTCCATGATGGTTTTGATGAAATTTGATTGATTGTTCATAAGTTCCACCTCTTTGTCTCATTCATTATATGATACTTTGGAGCAAACTACAAGGAAGGCAAATAAAAACGGCAACGCCCATAGAAGCGTTGCCGTCCAGAAGATCTTTGTGGTTAGGGTTGCGGGAAAAACTCAAACAGATCTTCCAACGTGTATTCGTTTTCAGGATCGTTTAGAGTCGCTTCTAGCAAGGCAAATATTTCTTGTTGCTGGGTGTCATCAAGCGTCTGGAAATCTTCGACGAGTGTCTCAATCAACACCGTTGGGTCTTCTTCGGCGGTGATGGCATCAAGCACGTCTTGTACCTGTTCGCCAATGGCTTCGATATCCTCATCGGGATTGGTTGTGAGATCACTCACCACATCAGTGATGACTTCGGTCGCGAATGTCTGGATTTCTAGAACATCAAGATCAGAGAGCATAATTGATAGCCGCAAGCGACTGTTCGTGACTTCGACGCCTTCGACCGAAATGCCTGCTTGACTGATCTGGGCATCAAAATCGCTGATCACAAGACGACCTTCTGAGACAAGGTCATTATCACCAAGAAGAGTCAAGATTGATCCGATTTCATCACCATCAAGGGTCACCGCGCCCGCTGAAAGACCACTGAAGGAGATCACGAGGTCGCTTCCTTCCATCGATGGGACAGCGTCAATCTTGATGATGGTCTTGAAAACTTTGGTAGGGTCATCGTTTTTCTCAATCGAAATCGGTAGGTTCAAGAAGAACGCATCCCCATCCATCGTGACATAAGGCACACGGGCCCGCATCACATACATCTCCTCGATCACAACTTCCTGCAAAACCCCAGGAACAACACTTGATTCCCGCAGCATATACTCGATGATTCGGTTCATGGTGAACGCATCAAGGTCAATGAACGGCGTGGTCTGGGATGCGTTCAGGGTTGAGAAGAGCAGTGAGCTCACCTTGGCTTCAAGGATGGCTTGCATGTCATTCTCATCGACCAGACGGTCGATATCCTGGATGATGGTGATCGGCGCAGGATCTGAGAGCTGTCCCAGATTGAGCGCAACCCCTATGCCGTCATCTTCGACACCAATATCCAAAAGCTCATTTTCCTCAATGAAACCAAAGAGCGTATTGACAAGGGCGAGCGTGTCCGGATCATCTTCAAACTGACTGGTGATCAGCTCATCGACATTGATGGTCATCTTGCGTGCCTCGAGATCCAAGGTCAACGCGTCCCCTAGGACATTCGAAATCATCTGATCAATGCTTTGTCCAGAAAACTGTTTGATCACCCATCCGGAAATATCAAAGGTCCAAGCCAAAGGCAGGTTTCCAAGGTTGACCTTATCCAGGGTCAAAACAATCTCATTCAGATCAGCTTCAAGCTTGAACGACAAGAGAATGCTTGTCCGATAAGTGAACTCACCTAAGAAGGCATGCACACCACTTTCAATCTCAATGGTATCTTCCTTGAAACGGATCCAAGATCCCTGATATCCGTAATTGGCTTCCTTGATCACATATTCCTTGTCATCACCGGTCGCGCCATCGAGCATGAAACTCGGGTTCTGCCCGCGGAGGGCGGAAAGAACCAAAGCATTGGCTTGTTCCTGACCGACACGCAAGGCAATTTGGGAATCGGCATCATGGCTGGTCAAAAACGCATCCAACTCATCAGCAACCATCGATTGAAGATCGATGGCTTCGATCGACTCGAACTCGTCCTTGGGCACTTCGGCATTTTTATACCCAACACCTAAGATGGCGATGGGAACAGCTAAGGTCACTAGAATCGGCAAAAAGATCACTTTAAAGAGAAACTTCATGTCAATCACATCCTTTATGAGATTATTTTAGCGGTTTTGACTCGGAAATACAATGATGGCGCGTTATAAAAAGGAAAGAAAAGGGACATCTTCACGATCTCCCGTATGGTTCGAATCCGACGGTTGAGGTTCCGCCCAGCAGATAATGGCCCAACGCCCCTTCTTTTTGGTACTGGAAATACGCGGCGACGCCAATCATGGCGGCATTGTCTGTGCAGTATTTCATGGCCGGAATCAAGATTTCTGGCCCTTCGATCTCCGCTTTGATCCGTGCTCTTAAGGCAGAGTTCGCAGCGACGCCACCGGCAACGATGACCTGAACGGCGTCAAAGGCCTTGGCAGCATGCTTGGTCTTCGTCACCAAGACATCTAGGACACTCTCTTGAAACGAGCGGCACATGTCGGGGACATTGACCTCGAGTCCTTTTTGGGACAGGTTGTGAACCGTGTTGATCACCGCGCTTTTCAGTCCTGAGAAGCTGAAGTCATACGCTTCTTTATCCAGATAGGGTCTTGGCAAGTGATAGACATCACGCCCCTCTTTGGCCAAACGGTCAATGACGGGGCCACCAGGATAGGAAAGACCCAAGGTGCGTGCGACCTTGTCGTAGGCTTCACCAACCGCGTCATCCCTGGTTGTCCCAAGCATCTTGAACGTCATATGGTCCTCAAAGAGAAGGAGTTCGGTGTGACCGCCTGAGACGAGTAGCGCGACCGCCGGAAAACGGATATCCTGTTCGATATTCGCGGCGTAGATATGTCCAACCAGATGATTCACGCCCAAAAGCGGTTTGCCGGTGGAAAACGCATAGGCGGTGGCGGCGTTGATGCCGACCAAAAGCGATCCGATGAGACCGGGACCTTCGGTCACGGCCACGAGATCGATGTCATCATGGGTGACACCGGCTTCTTTCATCGCCGTTTCAAATACCCTGGTCATATGGGTGATGTGGTTTCTTGATGCAATTTCCGGAACGACCCCACCATAAATCCGGTGGATGTCGATTTGTGAGAAAACAACGTTTGA
>JAGYLU010000087.1 GCA_018400755.1 Acholeplasmataceae bacterium
CTTCGGGCACAGCCATCCAAAATGCGCGAACATCCTATATCGGAGACAATCTGACAAGAGATGGATATCATCTTGCTGATCCCATGGGAAGGTATATTGCAGGACTGATGTTCTTCTTATCCATCACCCAGTCTGACCTTGAAGCGACTGTGTCATTCAGACCGGCAGGGGTGTCGGAAACAATGCAATCACTGGCAATTGAAGCTGTGAACAACGCCTTTGGTCATCCTAGGGAAATCACCGATTCGACGTTTACGACCGAGCCTGAGCCTGAAATCATCGAAGTGAACGGTGTCGAATATCCATTTGAGTATGCTCAAGGGTTCTGGGGCAGCGGAGCGACCCAGATTTCTCCGGAAACGGACGCGCTTCACAACACGTTTGCAGCTGTTCTACCGATTCCCAAAGCCATGCTTCCAGTTGGATCTGAGATCACGATTGCTGAAGGATACCAGTATCGGGTCATCTACTTTGAAAAAGTGGGTGACGGATACAGGGTCGTTCATCGCTCAGATTTGGTCCAGATCTCATATGTTGAAATTGATGAGGCATTCTGGGGTGATTACACCCATGTTGGATTCAATATCGCTTCCAACCCTTATTCCAACATCTCCTCACGCCTTGATGAGGTCGCAGGTAAACTGAATCTCTATCATCCTGAAGGTACAGGCGCAGGGCACATCGATACCGAACTGAGTTTCTCATCAGGTCTTTGGGAAGTTGATGGCGACGCCCTTGTTCCATCTTTGAATCATCAGTCTTCCACACCACTCACTCTTGGTTACTTCAACAATGACACGGAAATCGAGGTTGCTGAAGGATATAAGTTCGCCTACGTCCTTTTAACCTTTGAAGAGGGCGCTTATCGGGTTCTATCTGTGAGTGCGTATCAAACGAACGCCTTGTATATCGACGCCATGTTCTCTGAAGGCAAAGAACTGATCGCGTTCATCATCACAACAACAAACGAGGATGTTGACATCTCGGAAGTCGACTTGGAAACGGTTGTTGATACCCATCCGAAAGAAGTCCCCCATCATGACAGTGAGATGGCCTTCATATCGGGTTATTGGGAAGCAGGAAAGTCCACAATCACGACCACCAATGCGAATATGGACTTCCTGAATGGTTTCGCAGCCTCCCAACCGCAGTCAAAGCATTACTACCAAGATGTGACGAGTGTCACCATCCTTGAAGGCTATCAGGTCCGGGTTGTCTATCTTGATTATGATGGCTATGGCACATATAATGTCCTGCTTAGGACCAATTGGTTGACGGGCATCATCACAATGGATGAGACATTTTGGGGCACATATGACTATATCGCATTCAATATCGCATCTGTCCCTTCATCGAACCTCTCAGGCGTTCTAGACACATTGCCAGACAAGTTTGCATTTGAGTCAGCGCCGCTTTCCTTCCAACTTGGTTACTGGAACACAAACGGCACCTCGTTGACGTCGTCTTCAACTTATGCGGGTTCGAACGTCATTCATCGCCAGTTCATGCCAACAGGCACCGTCATCACGGTGTCAGAAGGGTATCAGCTTCGCGTCAATTTCATGTCATATGATCCTGAGACAGACTTGTACAAAGTCATGTACAGGACTGAAAACTTCACCGGAACCTTCACGCTTTCCAATGGGTTCTACCAGGATTACCAGTACGTTTCATTCAATATATCGACCGTTCCGACATCTGATCTTTCCGCTGTTCTAGGCGATCTTCCGAACCAACTCGTGATCGAGGCCTTTGATGATGTCGCTTTGGACCATACGGATGCACCACTCACCTTTACAAGCGGTTATTGGAACAACTTCGCGATTGGCGTGACAACGGGTGAGACGTCGTTTATCAAGGGGTTTGCCGCATCGAATGTGCTTTCCAAAGCAGCTCTTGAGGATGTCGCGGAGATTGTGATTGCAGAAGGATATCAGGTTAGGATCATTTATCTTGATTACTCGTTCAACCAATACTCAGTGATGTTTAGGACAAACAATGTCACTGGAACAATCGTTTTGGATGAGTTGTTCTGGGGCGATTATGGCTATGTTGCGTTCAACATCTCAAGTGTACCATCATCGGATCTTTCAGGTATTCTTGAGACTCTCCCGGATCAATTGCTATTTGTATCAGAACCAGATGTTTAATGTTTTATAAAGAGGAGTAACCATAGATTGGCAAAGAGATCCGGACGTGTATCAGGCACGTCCGGATTTTGATCTTTTGGTAGAATGGACCAGTTCGCAAAACAATTCCGCTTAGAGAACATGGACAAAACATCGGTGAATGATGAGTAAAAGACGAGTAACAATGCTGGAGATGAAGAAGTATAAGTTTTGAGATCAGATAGAACCATTTAGCAGAATGACGGGAGGGTATGTCTATGAATGCATGACCGGAACCAGTGGATGTCTAATTGTCACAAGAAGCGTTTCTTTCATTGACATGACCACTTATCAAGGATGATTGTGTTTTTTGAAAATGAACAAGCTATGAGATTTGAGATTATGTAAAAATCACCATGCTGAGTATATTGGTCATTTTGACATCTCTTCTCGGTCAATTTGAGCCAGCACTACAGAAGGCAAATCCTTCCCTGACGAAGGCATTCAAACGCCACTTACAAGTGCTGACTTTACTATAGATCAAGATTTGAATCAAAGTCAAACAAGCTCTGATCTTCTTGACAGATTGCGGAATTCGATTTATTTGAGTTGATTTTCAATCGGTTCATGACCGAATCCGTGAACATTTTGGATCATCCGACGTCACCAGCGGCTATAAAATGACACTAAATCAAAATAATTAGTAGTTAGTGGAAACAACCGTTCACAAATGTGCAATATATGATATAATTTCTTTGGGTGATTGCGATGTTAATCAAAAGAGAAATGTACCTTTCAAAAATCAGGAAATACTATGATATTGATCTGATCAAAGTTCTGACAGGAATCAGAAGAGCGGGCAAGTCCAGAATTCTTGAACAGATCATTGATGAACTAAGACATTTAGGTATCGATCAAGATCATATATTGGTTATCAATTTTGAAGATTTGGATTATGAATATATCAACACGGCATCAAGACTAAACGACTATGTCAAGTCCAAAATCAAAGATGATCAAAGATATTACTTGTTTCTAGATGAAATCCAACACGTCAAAGCGTTTGAAAAAACGATTGCGTCTCTTAAGGCCACAAAAAACTGTTCGATATTCGTCACAGGAAGCAACTCCAAATTATTGTCAGGCGAACTTGCATCCTTATTGGTGGGAAGAACGGTTGAGTTTGAGATCTTTCCTTTCAATTTCAAGGAAGCGACGGATTATATGAAACTGATTGGAAGAGAAGTGGCACAGGACTTCATATTCGACTATATCAAATGGGGGGGATTCCCACAAAGGTTTGACTTGATAGATGAAAGTGACATCAAGCAATACTTGGAAAGCGTATATCAGGGGATCATTTCAAGGGATATTTTGACGCGCCATTCCGAGATTGAGGAGTACAAATTCAGATCAATATGTGCTTACGTCTTGGCAAATGCGGGGAAAGAATTCTCCGCATCCAACATAGCCAACTACTTTAACACCGTCAACAATCAAAACAGGATTGAAATTGACAAAAAAACAGTCTATAACTATCTCGGAAAAATGGAAAAGGCTTATTTCATTTCCCGAGTCAAAAGATTCAATATCAATGGAAAAGAAGTCTTGAAAACGATAGAGAAGCAGTATGCAATCGATCCAGGATTACGAACAATCAATACCAATCTGGTCAACTTTGAAGATACGTTCTTTCTTGAAAACATCATCTATAATGAATTGATTGTCAGAGGATATGAGGTTTATACGGGAAAAACCTACAAAGGCGAAGTGGATTTTGTCGCCATCAAAGACCGAAAGAAGTGTTTTATCCAAGTGTCCTATTATATGATCAACAAAGAAACAATCGAGAGAGAGTTCGGGGCGTTTTCACCAATCAAAGACGCGTCTCCCAAAATCGTTTTATCGCTAGATCGAGTCGACTTGTCCCACGATGGCATGGTCCACATCAACATTGTTGATTTCCTACTTGGCAATGTGGAACTGCCGTTATCTTAATGGCTGTTTAAGACGAGTAAGTATTGGTCTGTGGATCAGAATAGA
>JAGYLU010000088.1 GCA_018400755.1 Acholeplasmataceae bacterium
CATCGAGGAAGCAATAGAAACGATACCCCTCTTCCTCATATTCGAAGCGTTTCTGGGATTTCGTGTCAAGGCTATAAAGGACGGTTCCACCAAACCGGTTTCTGATCGCCCGACCGGCAATCAGTTCGATGTCCTTATAGAACGGCAACATCACCTCAAGCTGTTCATCCTTGTGCTCAAGGAGTTCCACACCTTCCTCATCAATCATCTCATCAAGCAAGGTCTGGCGTCTGGCCTTGTTTTCCAGACTGAAAAGATCTTCTAGTTCATCGTCCTTTGAAAAGGAGACGATCGCCTTGTCTTTTGATTGTCTGAGTTCATCCAGAGCGGCGAACCTCTGGCATCTGATGTCGTTGATGAATCTGGTCTTGGAGATGTTCATCAAAGTCATCCTCCCTTATATGCAAAGTGACCTGTCAAAAAGAGACGCGGCATGCCGGTGACAAGCCACCGGACAGACCGCGCGTTTGAATGTGGATCAGTTGGGATAGACGGTTTGGAATGCTTCTGTCATCCATGTGTCAAAGACATCTGTGACGTCATTGATCACAGGCGCATTGTCTTCTGCGGTTTTGGAATCACCATTCAATAGGAGATGTTCATCGCCATAGACAGCAGCATCCAAGGTTCCGGCTGCGCTCTTGGCTCCGGCGAGTTGTGATAGGAACATACTGACATCAGCGGAAACGGTGACAGTGATTGTCTGGTCGGTACCGACTCTCAGAAGGTTCGCACTTGCCATATTGGACAGGTAACGGCCAAAGAGACCGCCGACACCAAAGACTTTGACAACATCGTCGTCATGGTCATTCTTCTGGTGGTCAAGGCTGATAGAACCGCCATAGAACGCGTTTTTAATGACGGCGTTCGTTGATCCTGCGAGCCCGCCAACGAAGACTTCATAGCGGCCTTCGGTGTTCTCGGGATCCGTGCTGAAGTCAAGATTCGTGACGGTGACGTCACCGGTCGAATAGATGTTTTCAACCGCGTCGCTTTGGCCGATGGCGTTGTTATCGCCAATCAGACCGCCAACCAGGATCAGGAATCCACGGTTAAACTCACGGTGCGGGGTCGCGGCGAGTTCAAAGATGACGGATGCGTCACTCTTGATCTCTTTTAGGGTCGCGCCTTCATAGAGCATGCCGACAGCGCCACCAACTTTGACTTTTCCGTGTGACTTGGCAAGCAGTCCAACAGTGGTGTTCTCGATCGTGACATTCAGGATGTCGCCACGATTCTCACCAGCAATCGCACCTGCGTATGCTTGGACCGTCGACGACGATTCATAGTTGATCGAGCTGTTTCTGATGGTGATGTTCTCAACCGACGCGGACGTTGATGAGATGTATCCGGCAAAGATTCCGACACGTGATGACGTTGCCATCAGAAGCGGTTCTTCCGGAGTTCCGACTTTGACACCATCAAGAACGAGATTCGACACGGTGCCTGATGAGATATATCCAAAGACACCCGTATATGAGTTCACCTTGGTGAAGGTGATGTTCGAAAGGGTGAATCCACCACCATCAAAGGTACCTGAGAAGGATGAAGTGAAAGGAGAAGTGAATTCGACATCGGTGAAATCGATGTCATTCTTCAGGATATAATTTCCGGACCGGTTGTCTCTCATCGCCAAAAACTCTTCGGCGGTGGTGATCTCATTGATCGCGGTTGAAAGCGGTGAGAATGTCCGTTCGCCAATCACAGCGGTATTTCTGCCGATGGTGGCGTGCACTTTGATCGTGTAGGTCTGATCGTTTTCAAGTCCTGAGAAAGCGATATCTTCCCAGTCTTCTTCGGAAGCGATGGTCCTTGAGGTCACCTCGTCACCAGCGGCGTCATAAAGACGGACCGTGACGGTTCCGGTGATTTCCTCATCGGGGTCAGTGATGGTGATCGAAAAAGTGATGCCATCTGTCGTGATGCCGTCTTCACCGACAGTGAAGGTGGCGGTTGCTGTGGTTCTCGTCTCGCATCCCATCAGGACAAAAGCCCCAAGTAGGATGACGGCGATGCCTAAGAGTCGTTTCATAATTCACCTCGTAAAGTTTTGATGGTTTGGGTCAGTCGGGCAAGCACCCGTTCACGTCCTAGGAGTGCCAAGGCGTGGGGAAGACTTGGGCCGTGCATCTCGCCAGTGGTGGCAATCCGGATGCCCATATATAAGGGTTTGCCTTTGATGCCAAGGGCTTTCCCCGTCTCTTTGATGATGGTGTTGATCGGATCAGATTCAAAAGAAACCGTTTCAAGCGCTTCTTTGAATGACTCAAGCAACACCCTTGAGTCATTGTCTTTCAGGAAAATCATCTCTTCATCGTTGATGTTGAAGTCGTCGTGGAAGAACGCTTTGTACAAACTGACAATCTCTTGGACATGGGTCATCCGGTCCTGGAAGAGCGATGTCAGTTCAAACACCCATTGATCGGAAGGAATGTCAATACCGGCATCAACAAGACATGGTCTGACCTTGGCGGCGAGCACCTCGGGATCAAGAGCTTTGATGTAACGGCTGTTGACATACTTGAGTTTCTCCCGGTCAAACATCGCGGGGGCTTTCGAAAGCCTTGAAGGTTCGAAAGCGGCGATGATCTCTTCGGGGGTCTTGATTTCCTCGTTGTCAGGTGGGGACCACCCGAGCAAGGCGATGAAGTTGAACATTGCATCCGGAAGATAGCCCATGCTCTGATATTCGGCGATGAACTGAATGACGTTCTGGTCCCGCTTCGAGAGTTTCTTTTTCTCCTCGTTGACGATGATCGTCATATGGCCAAACATCGGAATCTCCCAATCAAAGGCGTCATAGACCATCATCTGTTTGGGGGTGTTCGTGATGTGTTCCTCACCTCTGAGGACATGGGTGATTGCCATCAGGTGATCATCGATGGCGACCGCGAAGTTATAAGTCGGAATGCCATTGTCTTTCATGATGATCCAGTCTTCGACATCTTTGCTGTCGAAACTGAGACGGCCTCTGACGAGGTCGTCAAAGACATAGGTCTTGTCCTTGGGCACCTTGAAACGGATGGCGTATGCGTCACTGCCTTCCCTGATATCCTTGTAGGCATATCCTTTTTCAAGAAGGGTCTCAGCATAGGACCGGTAAAGGTCTAGACGCTCGAGTTGCCGGTATGGCCCATATGGACCACCTTTGTCCGGAGACTCGTCCCACTCGATCCCTAACCATTTCAGGTTTTGAAGCTGTGAGGCTTCGCCACCTTCGACGTTTCTTTGGGTGTCGGTATTTTCGATTCGGATGATGAATGTGCCGCCAAAATGCCTGGCGAACACATAATTGAACAACGCGCTTCTCGCATTCCCGATGTGGAGCTGTCCTGTCGGACTTGGTGCGTAGCGCACGCGGACGTGTTTCATAATGGATCCCACCTTACATGCATAGTCTATTATACGACAAAGAGCCCCTTCAAGCAACGGTTAAGATGTTTTTCTCAGGGGTTCTGATCCTCAAGCGCACAAAGATAGCGATTGACCTCGCGACGGTTTTTGAAGACCACGACTTTGTCTTTGTATGTCTCTTTGAACAATTTGAACAACGCTTTTGATTTTCTTGTCCGACCCCGGAAGAGAATCCACATGATAAAAGAGGGATCTAGCTTTTCCTTGCAGCCAGAAGCGATGCTTTCGCGTTCCTTGTTGTGATAATGAATCCGTCTTTGGATCGCGGACAAGAGGCATCTGAAGCGGTTGAAATCAAAGATGAAGAGCTGGTCGCACTGATCAAAGCGCTCGGTTGCGAGACGCCGGTAGAGCCCATCAATGATCCAGCTGTCATGGGTTTTCATGAAGGCACGGATGCCTTCTTCGACTTTGGGCCTATCGACTTCAATCCATCCCGGTTCGAAGGCGATCTTGTCGATGTGCAAAAGCGGTAGTTGATAATGGGTCTTCAGTTTTTGGGCGAATGTGGATTTGCCGCTGGCGGCATATCCGACGATTTGGATTGTCATGAGACACCATTCCGTTTCCGTCTGAATCTCTTTAAGAACCCTAAAGTCTCCGAACGATCAACGAACATCATGGTCAGAAATGACAACAAGATGAAGAACGCACCGTAGGGGAACAG
>JAGYLU010000089.1 GCA_018400755.1 Acholeplasmataceae bacterium
CATGAGCGGGGTGTTCCAAAACACACTGATCAATCCAGAAATCTCAGGCTATGTGTTTGGTGGATGGTATACAGAACCGGAATTGATCAATACAATCAGTGCCGGAGCAGACCTTTCGAGGTATTCAACCGATGTCTATGCGAAATGGAATCCCGCCGGTTGATGATTGAATACTGTTTCAGTTTAATAGCAAAGGAGAATATGATGAAAAAAACAGGAATCGTATTTTTGTTCCTTCTGATTAGCATCTTTTTGGCATCTTGTATCGAAGTTGCAATCGACCAAGTCGAGAGTATCCAACTTTTATGGACACCTTCGGAAGCCTATACCATCGGGACTAGTGTGCCCTTGTCAGGAAAGCAGATCACGGTCACATATGAGGATACGACAACAGACGTGTTCAACCTTGATGACACAAACATTTCCATCAGTGGTGATGGAATCACCTATGTTGATGAAGTGCCCTACCTTGACACAACATCGTATGGTGAGAAAACCATCCGTGTTTCATATGGCGGAATCAGTGTCCAGACACTCTTCTATGTCGCTGACAGCATTGTCAATCCCACATCAACCATTCAGAGTGTGGTCAATCTTGCAGAAAGCGGAGATGTCGTCTATGTCTCTGAAGGTACGTACTCCGAGCAGGTGACTGTCGCGCTTCCGCTGACGCTTGTGACATCAAGTGAACTTCCGGCGACTTTGATCAGTTCGATTCAAGACGAACCAATCGTTAAAGCACAAGGAAGTGATATCACAATCAGTGGTTTTGTCTTCAACGGAATCGGAGCCGATCAGGTCGGCATCGAACTGACAAGACTTGGTTCTGCCTCTCAACGAAACGTTGTGATCGAGGACAACCTCTTTGTTGGATCGTTTCAAAGTGGTGTTATTGTTGACAACCATGACAGGATGGATAGAGTATATACCACCGTCACCGTCAAGGACAATCAATTCATGGCTGTGTTCTCTGAATCTGCGATCTATTTGAAGCATCTTCATGATGATTTGGATCCGACCTATGCATGGTTCAAAATGGTGCGTCCCACACTATCTGGCAACGTCGATGGATCAGGAATTGAGGTCATACCCGTGGAACATCCTGGTCTAACCTCAAATGTCCCCTATCTTCCCTTCACTGGAGCGGTGGAGAATATTAATAGGGACTATCCTGAATGGGGTCTGATGAAGCAGGGAACAGATCACAAATACCGAATTCAACTCCAATTTGAAGATGTGGATTTCAATCCCTGGCAAGTATATCAGGCTGGAGATCTATCATCGGTGTTCTTCTATCACGGATGGTTGAATCCGAACAAATACCATTACATCAATCTTGATAGTGGGGAGGCACAAAACGGGTTCGACAATCATTCTGACGGTATCTATATCGTTCCACAGCCTTGGTCCTCTTATGCCATCAATGGTAGTTATTCAGGAATGTTCGCGATGATGTATCTGATCGAAGGAACCTGGTATCGGGTGACATGGGAACTCGAGAACATCAATGGTGTCACAACTATCACAAAAGTGAATGGTCAAGATGTTGACATGATCACACATACGGAGTGGCCATCGACATGATTGACTACATGCCCATTTAGTATAGGACTTACGCTTGACATGTATTCAAGAAAAGTAGAAGTCTATTGATAAGACATCTACTTTTTTCTTATGCTTCACCGAATCTTGCTATAGCAATTTATAACGTAGTTTCTGCTAATCGATTTGATCACATTCGGCAATGCTGGCTCAAATTGACCGAAATACTCATCCATCAGGACGTGATGAGTTTTTCTGATATCAAGGTCATTGCATCTTCAGATGTCGCTTCAATCAGGATATCAACGATGTTCTTGGCCATGATATTTGGAACAGCGGTACTTCCGATGTGTTCAATCCTGTTGATCAGAGTATGATCGAGGATGGATAGGAGTTGATCCTTCTCTTCTTCATACCAGTTTGTCCAAGATGGATTGTGGGGGACGAGAAAAATCGGGAAGAGTGTCCATAGTTCTTCCAGTGTCATCTCGCTCATTTTTTTATGATTAGGGTTCATTTTTACCATTTCTTTTTTGTGCCCATCATCTATTTGTTGTCACTTTCAAATTGCACAAGTCGATCAATGTCTTCCTGTTGAACGGATGTCTTCATTTTTTGTCGCACAAAGTTGATATCCGCTTTGGTTATCCTAGTATCCAAATGTGTCTCAATCGCCCTCTTGATGATTTCCATCTTGAGTTTTTCACAATACTCATTGATGTCTGATCCGTTGAATCCCTCTGTCATGACAGCCAGTTCATCAAAGCTGACATCATCTTCCTTGGGAATGTTTGATAACCTCAGTTCGAAAAGTTTGTGTCTGGCTTCATAATCAGGAAGCGGTATCCGGATCTTCTCCTCAAAGCGTCCCGGTCTTAGTAATGCGCTATCAATATCCCAAGGACGGTTGGTCGCAGCGATGACCAGTAACAAAGCATTCCCTCTATCTTTGTGTATGCCCTGCATTTGAGATAGAATTTCTGGAACCAAGTCATTGTTTCCGCTATCATCGCCATCCGTTCTTTTTCTTCCAATCGCCTCAAATTCATCAAAGAAGATGACTGATTTTTCCGAACGGCGTGCGTTTTCGAACAGTTTTCTGACTTTTTGTTCCGACTCGCCATACCATTTTGATTTGATATCACTGCACTTGATCGGATAGAAGTCAGCATGAATCTCACTAGCAACCGCCTCAGCGAACATGGTCTTCCCAGTGCCCGGCAATCCATACAATAAAATCCCTCCGCCAGCCTTTTTCCCGTACTTCTCATATAATGCGCTGTGAGTCACAGGATAGACTATTTTCTCTTTGACAGCTTCTTTTGCATCTTCCAAACCAACGATGTCATCAAATGTGATTCTTTTTCCTTGAGTATTATGATGATCTCTTTTCTGTCTCTTACTTGCACTTGCTAAAGGCCTTAGATCTCTTTCCATAATTTCCTGGCTGTCTTCGTCTTGGCTGTTTTCCAGTAAATCAATCAGTTCTTGTTTTCTCATTGTTGAGTAGCCTGACAGGCCTCTTCTGCGACACTCATCCTTAAGATCTGTCACTGTCCAATCACTGAAATCATCCCAATCCTCAGCCTCGTCATCTTCCTCTGCTTCATCATCGTCTTGCCCATCAATGATCGTTTCGATCAGGTATAGCGCCAATGCATACACAATCATTGAAGACCCTGCCACCACAACCGGCCACCAAACCGTTACGATGAATCCATATGCAATGCCACCCACCAAAAAAGCCCCGAGCAAGAACCAGACTGATGGTATCAGCTCGAAATCCAAGAATCCCTCGATCAACGCTTTGATACCAAAAGTGATGAGACAAATCAGGAAGACTGCAATCAACGCACCAATAATGAGCATGACAATCACCCATTCACCAGTGAATCCGCCACTACCAATGATCACAGGGATAAAAATCAGCGGCAACCACACGAACTCTGATATGGTGTCAAAAAGATCTGTTATCTCTAAATCATAAACAAAAATCACGATTGGACTCACAATCAAAGCTAGAACCAGCAAAACAATGACACCCAACAACCACCCTTGATATGTTTCCCAAAACGATGCATATTCGGGTACCCATGACACAAATACAATCTGATCTACTTCTTGTTCAATCGTGAACTTATAACTTCCGATATCCAATTGTCCATGTTCGACGTGAGTGTCATATGTCATGCTACCATAAGTGTCACTTGTACTTCCAAGATATTCCCCATCGAAATAAAGATCATATGTGATCACAAAAGATGTGATGTCATAGATGCTTTGGGAATTATCCAATGTTCCAGACCATGTGATCGTGGTCACACCAGTTAGGCTATCAAAGCTTGTTGTGTAGGTGCGATTTCCAGCCCATTCGCTCTTCTGTATCTCGCAACCCGATAGAGAGAACACCAAAAACACCAATAGAAAAATCATAACTGCTTTCTGTATCCAAAATTTACCTTGTGCTTTCTTCTTCGGTGTCATCATAAACCCTCCCAATTCTTTGA
>JAGYLU010000009.1 GCA_018400755.1 Acholeplasmataceae bacterium
TCAATGGCCATCATCAGAAGACCAAGATGGACGGATCCGTCAGGATGATACGACCATCTGATCAGGATTGGAACGACGAGACGCACAAAGGCGATCAAAGACTGGATGAACAAGATCAAAAGACTTTCCACGACCACCACCGAAAAAGCGACCCGCATCCGTCCGGCATAGGCATGTAGCGGCATGAATGCCGGGTGATCGTGGTCGGTGACTGAGAGAACAAGACCAAAAACCGACAATAGGAAAAGAATATCCGGAAGCACCTGATCGATGTGGCTTTCAAAAGAGAGGTCATCAATATGGAAAGGATAAGACTGATTGATCTCAGATACAAGACTGAAGATGACCATCCAGGCAATCAGCGCATAAACGAGAGACTGGATCAACAGGCGTCTTGAAGCAAGGAGTGCCCATGTGAATCTGATCATAACGCGTAGGTTTCACTTGCCAATGACTCAAAGACAGATGTGTCATGCGTTGCGATCACGAAGGCGATGCCTTCTTTCATCTTCTCTTCTATGATGATTGCGAGCAGTGCTTTGGCGGCCTCGTCAAGACCATCCAACGGTTCATCCAATATGACCAAATCAGGACGACCAAGCAAGGCCGCACAGAGGGCAAGTTTTCGTTGGTTTCCTTTTGAAAGCGTCCTGATGCTTTTGAACATGGGCACATTGAAGCGGGTGATGAGATCTTCTTTGAACTCAAGTTTTCTGATGCCGGCAATCGTCTTCATATAAGTCAAAGCGGTTACGAACGAGGGCAGCGTGATGTGTTCGGGGACGTAGGAAATCTGTTTTGCCCGGCGCTTGATGTCCCCTTTGTTTGGTTTCGTATATCCAAGAAGCAGATGGATCAACGTCGTTTTTCCAACGCCGTTCGCGCCTGTGATGAGAACCGTCTTCCCGGGGTCAAGGGAGAGTGAGAAAGAGGTGTCAAGATAATGTTTTGATGCTTCGTTTAGTTCAATCAAAGGTGTGGACATGAATGTCACCTCCATGATGGGACAACATCTGATAGTCAATCAGATATTCAAATGTCGGGATGTAATAAGTCATGCCTGATTGATCTCTAAGGATCAGGGGCAGTCGGGTCAAGACCAAATCACCATTTGGAACAGTGAGATTGATCTGATGGTCAGTTTGTTCAATAGAAATCTGAAGATCATGAAGAATCATCACATCTTCGATCATGAGCATATCCTCAGTCGTGATATGGATCTTTTGAACCCTTGACCTAAATAACTCATGGTTCTTCTCACCATAAAGATCATTGAAGTCAAGTGCTTGCCATGACGGATTGATCGCTTTCAGTTCAAACGTCCCGATCATCAGATGATGGTCCTCGAAGTCAGGGGTTGTGATTTTGAGTTCAGCCTCATCAATGACAAAATCGATGCTCAGTCTCGGCATCTCAAAGATCAGACCATACTCAGTGAAAATCTCATCTTGATAGATGTCTTGACGTCCTTCTTCGATCCTAGATAAGACAACGTCTAGCACCATCATCTTATTGGTATCTTGGATTTGAATACCGATGATGCCATCTGTCATGATGAAGACATGGTCATCTCGGTTCACCCAGAGATTGATTTCAAAGGTGTCTTCGTTCAAGAGATAGACATAGTGGGTCAAAACACTCAGGGTCTTCGGGATAATGACCCGCTTGTTCGTCACCGCGAGCATGACAAGAAGTGTTGAAATGACAAGCGTCATGAGATAAAGGGCAACCGTCTTCATATCCTGACCTTCTCGAGGCGGTGATATTGGGTCGTGACCGTAAACACCTCAAAACCACCGCGCGCCATCCTAAACCAAAAAGCGTACCTGGCGGCGACACCATTGGTGATCGTCCCTTCCCCGTAGATGTATAAGTTGACTTGCGTGCCGGGATCGACATCAAGGGCGATCTTGACGGTTTCCTTGGTTTTCTCAGAAGTGTCATATGAGGCGGTGATTTTCAAGGCGGCATCTAGGTTGTTTGCGAACGCCCCGTCTTTCTTTCCCTGTTTCAAGGCAATCGAGCCGGTTGCAGAGACATTGATCTTTGAGGTCTTTTCGAAGACAAAGTCATACGTGTATTCAATTGGCGTGTATCCGTCGTTATAATACGAAAAGAGTGTTTCGGTCACATAACTGACCTTGATGTCGTCATGGACCTTGTTGATCCGCCATCCGAAGAACCGCCGTTTGTCAACGTCTTTGTAATAGCGCTTGTAATCAGCTTTCGAGTAATCCTCAAGCAACATGCCGGTGGTCAGTTCCATCGACTCAAATGATTGATAATCATCATTGGCGAGGACAAAGGTAGATAATAGTGGCATCAATGCCACCAGTAAGACAGTCAAAAGTTGTTTCATGATATCCCTCCTTGACCTATGATAGGACAACGGATGGGATTTTTCCATAAAATAAAGGGACACCGATGTGTCCCTCATTGTCAAGCTCACTGCTTTTTCATGATCTCTTCGATGTCCTTTGTTTCCTTGGGAATGTCTTCGGATAGGTTGATGGCACCATCTTTGGTGATCAGGATGTCGTCTTCAATCCTAATGCCAATGCCTTCTTCGGCAATGTAGAGACCCGGCTCAACGGTCAGGACCGCACCTTCTGGAATCGGTTTGGTGACATCACCGACATCATGGACATCAAGGCCTAGGTAGTGGCCAAGGCTATGATAGTAATAGCGACTGATCTCAGCATCTTCCTTGATCAGACCCAACCGTTTGGCTCCGTCAATCAAGATCTGTTTGCCATAGTCAAGAAAGGCTTTGTAAGAGATACCCGCCTTGACCCATTCAATGGTCTTCTTGTTTGCTTCCAGGACTACATTATAAATCTCTTTCTGACGTTTTGTGAAGGTGCCTGAGGCCGGAAAGACACGGGTGATGTCGGCGTTGTACTGATTGTGCTCAGCCCCAAGATCGAAGAGGACACAGTCGCCTTTCTGGATCTTGCTGTCATTGCTGACATAGTGAAGAACAGTGGCATTTTTACCTGACGCGGCGATGGTCTCAAAGCCTGGTCGCATTCTGTTCTTGTTTAGAATATAGTTGAAAACGGCTTCAGCTTCGTATTCATGCATCCCTTCCTCGAGCATGGTCATGATATTGATCAGTCCATCCCTGGTCACACGGATGGCCCGTTTGATGGTTTCAATCTCTTGTGCGTCCTTGACCATCCTGAGCGTTGCGAGGATGCCTTGGGAGGGCTTGATCTGAAGATGGGGATAACGATCCTTGAGGGTGGTTGCGAAGTGCTCCGCGACCGTTTTTGGACTCGTGGATTTTTGTCTTGAAAGGTCAATGTAGACTGTGTCAATCAACCCATGGATGGCTTTCCGACCGCTTGAGAAGAGACCATTGAGCGTCTCATCAAGGGTTTCGATGTCTCTGACATCACTTTCTGAAAGGGATGCGGTCTTGGCGGCATCCTCAAAGGAGAGGGTCTCGCCATCCCATAACGCCTTTTGGGGATCAGGCTTGTTGATGAAAAGCAACGTCTGAGTTTCTTTGGCCCCTTTGATCATCATCAGAACGGCGTTTTCCTGGTCAATCCCCGAGAGGTAGAAAAAATTGCGATTGACAGAAAACGGATATGACTGATCCGTTGATCTGACCGGGGCGATGCCGGAAAAGAACAGGGAAATCGTTTGGGTTGGGACGTGTTCGACATATTTGTGTCTGCGTGTGTCAGTCATGTGATGCCTCCTGGTCATATGGATTTGATGGTATCAATCAGTCTATTGGAGATATTGGTTGCCCGTGCTTTGGCGTCGGACATGGTCTTTTCTCTGGTGCCCACGTAAATCTTTAGTTTGGGTTCGGTGCCACTGGGACGGAAAACGACCCATGTGCCTTCCCCATAATGATATTTGATGACATTGGATTGTGGGAGCCCGGTTGGTCTGGTTCCTGCAGTGTCAGTCACCATGCCACTTTGATAGTCTGCTGTTTGGACCGGTTTTTGTCCATTGACGAGTGGTGGGTGATGTCTGACATGGTCCATGATGTCCTTGATCTTCTCGAGGCCTTCAATGCCTTTCAAAGTGAGACTTTGGGTCAGTTCTGCATGCGCGCCGAACCGTTTGCTGATCTGCTCAAGAAGGTCAAGAAGGGTCTGGCCTTTGCTTTTTAGGACACTTGCCATCTGGGCAAGCCGGCAGACGGCTTGGACAGCGTCCTTGTCTCTGACCACATCGCTGATGAGCGATCCATACGACTCTTCCGCGCCAAAGAGATAGGTGGTGCTTGATTGGTTCAGTTCGGCCTGTTCGCCGATGAACTTGAATCCGGTCAGGGTCTTGATGGTTTTAACGCCGTAGGCGGAAGCGATGGTTTCAATCAGGTCAGTCGTGACAACGGTGGTATAGACCACACCATTCTCAGGCAAGCTATGATCAGCTTTCTTGGATTCTAGTATGTCATATAGCACTAGGGCTGCGGTCTCGTTGCCATTGAGCAAGATGACGCCATCCTTAGTTCTGACGCCGACGCCGAGACGGTCGGCATCGGGGTCGGTGACCATGATCAGGTCAGCATCGACATCATCGGCATAACGAATCGTGTTTACGAAACTTCTCGGATCCTCAGGGTTGGAGGAGAGGACACTTGAGAAATCAGGGTCAGGTCGCATTTCTGGGGCATAAGGTTCAACTCGGTACCCTTTTTCGCTCAATAGTTTGGGGATGACTGTCCCCCCTGTCCCATGGAGGGGTGAGTAGATGATGTGAAGATGCTTGTTTCCAGAAAGTGGGCAGACCGATGCGATCTGATTCAGGTAAAGATCATCAAAGGACTCATCGATCGTCTTGATCCGGCTGTCATCCATCGTGTCAATGGCAAAGACATCTTCAATCGCGTTGATGGCCTTGATGACCTGGTCAGCTTCTTCAAGATTGAGCTGTGCACCGGTATGGTTATACGCCTTGAAGCCATTGTATTCTTTGGGGTTATGGCTGGCAGTGATCATGATCCCACCCAAAGCACTCAAATGCCTGACGGCAAAAGAGAGCATCGGAGTGGGTCTCAGATGTTCAAAAACTTGGCAGTCAAGTCCCAATGACGAGAGAACCAGGGCTGATTCGAAAGCGAAGCGTCTTGAGTCATGACGGTTGTCATAACTGATGACGACAAGCCCTCTCTGAGCTTTCGTGAGCAAGTATCTGCCAAGGCCAAGGGCAGCCCGGCGAATGGTATAGATGTTGATCCGGTTGGTACCTGCGCCCATCAGACCTCTGAGTCCACCGGTTCCAAAGGCAAGATCGGTATGGAAGGCATCTTCTAGCTGCTCTTCATTCATGGTATTCAGTTCGGTTTTGAGGGCATCGTCTAGCGACGGCTCAATCTTCCAGATGTGTGCTTTTTCTATATAGTTCATGATCATCACCGTGTCCATTATACGACAAAGGTTGCCAAAATCCAATTGTTGTATGCAAAGTACAATAAAAAAGATGGTCACGAATGACCATCAAGGTTGATAAGGTTTGAAGACGCCCCAAGGGTTGTTGTCAGGATCGGTATAGACCCGTTTGCCCCGTGAAAGCGCATTGATCACTTTGATGTCATCGGGATCAAGAACAAGATCACGGGCAGCAAAATTCTGATCGATCCGATCAGGGGTGACCGATTTGGGAATCATGAAGATGTCCCGTTCAAGTCCCCAGGCAATGACAACCTGGGCGATGGTGGCCTCATATTTGGTTGCCAAGCGTGACAAGGTCTCCTCATAGTGGTCCTTGAAGACTTCCCCCTTCATGAAAGGTCCATAACTGATGGTCGCAATCCTCTGTTCATCCAAGAAACGTTTGAGAGGGATCTGTGGTAACCCCGGGTGAAGCTCGACCTGATTGACCATCGGTCTGATTTTTGCGGTTTCATAAAGATCAATGATATGGTGTTTCTGGAAGTTGCAAACACCGATCGCACGGGCTTTTTTGTGGTCGTAAAGTGACTCAAAGAAACGCCAGGTCTCCTGATTGATCTCTTTGTCATGATTGGGCCAATGGATGAGAAACAAGTCAACATAATCGGTCTTCAGACGCTCAAGCGAGTCATTGAAAGCCCTCATCGCATCTTCTGGCGGCATGTGATGTCTTTGTTTGGTCGTGATGAAGATGGCCTCGCGATCGATGCCGGAGTCCCTGATTGCCCTTCCGACACCATCTTCGTTGCCATACATCTGGGCGGTGTCGATGTGCCGATAACCAACCGATAAAGCATGCCTCACGGTCTGGTAAGCGACATCACCGTCAGCAACCCTGAATGTGCCTAGTCCGAGTCTGGGCATTTTGACGCCGTTGTAAAGTGTTTTGGTCACAATGAACCCTCCTTCAATGATTTGATCAACTGCGGTGTGAGCGTGTCAAGAAATTGAAACAGCATGGTTCTTGCTGACTGCAAATCGTCTAAGTCCATCATCGCGGCGGTGCTGTGGATGTAGCGGGCGGGCAAACCGATGGTGGTCGATGGGATGCCATCTAGGAGATCCAAGGCTTTGGCGGCATCGGTACCACCCATGGATGTGAAATACTGGAACTTGATGTGGTGAGTTGTGGCCAATTGGACCAGATGCTTGAGCAATCCCTGATGGATGACGTTTCTGGGATCATAGATCCGAAGCAAGAATCCCTCGCCAAGTTTTCCAAGGCTTTCCTTGTCAAGGACGTCATTCACGGGTGATGCGTCAAGGGCGATAAACAGGTCAGGACAAAAGGTATTGACAGCGGTTTCAGCGCCCCGCAGACCGACCTCTTCCTGGACAGTCGCGCCTGTGACCAATGTATAGGGCAATGATTTCTTGGCATAACGTTTGGCGACTTCAAGAGCAAGGCCACAGCCGTAACGGTTGTCAATGGCCTTGGAAATGACGCGTTGTTTGTTTTTGGAATAAGCGAAAGGATTGTCAAAGAGCACCATATCTCCGGTCTTGACTCCAAATTCGATGGCCTCTGCCTTGGAGCGCGCGCCGATGTCTAGAAGCATCTCAGACAACGTGGTCGATTGGTTCTTCTTCAGATGGGGTGGAATGGCCCCGATCACACCCTTTAGAATGCCCGAATCGGTATGGACATTCAAGACTTGCGAGACAAAGACCTCACCATTTAGCCCCCCTAGGGGATGGACGGCGAGCATGCCATGGTCAGTGATTCGCCTGACAATCATCCCAACCTCATCCATATGACCAGCGACCATCACCACATAAGGATGATCATCGCTGCCTTCTTTGGTTGCGAAAATGGATCCGAGATGGTCATTTTGAATCCGGAAAGAAGGGTATTTGTTCAGTTCCTCATGCATGATCTTTCTGACCGATCTCTCATGACCGGCGATGCCTTGGGCATCCATGAGTCGTTTGTAGATGGGTTTAAGCATCATGGTTCACCTCTGCAATCAGTTGATGAATGGGACCGTTTTGCCGTTTCTTCTCTTCGTATTCGGTCATGAACTCACTTCTTGGTAAGTCATAGGTGACGTCAATCAGACGCGCGTTTGCGTGCATGTAGAGAAGCGAGTCTTCAAAGAACGCCGCGTGGTCGGTTCGAAAGACCATCTGGGCGTCATCGGTCATAATACCTTTGTAAAGTGTTAAATATGTGGGATAGGTCAGACGTCTTTTGTGATGTCTTTTCTTCGGCCAAGGATCAGAGAAGAGCAAATAGAGTCTCTGTGCCCTTCGTTTGCCCAGATAAAGGCTCACGTTGGATGCGTCATCCAAAATGATACTCAGATTATCAAGACCCATGGCAGCCTTTTTTTCGGCAATCCGGTAACAGACATTGATGTTCACTTCCATGGCGACAAAATGAATCTTTGGATGCGCTGCCGCCATCTTGGTGATAAATTGGCCTTTTCCGCTACCAATCTCAAGATGGATCGGGCGGTCAGGAAAATCGATGGGCATTTGATCATGGGTGACACCCATTCGATCAATCAGGTTCAGATCAACGAATTTGAGTTTCTTTTGTCTCACGTTGTCACATCTCCGAGACCTTCGGAGATGATGAACTCGGTGATCAGTGTGATGGCTTTCTCGGCATCCCGACCAGTGGCTGTGATGGTGACATCCTCGCCTTTGTAAATACCAAGGGACATCAGGCCCATGATGGATTTCAAATTGATGGAACGTCCCATCGCGAAAAGGTCAATCTCGGAGTCAAAACTCATTGCCAAGTTGACAAGACGGGTCGCCGGACGGGCGTGGATACCGTATTCCGATGTGATCTTAAAAGTCTGTTTCATGTGTGTTCTCCGTTTCTTTGGTCATTGATGTGGCGACATGCCTCCATGGCATTGCCTTTGATCAGGATTTTGATGTCATTTTTGGCCAGCACCGCTGGCATACCCAATGACTTGAGCTCGGTCGGATTGACCGATTTCGGTTGTTTCAATGTGATCTTGAGACGTTGATGTTCGCTCTTGGCATCCACGATATTGTCGATACCGCCAAGGGCGCGAATCAAGTTCGTGATGACTGACATGTCGGTGTTAAGGACACGAGTCTTCGGGTTTGCTGTCTTTTTTCTGACAAGCATCAGGATTGTGATGAAGAGGGCAGCGATGATGATTCCGCCAATGCCCAGTAGCAATGTCTGTGTGTCTGTCATGGCTTAACTCCGTTCATCTTGATTATATCGGCAATGGCCGATCATTTCAATGGCGTGTGTCATTTGATGAGCATGGCGTCGCCAAATGAGAAGAATCGGTAAGATGTTGATACGGCTTCCTCATATGCGGTTTTGATCAGATCGAGTGATGAGAAAGCGGAGACCAGCATCAACAGCGTCGATTTGGGAAGATGGAAGTTCGTGATCAGCCGGTCTGTGACCTTGAATGTGTAGCCGGGATAGATAAAGATTCCCGTCTCGTAAGTTCCTGATCTGAACCCATCGTCATAATTGCTCTCAAGCGTCCGCAACGAGGTGGTGCCAACAGCAACAATCCGCTTGTTCTCTCGTTTGGCCTCATTCAGTCTCTTTGCTGAGGACACCGAGATCGTGTAGGTCTCCTCATGCATCACATGTTCTTCGACAAGGGTCGCACTCACAGGACGGAATGTCCCAAGACCGACATTGAGGGTGATGGGGATAATCTCGATGCCTTTGTTGGAGAGTTTATCCAAGAGCTCACGGGTGAAATGGAGTCCCGCGGTTGGGGCCGCGGCACTGGTTGGCTTGTCCGCATAAACGGTCTGATAGCGATTGATGTCATCTTGCAAAGCGGTGATGTAGGGGGGGAGCGGAAGTGTCCCTAGACGTTCCAAAACTTCCATCAAAATCCCCTCATAGTTTAGAGACATGATCCGGATCCCGTCAGCTCGTTCCTCAAGACAGGTCATTTTAAGCTGGTCACTGACCTCAACAATGGTCCCCTTTTTGACGCGCCGGGCGGGTTTTGCGATGGTTTCCCACGTGTCACCATCGATTGATATCAGCAATAAGATCTCAATCACGGCATTGGTTTCTGCTTTGAGTCCAATCAATCGGGCGGGAATGACTTTGGTATCATTGATGACAAGCACATCATGCTGGTCAAGTTCATCAACGATGTCATAGAAATGACGATGGTCAATGGACTGGGTTTCCCGATTGATGACCATCATCCGAGAATGGTCACGTTGCTGGCTCGGGTGCTGGGCAATGAGTGATTTTGGAAGATCATAATCAAAGAGGTCAACGTTCATCGCCAAAGAGTCCTTTGTAGTATTTGAGTCCAAGCGCCTGATAGGTCTTTTCGGTCGCAACCCGTCCCCGTGGTGTTCGCTTGATGTAGCCTTCTTGCATCAGGTAAGGCTCATAGACATCCTCAACAGTCGTGATTTCCTCACTGATGGTGGCAGCGATTGTCTCGATTCCGACCGGACCCCCACCAAACATGGTGACGATGCTCTTCAAATATCTGAAATCTGTATGGTCGAGTCCGTTATGGTCGATGCCTAGTTTGCTCAAGGCATGGTTTGTGATGTCTGTCGTGATGGTGCCGTCACCAATAATCTCAGCAAAATCACGGACCCGTCTGAACAGACGGTTGGCGATTCTGGGTGTTCCACGGCTACGCTTGGCAAGTGCGCTCACAGCATCTTCGGTGATGGTTGTCTCATAGACTCTTGAGGTGCGTGAGACGATTTGTTCAAGATCATCGATGTCATAGTAGTTCAGGCGCATGACAACCCCGAACCGTTCACGAAGCGGCGCGGACAGATCACCAAATCTGGTGGTTGCCCCAATCAGTGTGAACGGGGGCAGATCAATCCTGATCGATCGTGACTCGCTGTCTTTGCCAATCACGATATCGAGGACATAATCCTCCATCGCGCTATAGAGCACTTCTTCGACAAAGCGGGGAAGACGGTGAATCTCATCAATAAACAAGACGTCGCCGGGCGCGAGTGAACTCAGGACTGCTGCGAGGTCCCCGCTGCGTTCGATGGCGGGACCGGAGGTGATCCTGATCTGGACACCAAGCTCGTTGGCAACGATCTGGGCCAAGGTTGTTTTACCGAGTCCAGGGGGCCCATAGAGTAAAATATGATCAAGTGCTTCCTTACGTTTGAGTGCCGCCTGGATGTAGACGGAAAGCATATCTTTGATGTCATTTTGGCCGATGTATTGTCCAAGCGTCTTAGGCCTGAGCGTCTGATCCTCATCTTCTTTGAGGGACATCGTCGTCACGAGTCGTTCCTTATCCATGTCACACCTACTTCATCAGCATTTTCAAGGCATCTTTGATCAAGGCCTCAATGGGTTGGTCGTGGTTGATCTTTTTCATGACTTTGCGGATCTCGACTTTCGAGTAACCCAACGCCGACAAGGCGTCAATCGCGTCACTGGCATGGGTTGGGATCAACTCTGAATCATCGATGGTCAGTTTGCCTTTGAGATCCAAGATGATCTGTTGGGCACTCTTGAGCCCAATCCCGGGGAATTTAGTCAGATATTTCGCATCCCCACTTTCAATCGCATAGATGATTTCTTGGATGGCATCGGTAGCAAGAATGCTCAGTGCGCTTTTCGGCCCAATCCCAGAAACTCCGATCAGCCGGATGAAAAGATCTTTGCTCTCATCGGTTGGAAACCCATAGAGCTGATTGATGTCCTCACGGACATAATGATGGGTTTGCACCATCACCTCGTCATGGAGATGATACAGATACGGGTTGGCAACAATAATCTTATATCCGATGCCATGATTTTCGATGACGACATGGGTGGGTCTGATGGATGTCACAAGTCCCTTGATGGATGCGTACATGCGTTCCTCCGTGAAACAAATCTCGTGTTTTATTATATCATTTTTCACCGCAATCCGCTATGAAATCCGCCGATTATGTTATAATCGGAATAAGGTGATGCGTATCATTAAGATGAAGGATATCCGTGGATATCAGACGGAATTGAAGGCGCAGTTCAGTACCGACAAGAAATATACCCCGATCGCAAAGGCGATGTCGGGTATTTTACGTTCCATCAATCCATTTCTCTCTGAAATCACCGACCTCGAGAAACAAGACGACACCTTGTTGCAAGCACGCATCAATCATCTGCACGAGATCAGACGGGAAGCGACGATTCTAGAGGATGTCAATCTTTTAGAGACCATTAGAGTCAACAATGAGGCCTTGAAAGATCTAGAAGAGGCGCACCGGAAAAAGGCCAAAGACCTATCCCATGTCCTAAACAGCCGTCTTGAGACCCTTGATGACCGCATGGTTGATGCCAAAGCGATCCGCAGTGAGAGCGATGCCAAGGCCTTGATGACCTACCACCGTGAGATTGCCCAGGCAGAAAAGAAAATCGCTGACATCAAGGAAAGTTATCAAAGAGCTGTCTCATTGATCGAAAACCAAAAAGCAAATGCCATTTCAGAGATCGAACAAACGGAAAACCAAGCCCTAAAAAGCATTGACGACCAAGTCAAGGAAAGCGTCAAAGGACATACCAGGGTCCAAAAAACGATTTCAAAAGACAGTCAAGCCCAAAGTGAGCATAATGATCAGGTTTACCTCTCGATTAAGACCTCATATCATCAACTCTCGGTTGACATCAACAAGAAAATCAGTGAACTCAAAGCATCCCGCGACAAACAACAAAGTGTCATCACCGAAGAGGAAGCACAACAGATCGTGCCAATCCGCGAAGCGATCGATCAGCTTCAGAAAGCCTACCAGCAAGCAAAAACGAATGCGGAGTCCCAGTTTGTTCAAAAAAACCAGACAAAAGATGCGCTTTTTGAACGTCAAAAAGAATCATATGAGTCCAAAAAACGCAAAATCATTCATGATGCCGGTGAATCAATCACCTTGTTGAACAGCAAACTCTCTTCATATCGTGAGTCCATCAACCGCGACAAACTCATGACCTCCAGAGAGATGCGACAAGTCATGAAAACGATCGACTCGGTCGAAGAAAAAGATCGGATGAACCGTCAGCTCACGAAGAAGCTGAACGCGCTCGACAATGATCTGAACCGCCAGATCATCAGAACCCAAAAAGACATTCTGGCCAAGCAAAGAGACCAGCAACGCCGTTTGTTCATGCATGATCAGTATCATATCCGCCAGATGAACGACTGGCGTCTATCGAAGACGCTTTTTGCTTACGAGAAAAAACAGGAACTGACCAAGATCGATCTGAACTATCAACACAATATGACGCTTTTCGAACAAGACATCAAAAAAGTCAACGTTGACCGGCAGTACAAAATGGAATGTCTGTCAATGACATATCTGAAAGACATGTTGCCGCTTGAGACCCAACTGCAGATGGCGGCCGTCATCCAGGAACGGGAACTGAACCTGCTTGCCAACGATGCCCATCTCGATATCAACCTGTCCCGTCATAAGGATGACGAACAAGTGCTTCTGATCCAAAAGGATGAGGTTTCCGCATCTTTTGAAAAAGAGGCCATCATCGCCTTTCGCAAAACCCAGGAACAGGTGACAAACATCACCACCCAACTGAGCATCGAAGAGGAAAAACTCAAGCGTGACACCAGGGTCACCGAGCAACAACAACGCATGGACCTGGCCAAAGCGCTATATGAGAAAGCCCTTCTCTCACATGGTTATGACTATGATCAGGATCTCCAATTGATCGAAAATGACCGGACATTCTTCATGCATGAACATGATGAGGCCCTTGAACGGCTCTCCTATGTCTTACGCCTTGAAAAGAATGCCAGGCAGTGCGCCACTGACCGCGCCAAGATTCAATCCGCATACCAGCTCTCATCAAGCCGTTCGAAGACAATTCTTGAGACGCACCGTGTTGAACTTGATATGAGACAGGCCAAGAGTGAACGTCTCTTTGCCATTCTAAGAATGTTTCAAAAGACCAAAACAAACATCAAACATGTCATCCGTGACCTCTATCTTCTCCCGTCTCATCCTGAGGTTTTCAAGATGGTGGTCACCATCATCATCCGAATGCTCACAGAGTTCGAGATCTTGGCTGAGGGCTTGATCGATGAGTATCAATCATCTGATCAAGCGTTTTATGCCGCCAAAATCGATTCCCTTAAATCATCACGATATGTCAGAAAACGGGAAGATCTTTCTGATATGTTTGATCAGGAAATCGCCAAGATTGACAGTCAGAAACAAGCCATCGTCGATGAGGTCATGAAACTTGACGCTGAGATGATGCGCATTCAATCAGACATTGACAAAGCCAAGATGAGCCTTGAGACGCTGCAACGTGCGAGCAAACCCCCAATCACCGAAGGCACTTCATCGTCTATGTCATCAGATGCCAAGGATGATGCCCGATTGGTCTCGACTCATGAAGCAGACATCAAGCAACTCACACAGACCCTCCAACGTCTCAATAAGACCGCTGATGACAGACATCGTGAACTGTTGCCATTCAATGATGCGTTTGAAAAAGTGGCACTCAAAAAGCAAAAAGCGATGAACCGCCTTGAGATTGATCTCCAGAAAGAAACATCTTCCTACCTGGTTTTCCAAAACAAGGCTGACATGATCCATATGGACATCAAGAAGCAGCTCAAGGAAAACATCGAACAGTCAGTTCATGGATACCAGCGCTTGATCAATGAAGTCTATGTCACTGACACGGTCCTCGCTGATGTCTTTTCCGACATTGATCGTAGCGACCTCGTCTATGACCGTGATCTGGTTTTGAATCAACAGACCTTTTTGGATCTGATGAAAGACTTTCATACCCACTCCAACAATGCTGAAGACAATATGATCAGAACCCTTGCGCGCTCGACCTCCAGACTTCTTGAAGGTCTTGATGGGACATGTCGCGTCAGGAACAAAGCGATCACATCGGAGATGAACCGGATGACGACCTCTTTCGAGGATCGCCAAGCCTCTTTGAAGAATGTCCTCGCAAAACAGTTGGTGCTCCTGGAACTGAACTTTCAAAAACGTTTGTCCGAGATCGAACGTCATCTGAAGACGCTCGAATCCACCATTCAGTCAACAGAACCAAGACTCAAGGAGGAAACAAAGCTCTTGTCTGACAATTCAAATGCCATCGTGTCCCAAGTCAATCTTGAACACGATCAGCTTGCTCAGACAAAGACAGAACAAAAGATGCGGCAGTTAGGCAAGATTGATCAGTTGTGGATTGAAAAGGTCAAAGCACTTGAGACACTCGAGGAAACGCTTTTGACCCGCAATCAGTTGATTCTTTCCCGTGCCGATCAGCAAACGCTGCGGCTGAAGACCTTGATGCGTCAAAAGCAGGAACAACATCGTGTCCTTGAAGAGAAAGCCAAGCAGGTCAGACTCCAGAAACTAAATGGCTTCGAAGGAGATGTCTTAAGGACAGCGACAAGACGTGAGGAAAGCCTTCGGAATCTCGCCAAACACCATCGTCGTTATGTTGCCCAGACAACTAAGCAACAGCAACGGATCCAACGTCGTGAGATCAACATCCTAAGAAAGAGTCATCGCTTCAAGATGCGTATGCTCCATTTGAACTGAGGTGTCTGAGATACCTCAGTTTTTTTGATCATATGAAAAAAATAACGGAACCGCAGTTCCGTTAATCAATGAATTCAAAGACATAATCAAAGATCTTGACACTGTCACCTGACTTGACACCTTTCTCACGCAAGGCATCATCGATGCCTAAGCCCCTGAGCTGTCTGGCGAAGCGTCTGATCGCTTCCTCGTTTGAGAAGTCAGTTCGCTCGAAAATGGTTCGGAGCGCTGTGCCAGTAAGCTCATAGACCCCATCGACCAAGGTGATGGCAAAAGGTTCTTCTTCAGCTTCAAAGGTATACGCTCTGACCTCATCGATGACCGGAATGAAGCGCGGGTTCTGATCCAAAGTCTTAAAAATCAATTCTTTCAGATCACCAAGTCCAGTCTGTTCAAGAGCGGAAATCGCGACCACCGGGTGTTCAGAAATCTTGGCCTCAAGGTCACTGATCAGATGATCGTCAAAGACCTGATCCGTCTTGTTCAGACAAACGATCTCCGGTCTTTCCAACAGTTTCGGATCATATTGTTCGAGTTCATGTCTGACATTCAAGTACGCCTCATAAGGATTTTCGGTTGCGAGATCAAGCACGTGGACAAACACCCGACACCGCTCGATGTGTCTGAGGAAGCGAATGCCCAAGCCATGACCCTGATGGGCATTTTCAATCAGTCCTGGCAAATCCGCGAGTACAAATGAGCGGTCCTGGGATTCCACCATGCCAAGATTTGGCTGCAAGGTGGTAAATGGGTAAGCGGCGATTTTGGGACGGGCGTTCGAGAGCACCGAAATGAGGGTCGACTTGCCGACGGAAGGATAGCCCAAAAGACCGACATCAGCCAGGACTTTAAGCTCAACCGTCATGATCCTTGATTCTCCGGGATCACCTTTTTCAGCGTAACCGGGGGCCGGGTTCCGGCTGGTTGCGAGCGCGATATTACCGCGACCGCCTTTGCCGCCCTTGGCAACAATCAGTTGTTGCCCATGAGCGGTGATCTCACCGATCATCAGTGATTTGTCCTCATTGAAAACAATGGTCCCAAGAGGCACCATCACGATCGTATGTCCGGCGTTCTTCCCATGCATGCCTTTGGACATGCCATTGACACCGTTTTTGGCTTTGATATGCCGCTGGTATCTGAGATCGACCAAGGTTTGGCGACCTTCCTCACCTTGGAAGATGATTGAACCGCCATGCCCGCCGTTACCACCCCATGGACCACCATACTCGACATACTTCTCGCGTCTGTAAGAGGCCATGCCATTGCCGCCACGACCAGCGGTCACTTCAATTTTGACTTCATCGACAAACATATGATCAACTCCATTTCAAAGAAAAAGGATAACGTCCGTTATCCTTTGGTTGTCATTAGGCTTCGTAGACGGACACCTGTGTACGCGTCTTGCCTTTGCGTTCGTACTTGACGATCCCGCTGATGGTGGAAAACAGTGTGTCATCCGACCCGCGTCCGACATTGGTGCCGGGATGGATCTTGGTGCCGCGTTGGCGATAGATGATGGAACCTGCTTTGCAGTACTGACCATCGGATAATTTCATACCGAGTCGTTTGGACTCTGAGTCACGACCGTTTCTGGTTGAACCAACGCCTTTTTTCGAGGCGAAGAGCTGAATATTGAATCGGAGCATGTTAGTCCTCCTTCCGAATTGTGATGTGTTTTGGATACGTTTGCTGCATCTGGGTGATGGCATCAACCAATGTCTTGAGCAAACCTTGAGTGATCCGGTTCGCTTTCTGGACTTTCAGTTTGAACACGCCTTCTTTGAGATCAAGCTGGACGGTGTCGTCCAACTCAAGCGATGAGATCGCGTTTGCGGTCATCAGCACAGATGCTGAGACAGCCGCGCAGACAATGTCTGTGCCGTGTCGGCCGAAACCGGCGTGGCCGGTGACGGAAATGTTGGTTACAGTGTCATCACTGTGACCGAAAACCACTTTGATCATCAGGCATTGATGCTCGTGATTTCGAGCTTCGTGTATGACTGACGATGGCCTTGCTTGTTGCGGTACTTTTTGCGGCGCTTGTACTTGAAGACGATGATCTTCGGACCGCGGCCTTGTTTGATGACGCGGGCTGAGACACTTGCGCCTTCGACCATGGGTGAGCCGATGATGGTTTTTTCGCCACCAATCATCAGGACGTCTGTGAATTCATATGTGTCATCGGCTTGCACATCAAGCTTCTCGACATAGATTTCTTGTCCTGGCGTCACGCGTACTTGTTTACCACCTGTTTGAATGACTGCATACATACGTTGTTACACCTCCTTGTATTTGAAGACTCACTATGGAGGTAGCCATATGGCGTTTAAGACCTCTTCTATGTGGTACAACAAAGATATTTTATACGAACGGGCATGAAAAGTCAATGGTGAAGCGTTAGAAGGGGCTGAAATGATACATGACAGATGATAGTCATGGTCAAATCGCGTATGGCAAGAGAACTCAATGTGAAGAATGTTGGTTCTCGGCCTGGTGGGCTGACACATTGTGATTCAGGTTTAACGTTGTCCTTGATCGTAGACCTGACCCAACGCTTTTGGTGCTCTTGAATTCTTAGACGTAAGGATGAGGACGATGATGGTCACTATATATGGAAGCATTGATAATAGGTGTTTATTGATTCCTAGTGATTCAAGAGTGGGAAAATAAGCAATTCCTTCGGCTAGCGTGACCAGGCTTGCAAACAAAAGAGCTGCCAGCATGATCTTGAAAGGTTTCCAATTACCGAATATGAGGACCGCGATGGCAAGGAAACCAAATCCCGATACAGAGGTATTATTGAAGACGGTTGTGAAACTTGTGACATAGAAGAAGCCACTCAAGCCAGCGAGTGCTCCAGAAATCGAGACGCCGATATAACGGATTCTGAAGATGTTAATGCCAGCAGCATCGGCAGCATGAGGGTTTTCTCCACAAGCCCGCAAATGAAGACCGAACTTTGTTTTATAAAGGATGACATAGGCCAGGACAATGATCAGAATTCCAATATAAAGGGCTGGATAAAACTGTGAAAAAAATAGGTCACCGATAAAAGGTATATCTGATAATAATGGAACTTCGGAAATTTTGAATTGACCTCCGGGGACAGGTAGCTTATCGTCTCCTTCAGCAATCCCTAAAGTCAGACTCAAGGTCAGGAACATCGCCAATGATGGTGTCAGTGTATTGATTGCGGTCGCACTGATGATTTGATTTGCTTTCATTTTGATTGATGCGATGGAGTGAATGAAACTGATGAGAATTCCGGCAACCATGGCAACAAGCATACCGATAAGGTAAAGTATGAATGGGCCACCGACTGAAGATGCTGATACTCGGTTGATCACAACAAGTGAAGTGAAGGCACCGATGATCATGATTCCTTCCAAAGCAATATTTGTGACACCGCTTCGTTCGGTGAATAATCCGCCAATAGCCGTCACGATGAGAGGGATCGCCAAAACAAGGACTAAAATCAAATAGCTGATCAAATTCTCATACATGATCATCTATCTCCTTTTGCTCTTTGTCTAACAAAATGTCTTTTTTGATGCGACGGTCTTGGAAATAATGTCCAATAAAGGATGAGATCGCAATCATATAAATGATGACAGACATGACGATAGTGGCAATCTCCTTCGAATAACCGAAAAATTGCATTGATAAAGCTCCCTTTTTAAGGTGGGAAATAAAGATGCCAGAGAAAATGATGCCGATGGGATTGGAATTCGCAATCAGAGCAATCGAAATCCCTTCAAATCCCATGGGATGAATGGCCGTATATGTTCGCAAGTAGTCTGGATCATGAGGCAAATAGTTCATCCCGGCGGCCAAACCAGCGATTCCACCGGCGATCATCATTGATAGGATCACATTTTTGCCGACATTGATTCCCGCATACTTAGAACCACTTTGGGATGCGCCAACCGCTTGGATCTCATAACCAAAAGTCGTTTTTTTGAGAACAACCCAAATCAAAACTGATGTTACAATGGCAATGACAATAGAAATATCAATGTAGGATCCGGGGAATAGTGCGTCCAATCCGAACTTAGGTATTTCTGCTGTAGGGAAGGAAATGTTAATGGCAGTGATGCCTTCATCATATACTTTAGGGTAGCTGGCGGCTATCGCGCTGCTATATCCGGCGATATAATTCATCATAATCGTCGTGATGACTTCATTGACATTGAATCTTGCTTTCAATAAGCCGGGGACAAATCCCCAAAGAGCTCCGGCAGATACTGCAGCCAGTACAGCAACGACAAAATGAATGAATGGGGGGAGGCTGAGTAGGTTCGCAACATACAACGCCGCGATCCCTCCGACCATGAATTGTCCGGACGCACCGATATTGAACAATCCAGTCTTAAATGCAAAAGCGACTGAGAGACCAACGAGGATCAGCGGGGCCGCACTGAAGAGGACATTGCCAATCATGCGGGTGCTTTCAACCCCTCCAAACAATAATTGAGAGAGTCCACTGACGGAATCCAGTTTTCTTTCCGCGATGACAAACATGAGTATGAAGCCGACCAGCAGACCTGTTCCGATTGCCAGAAACATATTGAGAATCGTGGGGGAAATAAGGGTTTTCTTAACTCTCTGTAAGAGACGTTTCATGTCTAGATTCATGACTTGATCCCCTTTCCTTCTTTTTGCTTCCGGACATATATAGACCAATTTCTTCAGTGGTGGTCTTTTGAGGATCAAGTTCAGCGACAATCATTCCGTCATACATCACCAAAATCCGATCAGCAAGATTCATGATCTCATCAAGTTCGAGAGAGACAACAAGGATAGCATTTCCCTGATCGCGTTCCTGGATAATTGTTTTGTGGACATATTCGATGGCACCAACATCAAGCCCCCTGGTTGGTTGGGCAGCGACTAGAAAACTGTGCGGTCGTGATGTTTCTCTGGCGATAATGGCTTTCTGCTGGTTACCACCTGACATCGATCGGGTCAAAGTGTGTTCCCCTTGACTTGATCGGATATCATAATTCTCGATGAGCGTTTTGGTGTATTCCGAGATGACGTCAAACTTGAGAAACCCCCAGTTCTGATATTTGGGTTTGTAGTATGTGTTCGAAATCATATTCTCAGCCAAGCTATAATCAAGAATAAGACCATACTTTTGACGATCTTCAGGAATATGCGCCATCCCGGCTTCGACGCGCTCACGGATGGAAGCGTTGGTGATATCGACAGCGTTTAAAGTGATGATACCTCCTGGCTCCATGTCTAGGTCTAGTCCTGTCAACAGATTGACTAACTGCGTTTGGCCGTTTCCCTCGATTCCGGCAATACACAATATTTCTCCCTCTTTGACAGCGAAAGAGATATCATTCAACACTTTCTTTGTCCGATCTTTGTTAAATTTATTGACGCCTTTGATTTCAAATACAGTATTTTCAGGTTTGGCAACTGTTTTTTCAACCGTGAAGTTCACATCGCGGCCAACCATCAGTTCGGCGAGTTTTTCCACTGTTGTCGTTTTGACATCGACAGTATCAATGTGGCGGCCCTTTCTGAGAACGGTACACCGGTCAGCGACCAACTTGATCTCATCAAGTTTGTGGGTGATGATGATGATCGATTTACCTTCTCGGGCAAATCGTTTGATGACGTCAAAAAGACCGCTGATTTCTTGTGGAGTCAGAACAGCTGTCGGCTCATCAAGAATCAAAATATCGGCATCACGGTAGAGCATTTTCAATATCTCGACGCGCTGTTGCATACCGACACTGATATCTTTTATATAAGCGTCCAGGTCAACAGACAAGTTATATTTCTCACTCAGGGCGATTATCTTAGTTCTTGGATCGTCATAATCGATAAATCCATGCACTGCCGTTTCTGCACCTAAGATGATGTTTTGAAGAACTGTGAACACTTCGACCAATTTGAAATGCTGGTGCACCATGCCAATCTTTAGATCATTAGCATCATTAGGATCACGGATGATGACTTCTTTGTTTTTGATTTTAATCGTTCCATAGTCAGCACTATAAAGCCCGAAGAGGATGGACATGAGTGTTGATTTGCCAGCGCCATTCTCACCAAGAATGGCATGAATCTCACTCGGTTTTACTTGAAAAGTGATGTTGTCATTGGCAATGAGCGAACCAAATGTTTTTGTGATGTTGAGCATCTCAATTGCGTAATTCATAATTTTCCTCCGAGACAGTCAAAAAAAAAGGGGCGAAGTATTTCATTCACCCCTAGTTTTGATGATTTATCAGGCCACTTTGTTAACTAGAGCTGTAATTGACGGATCACCGGCGTTTGAAGCCAAGAATGTGATCAGCTCGTCTTTTGTTGTCGGAACAACCAGCGAACCATCCTTGATGGATTCAAGAAGCGTCTCATATTCAGCAATCGTGAAAACTGTGAATTTGAATGAATCTCCCAATGGAAGACCAACAGCATCTTCAGCAGCACCCTTGACGAGTGTCTGTCCACCATTGAATGCGTCATCAATGATCAAAGCTTTGAGTTCTTGCTGAACAGCGACTGCCAATTGCTTCATTGCTGATGAAATGACAGTAAGCGACTCATCGACCTGATCAACGTCAACCCCGATGACTTTGGCTGTTGAGTCTTCGGCAGCCTTCATGACAGCGTTGCCTGCTCCGCCAGCAGCCGCGAAGATGACTTCAACACCGGCAGCATACCAACTGTTTGCCAATGTTGTGTGCTCAGGCTTGTTATCAAAGTCTCCGAGATACTCATAACGTGAAGCTTCAAAAGTGATCGTCTTGTCCAAAACTTCAGCTGCATAGTAGGCACCGGCAATGTATCCGAGACCGAAACGAACAACCGCGGGAACGGACATACCACCCATGAATCCCAAATTCTCATATCCATCGGCAACTGCGGCATATCCTGCGAGGAAGCCTGATTGTTCTTCCTGGAAAAGGATGTTGACGGTGTTTTCCTTGGTTTCGTAAGTCGTATAGTCACCAAGTTGAGGTTCGCCGTCAATAAGAATGAAGTAGACATCAGGATACTTTGTCTGGGCTTCATAAATCGCTGTTTCAAATAGGAAACCTGGCGTGACAACGACATTGAAACCATTTTCGACAACCAGGTCAATCGCTTCAAGGTAATCAGCTTTCGTACCTGCATTTGGTCTGAAATACATATGCTCAATGTCATTTTCTTCAGCGAATGCCTTAACACCTTCGTACGTGCCTTGGTTGAATGATTTGTCAGTGATGGTTCCAACATCGGTCAGCATGACAATTTTCCATTCAGTTTCTGTTACTTCATCACAAGCAACAAGAAACAAACCAACAGTCGCAACCAGTAAAAGCACAAATAGCCGTTTCATTTTATTCTCCTTGTTTTTTTGCCACGTAGGTGGCATTATTTTCTACCGCTTATAGTTTACATATTTTTGACGGATATTTCAACACAAATTTCAAATATTTACATTACCAGTGTTGACGGAGATGAGCGTTAAAAAGGGATTCGGTTAACCAATGTTCGATAGGCTTAAAGCTTATGATGCGAATGGATTGGCTAATCTAGCCGGTCATCATCAATATGACAGAGTTTAAACTAATTGATTAAATGGTTGCTTATTGAGCCTTATTCATCCCCATCTGACTTATCGGTTTTTTTGAAGAGTGAGAAAAACCGCTTTGGAAACATGGCCAACACTTCACCAACAATGATCGGTGTGATCTTGGCTGCTTCGAGCAAGGCATCACGTCTGATTTTCTCTTTGGTGATCTCTTGGGCATCACTGAACAAATACTTTCTGGTCACAATCCCGACTCTGAGTGTCAAAAGAGCGTTTGAGATCCCTTGGGTGACAGATGAGATGGCCCCTTTGACCAGAGGCAGCTCGGCCACGGTGTTGATCCCTGACATCGGGAGCACTTCCGAAAGGTTCAAATCTTCAAGCCCTTCCGCGATGAGCGCGGTTGTGAAGACATTGATGGTGAGTTTCGAAAGGTTCTTGAAGCTTGGGCGGTAGCCGCACATGACAACCAGGTCTTTGATCATCCTTAGGTTGACCGCGACGACGATCATCGCATCGAGGCGGCCATTTTGGGAAATGGCGGTTGAGACCATGATGGTCTTGGCGTGTTTCCTGATGACATCGTTCATCCGTTTCTTGATGACTTTGTTGAATGACTCGTTCAATGCTTCCCTCAAGGCATCGACGTTGTTCATCGATGATTCAAGCATCATCCGGTGCTCTTCTGGAAACATCTCATCAGAGAGAAGTCGACGCGCGACCCGTTTGTAGAGACCATAGTTCTTCTTTCCTGAGGCCTCAAGCGTTGTCTCGACTGAGAATGCCGGAGAAAACAAGATGATATGTACAGGGCGGACGATCAAAATATAAAAAAGCAATCCGGAAAGCACATAAAAGATGACATCAAGATACATTCCGGGGGCTGCGTTTTGCAATCGTTCACCGACCGATAGGACGCTCGAGAGCAAAATCAGGACAAATAGCAAGATAAAACCGATGGCGATTGACGACCAGAACAATTTGGTGGAATCCTTTTTTTGCTTCATACCATCAACTCCTTGTAAGGTGATTTTACCATAAATCATGTCAACGTTGTCTTGCTTTCCGCCATGATTGAGTAGAATTCCATCTTTCCGATGATGATATGATCAACCACACTGATGCCCATCAGTTCGCCTGACTTCTGAAGTTCTTTGGTCGCGATGATATCGGCCCGACTGGGCGTGCTGTCGCCCGTAGGATGGTTATGGATGAAGATCAGGGCCGAAGATGAGATTCTGACGGCCCGTCTGAATATTTCTCGGGGATGGATCACGGTCTGGTTGATGGTCCCGATATAGAGTGTTTCCTCCTTGATGACCTCGCTCTTCGTATTGAGATAAAGACAAATGAAATGCTCCTGTTCGAGATGGGCGATTCGTGTCTCAAGACGATGATACACATCCAAAGGGGTCTGAATCCTAGGTCTGATGGTTTTGGGACTGATGGTCATCCGACGACCGAGTTCGATCGCGGCGACGATGGTCGTCGCCTTGGCATTTTTGATGCCCTTGATGGTCATCAGTTCCTCAGCACTGATCCGCTTCAGGTCATCAATTGATGCCAGATGGGAGATGACCTCTCTTGAGACATCCATGACGGACCGATCTTGATAGCCACTTCGAAGCAAAATGGCCAAGAGTTCCTCATTTGATAATGCTTGGGCCCCATGTGTCATCAACCGTTCCCGAGGTCGCTGGTCGGCAGCCATTTCCCTGATCATATACATATAGAAAACACCTCCGACCGATGATAGTCAGAAGGTGTTTCCATTTACTTTGATTCAGTCAGTGCCCGTTTCATGAATCCGACAAAATGAAGTGACCCGGTGATCAGGATGATGTCTTCGCTTTTGGTCTCCTGACACAAGCTCGATAGCGCATCAAAAGGATCCTTTACAAATGGCATCTCATCTGTTGCATAAGGTGAGAGATCATGAATCCGGTGATCAGGAAACGATGTCAGGACCGTCTTGAATGCAAATGTGCCAATGGTTTTCAGCATGGCATGCACATCTTTGTCGGAAAGACTTGAAAACAGGACAAATAGTCTTTTGCCTTGAAAAAGCGTCGTTGCAGTCGTCTGAAGCGCCTCAATCGCATGGGCGTTATGCGCCCCATCGAGATAGGTTTTACAGGGACCGTCAATCGCTTCAAGGCGTCCTGGCCACTTGGCCCTTAGGAGGCCTTCTTTGATGGTGGATAAAGCGATCATTGGATTGAGCACTCTGATCGCGTTGATTGCGAGCAAGGCATTCTTCATCTGATGGTCACCAAGCATCGACAAGACATAGGTTTCACCTTTGTGTCTGAAGCTCAAAGGATCATCAGAGAGCTTTTCAAAGTCCTGATCGGTCAGAAACGTGCCCGAGACACCAATCCTTTCGAGCTCACTTGTGAAAAACGCGTGCATCTCCGGATCGACAGTGGTCAGAAGTTGGTGACCCGGCTTCAAGATTCCAAGCTTGTTATAGGCAATTGATTCTTTTGAATTGCCGAGTTGTTTCATGTGGTCATAACCGATGTTGGTGATCAAAGACAGATCATAGTCAAGAATATTCGTGGCATCGAGCAAGCCACCAAGTCCGACCTCGATCACCATATGTGTCACACCTGTTCGATCAAAATGGCAAAACGCCATCAATGTCACCAACTCAAAGAATGAAAGACGTTCTTTGTATGTCTTGTAAAGGGCTTCATTAAGGTCATAAACCCACATGATGAGATCCAGCAGCAAGGCGTCTTCAATGGGTTTGAAACCGATGCGGATCCGTTCATTGAAACGGACAAGATATGGTGAGGTATAGGTGCCTACGTGATAACCTTGTGTCTTCAGGATCATCGATAGGAAAGCGACAACCGACCCTTTGCCGTTGGTTCCGGCGACATGGATCTTTTTGATCTTGTCAAGATTGATAGCGGAAAGATGAAACGCCGCTTTCATCCTTTCAAGATCACTCTTTGGCTTGAACCTCTGCTGACTTTCTACCCAACGGATGGCGTCATCAAGCGTCTCAAACATGATCTTCGAGTGCTTCAATGACAGCGTTGTATTGTTTTTGGTAAGATGCTTCTTTCTCTTGTTCGAGTTTGATTTTGTCCGCAGGTGCTTTCTTGAGAAATGAGGGATTTGAAAGAATTTGACGGCTCCTTGAGAGTTCTTTTTCAAGTGATTTCTTCTGAGCCATCAGTGTAAGTCGTTCTTTTTCTTTGTCGATGATGTCTTTTTTCTTCACGAACACATTGATGTTCTTTCCAGCCAAAAGAATGGATGTTTCGTCGGCTTCGCTAACAGAGGCAAACGTCAAAGTCCTCGCATGCATGAATTTCTCAAACAGTGATTGCTGGGTCGTCATGACGTCAAATCGATCAGGATTGTCAATCACCAAGGTGATATCGAGTGGTTTTGTTGGAGTGACATCATGCTCACTTCTTAAGTTTCTGACTTTCACAATGGCATCCTTAAGATCTTCAAAGTGGTTGATGGCATCCTTGTTGACCTCATCAGCGGTTGGCCATGAGGCGTTCAAGATCGAAGTCTCATCGGTCAGTTCGATGTAGAGTTTCTCAGTCACAAACGGCATGAAAGGATGCATCAGACGAAGGACGGCCGAGAGGACTTTCTTCAACACGGATTGGGTGGTTTCCTTGGTCTTTTCGTCTTGGAGTTGGATCTTGGCGCATTCGACATACCAACTGGCAAACTCATCCCAGATGAAGTTATATAGAATTCTGGATGCCTCCCCAAACTCATACTTCTCATAGTTCTGGTCGGCTTCTTTGATGACCTCGCCCAACCGGCTTGTGATGTAGGTATCAGCAAGGGTCATGTGTTCAAAGGACATTGTCTTTGTGTCCGTGGTGTTCATCAGGATGAAACGGGCAATGTTCCATAGTTTGTTGATGAAATTCCAACTGGACTCCACTTTTTCCTCCTCATAACGCATATCAGCGCCTGGTGCGGAGTTGGTTGAAAGAAAATACCTCAGGGCATCGACACCATAGGTATCGATGACCTCCATCGGATCGACACCGTTGCCAAGGGACTTGCTCATCTTACGACCTTCCTTGTCCCTGATCAGTCCATGGATCAAGACATCCTTGAACGGGTCTTTCTTAGTGAACTCAAGTCCTTGGAAGATCATTCTGGCAACCCAGAAAAAGATGATGTCATAACCGGTCACGAGGACATCAGTTGGATAGAAGCGCTTGTAGTCATGGGTCTCCTCGGGCCATCCAAGTGTCGAAAACGGCCATAAGGCTGATGAAAACCACGTATCGAGGACGTCTTCATCTTGAGTCCACCCCGGACCTGGGGACGAAACCGATACACAGACCTCATCGTCTTTGTACCAGGCAGGGATCCGGTGTCCCCACCAGAGTTGACGGCTGATGCACCAATCCTGGGTATCGCTCATCCAGTTGTCAAAGACTTTCTTGAAACGGCTAGGGACGAAACGGGCTTTGGATGTCTTTAGGGCGAGCTTCGAGAGATGACTCATATCGACAAACCACTGTAGTGACAAACGTGGTTCAACAACCACCCCGGTGCGTTCGCTGTAACCGACATTGTTGACATATGGTTCGATTTTCTCAACGAGACCAAGATCAAGAAGATCCTTGACCAAGGCATTCCGGCAGACGAAACGTGCCATGCCCTCATACTGAAAGGCCATGGCATTCATTGTTCCATCTTCTTCCATGCACAAAGGCATCTGAAGGCCATGACGCTTTCCGACCTCAAAGTCATTGGGGTCATGAGCGGGAGTGACTTTAACGACGCCGGACCCAAATTCAATATCGACGTAGCTGTCTTCGATGACGGGAATCATGACATTGGTTCCAGGAATCCGTACGGTCTTGCCCACAACATCATGGTAACGGGGATCCTCGGGATGGACCATCAGTGCTTGGTCAGCGAACATTGTCTCCGGACGGGTGGTTGCGATTACCAGATGACCGCTCCCATCGGTGAGAGGGTAGCGGAAATAGTAGAGTTTGCCTTCGGTCTCCTGATGTTCGACTTCGATGTTTGATAAGGCTGTCTTGGCTTCGACATCCCAGTTGATGATACGATGGCCCCGATAGATCAACCCCTTCTCAAAAAGGGTGATAAACACCTTGTTGACCGCCTTGTTAAGGTCATCATCGAGGGTAAAACGTTCCCTGTCATAGTCCAGGAACACACCGAGGGCGGCCCATTGGGCTTTGATATGACCCGCATACTCATCTTTCCATGCCCAGGCCTTATCCAAAAAGGCCTCACGCCCCAGATCATATCTTGACAACCCGCTTTCTTTCAGACGGGCATCGACTTTCGCTTGGGTGGCGATGCCGGCATGGTCCATCCCCGGCAGAAACAAGGCGTCATAGCCCATCATTTTCTTACGCCTGATGATGATGTCTTGAAGGGTGTTGTCCCAAGCATGGCCCAGATGTAGTTTCCCGGTGACATTAGGGGGTGGGATCACCACTGCAAACGGTGGTTTTTCAGGGCTGTTGGCTTTGAAGACACCTAAATCCAACCATGTCTGGTATCGTCCTTGTTCAACATCCTTGAAGTCATATTTCGGTTTCAATGTGCTCATGTCTTCCTCCTTGAAGTGCCATTTTTTCTTAAGATATACATCTGAATGGGTTGTTTGATACCTTGGAAATCTTCGCGGGTCTCAATCTGATCTTTCGCGAAGCCACATTTTTCGATGACCCGTTTTGATTGCGTGTTTGATAACGCATGACCACAGGCAATCTCATCAAGATCCAAATCATCAAAGGCATGCCGGATCATCGCTTCCACAGCTTCACGCATCAGCCCTTGACCCCAATAGATATCATCTAGGACGTAGCCAATCTCACGACGGTTGGCCAAGGCATTATTTAGGGTTCGCACATGGAGACCAATTGTCCCGATCAGGGTTGGATCATCTTTTAAAGTGATACCCCAGACATCAGCATCCTTGATCATCGATTGGAGAATCCGATAGGACTCATGAACCGACTGATGGGGTTTCCAACCCGCCATCGGGCCGATGTTTGGTTTCTTGGCATAGTGGTGGAAAGCATCAAGATCCTCTTCTTTGAGAGGTCTAAGAACAAGGCGATCCGTCTTAAGTGTCTTCATGGTCGTTTCCTTTCGAATGGTAAAAGAAAAGTCCTTGGAATTCCAAGGACGTATAAACGCGGTACCACCTCAGTTCCGGATCATAATCCGGCACTCGATATCCTTAACGCGGACAGACGGTCATTCCTACTGGTGTTCAAAATGACAGCTCGATGGTGACGTTCGAATGCGGGCAGCGGATTTTTCACCAAACAATCCGTCTCTATGGCTCTGCCGAAACGTTCTACTCTTCCATGTCGTCGCACTATGAATTATAGCATAGAAATCAAGGGATATCAACTCTTTGAAAAGCGTATCATGATTTTAGCATGTATAGAATACCGATGGTTCCGGGACCACAATGTGATGAGATGACGCATCCTGCCTCTGAGATGACAATGGCGGATGCCTTGATCTGATCTTTGAGGGCTTCAAGCATGTATGAGACACTTTTTTCAGCCTGACTGTGCGTGATCATGATTCTTGTCGTATCCAAAGCCTCGCGGTCATCAAGAATCTGATTGATCATGACATCGAGTGCTCTTGACATCTTTCCGGCGGGCTTCTTATAGACATCAAGGACACCATCAGTCACCTTGATGATTGGCTTGATACCGAGGACTGTTCCCAGAAGTTTCGCCGTCTGGCTCGCCCGGCCGCCTTTGTGCAAATAATCAAGCGTTCTGATCGCGAACTGACTGCGCACTCTAGGGACATCCTGTTCCAAAATCCGCTTGATGTCTTTTCCAGAGAGACCTTGATCTCTCAGATCGCACGCCTTTAGGACAAGCAAAGCGATTCCAGAAGACAGATTTTTTGAGTCAACAAGGAAAATGTTGTCATCGGGAAACGCCGTCTTGGCAATCAGAGCGCTTTGAAAGGTCGCGGAAAGGGTGGATCCGATGCCGGTATAGAGTATGTCATAACCCTTTTCAATCAAAGGGGTGAAGGTCTTGATAAAATCACCAGGTGAGACGGCCGCGGTGGCAGGGATGATTCCTTCCTCATTCACTTTCTGGTAAAGATCATCGGTTTTGATATCAACGCCATCTTGGTAAACCGTTTCTTGAAAACGGACATAAAGCGGAATCATATGGATCTGTCGCTCTCTTCTGATGTCCGGGCTCAGATCAGCGGTCGAATCAGTCATGATGATCAGGGGACGCATCGGTGACACTCCTTTCAAGGGCCTCCTCAATCAGTTGTTTGATCGGTTCAAACCCAGCTTTTTCAACATTTGACACGGTATGGAGCACCGATGTCTCGCCAAGGGCTTTCAGGATGCTTTTCTTCTGGGCATGTCGCCTGGTCTTTGGAACCTTGTCGGTCTTGGTGGCAATCGTATGGACAAGAAGTCCTGAGCTAAGAAGATCCCGGTGGACCTCAAGATCATCCTCGGTGGGACCGACCTTGAAATCGATCAGATGAAAAACAGCAACGAGATCAGATGATTGTCTAAGGATGCCGCTGATCATACGGACGAATTCGCCCTTCATGCTCTTTGAGCGTCTGGCATAGCCATATCCTGGGGCGTCCACAAGATAAAATCGCTGATCGATCTCATAGTAGTTGAGCGTCAGGGTCTTTCCGGGGGTATTCGATGTGCGGGCAAGACTCTTTCGTTCAAGCAAGGCATTGATGAATGAACTCTTCCCGACGTTACTGCGTCCAACAAGCAAAATCTCTGGTAATGGCGTCGGACGATCAGACATCTTGGTGAGTCCTTTGACATATTTGGCGTCTTTGTACATGGGGTCTCCTAAAGATAAAAGTAGTCTGATGACTACTTTTATTATATGTTATTTAAGGGCTTTTTGAAAGACGTCAGAGACGTTTTCAACGGTGATGATCTCGAGGACGTTCCTGACTTCTTCGGGAATGTCTTCGATATCCTTGGTATTGTCCTTGGGAATCAGGATGACCGATAAGCCACTGCGATGGGCGGCAATCGCTTTTTCTTTGAGACCACCTATCGGCAAGACATAACCTCTCAATGTGATTTCGCCGGTCATGCCAAGGTCTTTTCTGACATAACGATGGGTCATCGCCGAGGCGATGGCGGTCGCGATCGTGATCCCGGCTGATGGTCCGTCCTTCGGGACTGCACCTTCAGGGAGATGGACGTGGAAATCATTCTCATTGAAGAGATCAGGATTGAGATTGTAGGTTTCGGCATTGGCTTTGATGTAACTGAGCGCGGTCTGCGCACTTTCTTTCATGACATCGCCGAGTTTGCCGGTCAGGACAAGTTTGCCAGTCCCCTTGTAATAAGTGACTTCGACCGGAAGCGTGTCACCACCAAAAGCGGTATAAGCCAAGCCAGTGGCGACGCCAATCTGCTCTTTCTCATCCTTCAGATTGTGGGTGAAACGTTGTTTTCCGATGTAAGATTCAATGTTATCGGGCGTGATCATCACGTTTGGCTTCTTCGTCATCAGGATTTCTTTGATGGTCTTTCTGATCAGGCTTCCGATGTACCTATTCAGCTCACGGACACCAGCTTCGCGGGTGTAATGTCTGATGATATAGAAGATGGCATCGTCATCGATTTCAAACATGTCATTTTTGATGCCATGGGCCTTCAGTTGCTTCTCGATCAGGTGTCTTCTGGCGATCTGGAACTTCTCTTGTTCGGTATAGGAACTGAGTTCGACAATTTCCATGCGGTCTCTAAGAGGCGCAGGGACATTCTCTAGGTAGTTTGCGGTCGTGATGAAAAGCACCTGTGACAAGTCATAGGGTTCTTCAAGATAATGATCAGAAAACTTGGCGTTTTGTTCGGGATCAAGCACTTCGAGCATGGCTGATGCGGGATCACCCTTGTAGTCTGATGACATCTTGTCAATTTCATCGAGCAGGAAGACGGGATTGACGGTTTTGGCATCCTTCATGCCTTTGACGATACGTCCTGGCATCGCCCCGACGTAAGTCCTTCTGTGACCACGGATTTCTGACTCGTCTCTGACACCGCCAAGCGATTGCTTGACAAATTTCCGGTTCAAAGCCTCGGCAATTGAGATCGCAAGCGACGTTTTACCGACACCAGGAGGTCCAACCAGACATAGGATGGTCTGAGGGTTCCGTTTGGTCATCACCTTGACGGAGAGATACTCGATGATCCTGTCCTTGACCTTTTCAAGACCATAATGGTTGGCATCGAGTTTGTCCTGGACTTTTTTCAAGTCGGTATTGTCCTTGCTTGATTTTTTCCAAGGCAGTTCAACAAGCAAGTCCAGATAGGTCTTGATGATGGTGGATTCGGCCATCGCAGCTGGTGTTGATTGGTATCTTGATAGCTCAGCGAGCGCTTTTTCCTCGATGGTCTTAGGCATTTTGGCCTTCAGGATTTTGGTCCGGAGTTCTTCGATCTCCTCATCCCGCTTGGCTTTGTCACCAAGTTCATTTTGGATGGCGCGCATCTTTTCACGCAAGTAGTACTCTTTCTGGTTCTCATCAATCGAGCGTTTGATCTCGTCATTGATTTTTTGCTCAAGGTCAACAATCATCTTTTGTTTCGCGATGTCCTCAAGCAGCATTCTGAGTCTTAAGTTCAAGTTGGCTTCCGCAAGATAGCGATACTTTGATTGTTCGCTGGATTTGAGGTTTGCGACAATCAGATCGACAACTTTCTCAGTGGCCATCCCTTTTTGGACCTTTTCAAGGACATTGTTCGAGGGCTGCAGGATCTGCTGCCCATGGGTCGCAATTTCGGTCATGACCATTTTGACCAAGGTCATTTCTTCCTCGGTATTGCCACTGATGGTCGGCACTTCATCGTAGTCCACAACAAAATAAGGTGTCTGCAAGAAATAATCTTTGACAACGATGCGGCTGAGGACGTTAAACTTGACTTTGTATGACTCATTTGGAAGTTTGATCTTCATGGCGATTTTCGCCAGGACCCCATAGGTTTCGATGTCTTGGGTGGTTGGTTCCTCGATCATCGGGTTTTTCTGAATCAGGATGATGACGTACTGTCCGAATCCTTTTTCAGACTCCTCAATGGCTTTTAATGATAGTTTACGGCCGACTTCGATTCTGAAGTCGGTGCTTGGAAGCGGCATGGTGCCACGCACCACGACGGCGGGAAGACTTTTGGAGAGTTCCATCGGTTCACATCCTCTCATGTACTGCTTTGATTATATCATATGGCATGAAATTTGCAATCAATATGACCGAGTGCCAATCTGATGCCTGAGAAATAGGGACTTGCGTCCCTACGATTCATCTCTGACTGCTTTTTCAATCACGAAATCAAAGGCCATCTGCGATCCGAGATCCTTGGCGAGTGCGGATTCAGGTAACGCCTTTCTGACGTCTTTGACATCCATGTTATATTGCTTGGCAAGATCTTCATACTTCTGGTCAAGGGTTGCCTTGTTGGGTGTCAGGCCTTCTTTTGCTGCAATCGCCTCGAAGACAAGATTTGCGGTGACACGGGCTTTTGCCTCAGTTTTGGCTTGGGCTTCAAAGGCATCTTTTGAGAGACCGTTCATCGAGAGAAACATCTCATAATCAATCCCGTATTGCTTGGACTGATTCTTGACATTCTCAATCATTGCGTTGGCCTCGGACTCAATCATGTCCTCAGGGACATCAACGCTAGCATTTTCAACGGCTTGGCTGGTGATGTCAGAACGGAACTTGGCATCTGAGTCGGTTGCCTTTTTCTCTGTCAGCTCAACTTTGATGCTTTCTTGCAAGGCAGCAACCGTTTCAACACCGTCACGCTTCAAGGTCTTGACCCACTCATCGGTTGCCTCAGCGGTCTTCTGACGTTTGACCTCGTGGAGGGTGAGTTTGAAGACCACGGGCTTTCCAGCGAGTGATTCCGCGTGATAACTTTCAGGGAATGTGACGTTGATGTCTTTCTTGTCACCAGCTTTCATACCGATCATCTGGCTTTCAAAGCCGGGTATGAAGTTGTTCGATCCAATTTCGAGTTCGTGGTTCTCGGCTTTGCCGCCTTCAAAGGGGACATCGTCTAGAAAGCCTTCGAAATCAAAGATGGCGGTGTCGCCTTCTTCAATGACACCGTCTTTGGGTTCAAGCGTCGATTCTTTTCTGAGTAGGGACGCGATTTCCTTTTTGATGTCTTCTTCGGTAACAACGGTCGGAAGAGGTGTCGCTTTGAGGCCGACATAGTCGCCTAGTTCAACCTCGGGTTTGACCGGACAGTCAAAAGAGACAGAAAAAGGTTGGCCCCGTTTGACGTTGTTGATGTCGATGTCAATTTTTGGATCGCCGACGATCTCATAGTCGGGATGGGCGATCGCATCATGATACTTATGATGAAGCACGTGATTGATGGCATCTTCGAACAGGGATTCGACGCCAAAGCGTTTCTCAAAGATCGACCGGGGGACTTTACCCTTTCTGAAGCCGTCAATCTCAACGTCTTTGCTGACGTGTTCAAAGGCATGATCAAGCCCGTGCTCAAACTCTTCGGGTGTGACTTCAAAGGTGAATTTAACGCGATTTGATGATAATTTTTCGATGTTCATATGTACTCCTTTATAATCGTTTTGGTTCGGACTTTTCCATTATAACACACTTTCATTATTATGAAAGAGATATGACAAAACATTGCAGTTGGCCAAAAAATGGGGTACAATATCACTATTGAAAGGGGCTGTATCCCATGATCCAAGTCAAAGAAGTCAAAAACTTTCGTGACAGTTGGCGCTTTACGGAGTTTCCAAACAAATTATATCGCCACGTCGAACAATTTGTGCCCGCATTGTCCTTGGATGAGAGGCATGTCTTTGATATCAATCAGAATCCTGTCCATGAGTATTGTGAGAGTATCAGGTTCTTGGCATTTGAAGACAAGAAGATCGTTGGCCGGATTGGCGGCATCATCAACCATAAGATCAACGATCACTTCAATAAGAAGGAAGTCCGCTTCACCAGAATCGACATGATCGATGACATCGAGGTCACGAAAGCCTTGATCGAGGCCGTCGCCGCGTGGGGAAAATCCAAAGGCATGGATCAGATGATTGGTCCGATCGGCTTCACCGATCTCGACCGTCAAGGGATGCTCATCGAAGGATTCGATCAACTGAACATGTTCATCACCATCTATAATCATCCTTATTACAAGGAACATCTTGAGACGCTTGGATTCCTAAAAGATGTCGATTGGGTTGAGAAAAAGATCATGTGGCCAACCGAGTTGCCGGACAAAGTCAAACGGGGCGCAGAGATCAGTCGTAAGCGCTATGGCTATCAGCTCATCAAACTGAATCGAAAAAAAGACCTCTACAAGTATGCTTATGACGCCTTCGATGTCTACAATGTCGCTTTCCAGTCGTTGTATGGTTTCTTTCCCATCACCCGCAAAGTCATGGACTACTACATCAAACAGATGATTTTGCTCGTTGACTTGAACTACTTATGGTTTGTTCTAGACAAAGACGGCAAAGTGGTTGCCATCACGATCATCATGCCTTCCCTTGCGATACCAAACAAGAAAAGCAATGGCAAGATCTTCCCGTTGGGCTGGTGGCGATTGCTTAGGGCGTCGAAACACCATGATGTTGTCGACCTTTACTTCATCGCCGTTTCCCCGGAACATCAAAACCGGGGCATCATCGCTTTGATGTGGGAAGACTGCATTCCCTTTGGCATCAGTCGCGGCATCAAGTATGCCGAAAGTGGTCCTGAACTCGAAGGGAATCTTCAGATGCAAAATCAGTGGAAAGACTTTGCTTTTGAGGATCACAAGCGACGGCGTTGTTATACAAAACCAATCTGATGAAAAAAAGGACCCTCGGGTCCTTTTCATGATCAAAGCACATCCTTGATTCGTTTGGCCACCCCTGTGATCAACGTCAGGGGAATCGAACTGATTGCCAACCTGACCCCTTTGGGAACAGGAATGGTATAGATATGGATATCTTTGAGTTTGTCAAAGGCAACCTCGGGGTTATCGGTGGGAATGGTGATGAAAAAACCACCATGATAGGGATAAGTCTTGAGTCCTACGGTCTCGGCTTCACCTAGAAACAATGTGGCACGGGCTTTAAGCGCGGTGCGGGCGACCTTGAGTTCCTTCTTGAATTTATCCATGAGCATATCATTTGAGAACAGTCGATTGACGAGTTGGATGCCTGTCGATGGCGGACAACTCCATGTTGCCCGCGCGGTGAAAATCGCGCCTTGGTTGAAATCCTCGATATTCTCTGTCCGTTTTGACAAGGCGATCGCGGCTCCGACTCTGAGTCCATAAAGGGAAAAACTCTTTGACCCTGAGTAGGCGATGATGATCAAAATGTCCGTATAGACTTTCTTTAGAACATCAAAAAGCCGTCTGGAATCCTCTAGTGACTCGCCATCATAATCAATGTAGGCAAGATCATAGATCAAAACCACTTTCTTGCCCGCTTCAGCGACCCCATTCAAATACGCATAGATTCTCTCCCACTCTCCAATCGACAGTGTATAACCAGTGGGGTTATGGGCGGGATCATTGAACAGACAGACAAGTTTATCGCTATGTTCGAGGACTTTCTCACACGTCGTGATAAAGCCCTCAATATTGAAGAAATCACCATCGAACATCGGATAGGTCATGCTTGAACGATTGACACTTTTCAAGATGACCAGATAATTGGTCCAGTAGATATCAGGCATGATCAGAGGCGTATGGTCATCAAGATAATTCAGAAACGTGTTATAAAGAGCCCCACTCGCGCCGGGAGAGGCGACGACACTGTGTTGAAAGTTGTTCTCAACCATCGATTGATAGGGTCCAAAGACCCAACGGTTGATGTTTTCTTTGAAATCAAGGCCACCAGATGTCGGCGCATAACGAAAATGGGGATCGGCGGGAAGCTTGTTGATGATCTGGGTGATCGTCTTATATGCATAAAACGTGCCATCATCCTCATAAAGGGCCCCGACCGTGGCGTCGATGACATCATCATAGACATCTTTGGCCGCTTTGGCCTCGCGGGCAATCTGGAATGTGTCACCAGTCAGGATATTCGATTGTCGGTGTTTTGATAGATAACTCATAACGGCCTCCTTGTTTGTTCAACTGACATTATACCAAATGAAATCCCCATTGTGGTATAATACTCCTAATGATTGTTTCAAAGAGGTCGATTGACACTCGGAAAGGGTGACATCATGAAGAAATTTCATCTGACAGAGACGTATGCACTGATCAATTTCGATGCCACAAGTTGTAACTGCGAAGTCAGTCTGTTGGCATCAAGACCATTTGAGATGGTTTTGTACCGGTTTATCCATAACATGCGACAGACACATGATCCTTTGATGGAATCATTTAGAGGGATCAGAAAGACGATGTTTCTTGATGCTTACAAACGACTCATGGTCTATGATTATGATATCCTTTTGAAACGTGATGAGGACCTTCTTCCCTTGTTGAAAGCAAGAAAGGCATTTTACCGATTCACCGAAGCCTTCTATGATGACTGGCGCAAGCTCGAACGGTTCGGCGTGATTCCCAGCCATAAGGTCGATACCGAAAACAGCCGTCTGGTCACGACCACCGACCATTTCAATAGCATGGTGTTAAACCTTTACCGCAAAATCGCCCAGAACATCAAGGGTCAACCATTTCTGGTCTACAGACAGCTCCCCTCAGGGGTCAACGCCACCCTTTCCACGGTCTATCACCGTTTTTCCTATCATAAGGACTATGTGTCCTTGCAAAACATCAACTGTGTCTCCGGGGTCTTGTCAAGACCACCTTTCATGGTCTATTCAAAAGCCAACACAAGAAAAGGTCTCTTTCGGCCAATTGATCACAACCCTCTTCCAAAATTGTCCATCAACCGTCTTCATTACTTGAATTTTCCAGTGATGGTCGGCCCGTTGCTCGCCTTCGTCTTCATCCATCGTGATTTTTTGCATCATGGCGTCGCCCTTGCCAATCTCTTTGAACACGTCCCTTATCATCAGGTCAAGGATCAAAAGCCTGATCTGGTCTATGTCTATGGCATCAGGGAAAACGCATATGACGGCACGTATTATGTCGATCAGGACAATGATATCAACATCGGATTTGTCTCTAGAGATGACAAAAATGACTATTTCGGATACTTGAAGAAAATGATGCTGACGCTCCATAATGTCCACATGCTTCGTCACGGCAAGCTTCCGATTCACGGCGCGATGGTTTCAATCACGCTCAAAGATCGGACCACGAGAAATATTGCTGTGATTGGCGATTCCGGAGCGGGTAAATCAGAAACCCTTGAGGCACTCAGGGTGATTTCCGGTAATTCGATCAGAGACATGCGCATCATCTTCGATGACATGGGTACCTTCTTCATGAAAAACGGTCATGTCGTCGCCAACGGCACCGAGATTGGTGCCTTCGTCAGACTGGATGACCTCGACAGTGGTTATGCCTACCGTGAATTTGACCGGGCCATGTTTTTGAATCCTGACCAGACCAACGCCCGCGTTGTCCTGCCGGTCACGGACTATGACTTCATGATGGAAAACCACCCCATCGACATGGTGCTCTATGCCAACAACTATCAGGAGAGTAACGATCCTTTGACTCTTTTTGACTCTGTTGATAACGCGATTGCGATCTTCAGGCGTGGCCGCCGTTTCGCCAAAGGCACGACTGCTGAGGAAGGACTTGTCGACAGTTACTTCGCGAATCCTTTCGGACCTGTCCAACACCAGACTTTGACAGAACCGATCCTGATTGATGTCTTTCATCAACTGGCTGCCTCAGGGGTCAAGATCGGCGAACTGAACACGCAACTCGCGATCACTGAAAGACGCTTCACTGGTCCTCAGGAAGCCGCGAAAAGATTATTGGAGGTCTTGGCGACGTCCTCGACATAAACATAGCGGAGGGCATGTGCCTTCCGCTATGTTTTTCATATTTTGAGGGTCCAATGATCAAAGTCAGGCACATCACCGAACTGGATGCCGGTTAACAGCTCATAGAGCTTTTTGGTTGTCTTTCCGATCGTCTCATGGGCGGGAAAGACATGTTTTTTACCGTGATGGGTGATGGAGGCAATCGGCGTGATGATCGCGGCAGTGCCACAAGCCCCCGCTTCCTCAAGGTGGTCAAGGTGGTCGATCAGGATGTCATCACGACTGATGGGCATATGAAGCACATGTTCTGCAATCGTCATCAATGACATATTGGTGATGCTTTTCAAAATGGATGGTGAGGTCGGGGTCAGATAGGTGCCGTCCTTGGTGATTGCGAAGAAGTTCGCGGCCCCGACTTCCTCAATCTTGGTATGACTGATGGGGTCCAAGAACAACGCATCCGCGTAACCCATCTGTTTGGCGCGGGATTGGACCATGAGACTGGCAGCGTAATTACCGCCAACTTTGACGTGGCCGGTGCCATTGGGCGCGGCCCGGTCAACATCTGAGACAATCACGTCAACTGGTTTGGACGCGGGTCCAAAATAGGTTCCAACCGGCACACAGACGATGCCAAACAAGTACTCATTGGACGGTTTCAGACCCAGGTTATGACCAATTCCGATCATATAGGGTCTGATATAAAGGGTCGCCCTTGAGTCGTGGGGAGGCACAAAGTCGATGTTGGCACGCACCGTATTGATGACCGCACGCACAAAGACCTCTTCGTCGATGGCGGGCATCATAATCCTCTCGCACGTCATCTTGAACCGTTTGGCATTCTCATAGGGGCGAAATAGCTGGACATCGCCGTCAGGACGGCGGTAGGCTTTCATGCCTTCAAAGGCTTCCTGTCCATAATGAAGCGATGTCGACATCTTTGAGAGCGTGAGCGTATCATCAGTGACGAGTTGTCCTTCATCCCACGCACCATCTTTGTAGTAGGACACAAAATTGACATGTGTCTTTGTATAAGCAAACCCATACTTTTTTTCCATCATAGCCTCCGTATCAACATTTGATATGCTATCGCTTAACCGGTTTGAGGTGAGAAAACAGTTTTTCAAAGAACTCTCTGGTGTTGTCGCGGTCATAGATCGCGACAAACATCAACGAGAGTGCTGTCGCATAAATAAAGACAGGAAGAATCATCCATAACACAGGCCAACTGAAGGCCTCTTTTGTCACAGGGTGCACAAGCAGAAACGATGGGACCAAAATGAGCAGGATGTTACCGGCATTCCTAAACGTACTCGACAGTCCAAAAATGAGAGACGGGTTACGTCCTTCGGGATTGTAGAGGTCTTCTTTCGGGACCCATCCGATCTTAGTCAAGACCAGTTCGTTGACATAGATCAGGAAAAACACTGAAATCAGGATTATTGGCGGTCTGAGGACCCGTTTGATCGATATCGTGTGCATCTGGAAGTGCATCATCGCAAATGGCACTGCGAAAAGGAGCCAATGGGAAAGATAGAAACGGATGACTTCAAAGGAGAAGGCATGTTTCAAACCGACATACGCACCATCAAATTGATCAGAGATGGCGTTTGCAGGATACATGAAAGCCAAAAGGCCACTCATGATGCCGGCCATGACCATGTAATCCTTCAAGGTCTTGTTCTTTGTCAGAAAGACAATCGGAAAAAACACAGTGCTCACGGCACAGATGTTTTCAAGGGATAGTTTCCTAAGGGGATAATCGAGGTCATGATAAGGCGGCAAGAACACTTTGAACACATGCAGGATGAGTCCGCCGATCAACATGCCAAAAAGAAGGTGTCTCTTTTGATGGTCTTTGAGTTGTCCGAGCACTTTGATCAGAAGCAACGTCATCAGTGCGCCAAACAACAAGTAAATGAAGTAATAGGTGTTTCCGACTCTGACAACAGGCATCATAGGTCACACTCCAATGAAACGGTCTTTACGTTGCCATTATAGCACGCATCACGGCAATTGTCATGTGCTCAAACCTCTTCAAAGAGGGCAATGACTTCTTCGATGTCATCTTTGATGACTGATAGCGATGCCTGCCAGAATGCTTGTCCGGTGACATCGATGGCCATGGTGGCGGCAACATCCTCGACATCCGCGGCGGTTGTCATGTGCAACAAGGTGTCATAAGAACGGACAAATCTTTCGGGATCCTTTTGATAAAGGGCATAGAGACCTTTGCCAAAAAGAAGACCAAACGCGTATGGAAAATTGTAGAAATTCAGTCCGGCACTGTAATAATGGGGTTTGTTCAACCACATATAGGGATTGAGAGACTGATGGTCAAGACCCGCGCCATAGGCTTCTTTCTGGGCGTCTTCCATCATGCGATTGAGCTGATGTTTCGAGATTGGACCATGGGCCAAGGCCATCAGTTCGGTTTCAAAGAGATAACGTGAAAGAATGTCGATGATGACTTGCGTATCACCTTGCAAGGCATTCTCAAGGACGGCGAGTCGAACCGTTTTTTGAGTGACCTTTGACAACAGGTGGTTGTTCACGATCGCTTCTGAGAAGATCGAGGCGGTTTCGGCAAGTGGCATCGGATAACCCCATTTGAGGGGGGTGTTCTTGCTGATGACCTCCCCGTGATAGCCGTGACCGAGCTCATGGGCGAGGGTCAGGACATCGGAAAGCGAGCCGGTGAAGTTGGTGAGAATCCGGCTTTGGCCGATTTGTGGCTGATTGCTGCAAAACGCGCCACCGCGCTTTCCTTTCTTGGGATGGACATCGATCCAGTTCTCCTTGAAGGCGCGAGTCGCGAAATCGCCCAATGCCTTTGAGAATCCATAGAAGGCATCCTTGATGATGGCTTGGGCTTCTTCGTAGGTATAAGTGACATCGGCTTTTCCAACCGGTGCGAACAGATCATAAAAAGGGAGTGCGTCCGCATTTGAGAGATATCGGGCTTTGGCCCTCAGATAACGTTCAAAGACGGGTCTGAAGGCTTTCATCTCATGAATCATGGCATCGAGACTTGTTTTTGAGAGGCGAGATTGGAACAAAGTCTTCTCAAGAGGACTCTCATACCCTCGTTTTTTAGACATCATGACCACTTCACGCTTGATATTTGACAAGGCCAGCGCGACTGCGTCATCAATTTGTTTATAGGCATCTAGTTCGGCGTGGTAGGCATCCTTACGGACGTCAGGGTCGTTGTCATAGGCGAGATTGCGGACTTCCGGCAGGGTGATGGTCTTGTCACGGTAATGGACGGATACGTTTGCGGTCAAGAGACCTTGAAGTTGGGACCAGCCTGAAGAGGCCAGCTCACGCATGCCTGAGTAGAGGAGTTCCTCATCTTCTGAGAGCAGGTGTGAGGCATCCTGAGCGTCCCTTTTGAGGCTGTAAAGGTGATCGTTGATGCGCTGACTTAGGGATGCGAGGCGATCGAGATCGAGGGTCTCGAGATGTCTTTCGAAGATGACATCCTCTTTGGTTGATTTTCTAAAGATCGCTTGCAAGCGGGCAAGGTGCTTTGGGGCTTCGGCATGGGTGACATCGGTTGCCATCGTCAGGGATGCGAAACTAGACAATTGACGGGCCAGGATGGTTGTCTTCTCACCAAGGCTCAACAACGATTCAATCAATTGGATGTCATCGATCGAACCGATTGACCTGATCAGGGCGATCCGTTCATCAATCAATTGTTCAAGCGTTGACATGTCTTTTTGATAAATCTCATCAAAGCCTTTGTATAGATCATCTAAATTCCAGGTGTTCATGGGGGAATGCCTCCTTGTTTTTATGATGGGGTGTCGATATGATCCATGTGGCGTGACCTTCGATCACAACCTCGTTTGTGAGGATGGTTTTGATCAGATGGTCGCCCTTCGTGAAAGGTGAGCCATTGATCAGACCCTTTCCTTCAAGACAACTCATCAACAAAAACCGTTCATGAGTGATTGAAAGTTTCTCTTCAACCACACACTCATACAACTCAAAATATGCGTTGTTGATGTGTCTTGTGATGGTTGCATGAGAACTTTTAATGATTTGCTTGCTGGTGATGACCTCCTGATGGGGAATGGTGGTAACCAAGAGTGCGTCCTCGAGATGAAGATCGCGCTTCTTGCCGGAGGCATCCTTTCTGTCATAATCGTAGAGTCGGTAAGTGACATCGGAGGATTGTTGGGTTTCTAGGACCATGGTGTTTTTGAGTATGGCATGGACCGTCCCGGCGGGTACGTCGATGACGTCGCCTTGCTTGATGGGCTGCTGGATCAAAAGGTCATCATAGCGACCTTCCTTGATCAGTTTCTCAAAACATGCTTTTGAGGATGCGCGGTGTCCTAGAATCACCGCGCCATCAGGATCTGTCTTTAAGACATACCAACATTCACTCTTTCCGGGCACCCATTGGTGGTTTACGATCCGGTCTTTGGGATGGACTTGGACACTCAAATCCGCTTTGGCATCAAGCAGCTTCACCAGAAGGGGGAACTGCTCACCATAGCCATCACCAAAGAGGTGCCGTTCTACCAGATAGAGCACATCAAGAGCCATGCCGTCATAAGGTCCACCTTTGACGGTTGAAGGGCCATTTGGATGGGCACTGATACACCAGCATTCGCCGGTGTTCTGGTCAGGAATCTCATATCCAAAAAGATCTTTGAGACCCGTACCGCCCCAAATCCGATGTTTGAAAACAGGGGTCATAAACAAAAGGTCGCTCATCATTTGCTCCTAAGATTTGATATTGTCTTGTTCAGGCATTCAAGGATCTGATTGGCAGCATACGCCCAATCAGGGTCAAGCATCATGAAATGGGACATGCCTTCAAGAATCACCGGTGTTGTCTGATAATGTCGGGCGGTCATATGAAGATCCTCAGTCGTGATCAAACGGTCTTTAGAGGCCCCAATCACAACAACCGGAATGTCAGTTCGGGTATAGACCTTTGAAAAAGGCATCAAAAGGTCTTCGTTTACACGCCTTGACTCTTTGTCAAAGCGTCTCCTAAACGCTTCTACGGTCTCTTTGTCAAGACGATTTGAGAACATGTACGTTCCTACCATCTCAGATAGTGCGTTCTTGGGGTAGCTCTTGCGCATCTGCCGCATCAGTCCGATCTGGTTGGTATAATATTGTCCAAGTGGAGATGTCCGTTTAATCCCAGATGGTGGTGGCGATGACAACAAAACAACCGCTTTGACCGCTTTGGGAAGTTGGTTCATTGCACTTTGGAGGACGGCTCCGCCCATTGAATGGGCGATGACAACAACCGGTCCCTGGATGCTATCTAGGACCGATAGGACATCGATGACATAGTCATGAAGATGATATGAGTGGATGGCTTCCTTTCCGTCACTTTGACCATGCCCACGTAAACTCATGTTGATGACATCATAGCCATGACGCTGGGCATAAGCGGGAAAGTGACCATAAGACCATGCGCCGACAGCGGCGCCATGGACAAGCAAAAGTGTCCCTTGACTTGGTTCTGTTGGACTCTTGAGATCAATGCGTTCGAGGGACATAAGCCGTCCTTTCAAAAGGCGTTATGAAAAAAGGGACAGATCAGGAAACTCAAACGGGAAAGGTTCGTTCAGATAGACACTGCTTGACTCAATCATATTGCTTTCCTGGTATGTGGAGCGTCGGTCGTGATGCCTTGAACACATCACGGACAGGACGGTGTTGTTGTCTTTGTCATAAGTCACTGACCAAGCCGTGTAGGTGCCCTCAGGATCGTCTTCGGAAACATAAGTGGACCGATATGTCCGCGTGCCAGAAGCATCGCTATAGGTGATTGTCTCGGCCTTGTGGAAAACGTCTAGGAGGGCGGCATGGCTGAGCATACTGGGGTCAAATAAGGGTGACATCGTCGCGATTAAGTGTTCGGTGGCACTCAGATCAAAGATGTTGATGCCATGGGCCTCTTTGGTCATCGCTGTCTGTCGGTAGATGTATTGATCGGTGATCAGGATTTTTTGGTCGATCTCAAGAAGCGCATTTTCGCTGTTGGTCATGAGGTGGATCTTGATCATGGTCTCATCGCGGCGATCTAGCCATAGGATTCGGTCCAAAGGGCCATCATCGGTCTCTGATAGTTTGTTAAACATCAAAAGAGACGTATCAAATGTCAATGACATCAACGTTGTTTCGAAAGTGTCATGATCGATGGTCCGTGATTTGGCACAAGCACCAAGCATCAACACTGAAATGATCAAAAACCAGAGCAGGGATGTCTTCATTGGGAAATCACCTGGCGATAGGTGAAATAAATCGGACATGTCGTGAAGCGGGTGAAGACTTTCCGGCGGTGTCTGGCTTCGTAACCGGTGAAAAAGAAACTTGAGAATGCCTCCCAAAGGAGAAACCAACCGCCGATAAACAACCCTTCGATCAGAATCGACAACAAAAGACCAGCCTCGATATTGCGGATGAGATAGGCAAAGACCAGCAAAAGGATGCTCATCGTCATATAGACAAAGACCTGGCGATGGGTGGTCATGAGGGTTTTGTTGATAAAGAACATGACAACCCGGAAGTTGTTCTTGACACCGGTGATGGACTTGATCTCTTTGTCAGAATCCCTCATCTCCTCAGCCAGATAAAAACAGATTTCGATCTTTTCCTTGAGAGGAATCTCGAATCCAGCTTGTTCAAGATAGTCTAACAGTTCCGGTTCCAGATCCTTCTTTCTGAGGGGAGAGGCATCCCACCCATTGAACAACTCGCCATAATCATCCAGTGACACCTCGATGACATAAGCACCGCTATCCGGATTCTTCGGATAAAGGTTTTGGTACTCTGCAGATTTCTTTTTCATTGTTCTCCTGCCCCTTCATGGAAGGTTTGAATACGTATCTAGACTTCGGTGACCAGATGCCATCCTTGTCGACGCTCACGATTGACTTCGATGGCGACACATGAATAACTGTTTGTCTTATAAGTGTTCAGGTTCATAGTTATAGGATCATCTGACCCGATGAAAGACGTCATCATATGAGACATAAGTTTTGATGTCATCTTTGGTCATAGTCTTTTTGTGTGCCTCATAGAGGACGATGTCTTCGCCACAAGCGCGTCAGGTTGCTTTGACCAAAAGAGACCCTTGATGGTTGACAATCTCAGGCGCGAAAATCCCTTTTGTCCGTTTCCCTCGAAAAGAGAGTTTGAACCATTCTTATGGGTTCTTACGCATGCATATGATTAATCAAGGTCACCTATAGAAGAGCGACGGTCAATCTTTTATGACTTGGTTTCAAGTCGATGATTGTTTGCTAAAGATGATACGCTCTAAACATCTTTTTCGTTTCACTCATAATGAATCCACATTCTAATGATGATAATAGCATGATGTTCGACGTCTATTTGATATATTAACTTATGCTGTCTATTGAACCTTCTTGAATATGCACCTGTTAGATCACCAACCAGCTTTTCATATGGTGGCGGCGTTTCAAAAGGATTTTTTCGGATCACATCAATCAAGTTTTTAACTTTTTGATCTAGATTTGCCTGTTTAAGTTTGTTTATATCTTTAGTCGCATGTTTTGTATATCTGACTTCATACATATAAAACTACCACTTAACTTTGTCTTCAGCAATCGTTTGTTTATAAGTAAAATGACTTGAATTTAGAAGGTGATTGTCATAATGTGCAACGACATGTGACATGTTCTGATTGATTCATCATTTCTTGTGCAACAAAGTGACACTCTCAACGAGACTGGTGTATGGGAACATATCTATGGGGACGGTCTCGATATGATCGTAGTCGACAAGCAGCTCGTGAATATCTTTGGCCAATGTCGACGGGTTGCACGATCCGTAAACAATCCGTTTTGGTTTGATCTTTTGGATGGCCCTGATCGTCTCAAGACCTAAGCCTGTGCGTGGTGGGTCAAAGAGCATGACATCGATCTGATAACGCTTCAGATTGCCAAGCGCTTTCTTGAAATCACCTTGGATGACGTGAACGTTGGTGATCCCGTTGGTCTCAAGACTCATCTTGGCACTTTCAACCGAGGCGGGGTCAATCTCAATCGCAAACACATTGCCTGCGTCTTTGGCGATATAATGACTCACGGGTGCCACCCCAGCATACGCATCAACGGCATTCTCGTGGGGTTTTAAGTTGGCAAGACGGGCCATTTCGGTATAAAACGTATGGGCTTGGGCACTGTTCAGCTGAAAGAAAGCATCGGGTTTCAAGTGGAAGACATGTCCGTTTAGGACTTCTTTGATGGTCTTTTCACCATAAACAAGCTTCATCTGGCGTGGTGTGTATGTCGCTTTCTTGTCATCTGGTTTCAATGCTTCAAAGACCGATTTGACCGAAGGGTGCTGGTTGATCAGGGCATCTATCAGTTGATCGAGATATTTTGAGCGTCTGACCATGATGAAAGAGACCTGACTTTCATTGGTCTCTTGGCTATGGCGGACAACAACCGATTTGACGAATCCGGTCTTGTGCTTATAGTCATAGGCGTTGATCGAGAGTTTGTCCATCAGTTGGATGATGGTCGTCAGGATCTCGTTGACCTCTTTGTATTGGACAGGGCAATCATCAATCTCGACAAAGGTGTTGGAGTTTGCCGCATACATGCCAAACCGATTTCTTCCGTCAACCATTTGGACCGGCAAGGACGCTTTGTTTCGGTAGTGGGTCGGATGGGCGGCACCAAGGGTGGCTTTGATGTTGCGGTAGTCCAGCTTGGGATAGGTGTATCGTTCAAAAGATTGGATGAGGATCTCACGTTTTTGGATAAGCGTCTTGATGTAGTCGAAGTGTTGGGTCTGACATCCTCCACAGCGATCATAAACAGGACAAAAAGGGACCTGACGGTCGGGGTTGCGGCTGATGATTTTCTTGATATCAGCAACAGCTCGATTATGAAAGACGGCTTTGATTTCCGCTTCAATGCGTTCGCGCGGGAGGGCG
>JAGYLU010000090.1 GCA_018400755.1 Acholeplasmataceae bacterium
ATGGAGGCGCGCTCGCCTACAGAGCGCTCAAAGAAGCAAACGTCAGATGGCTTCATAGCATCCATATCAACATGCCAAACAACATCTCTGATATGAGAATTCTTTCAATCAAAACGGCACAAGAAACCGAAAAACAGATGGCTAAAGCGGAAAAGAGAATCAAACGGATCTCAGATCGAATGAAAGCGGGCAGGAGCATCAGACACGGGATGCGTTGGTATTCACGCATTCTGGGTTTTGTTTTTCAAAGAGGCTTTGCAAAGCCATTTTATGAAGATATGAAAACCAACCTTACCATTGATCATGATGTCTGTATCAAATGTAATCAGTGTGTTGAGAACTGTCCGACCCATAACCTTGAGATAGACGATGGGCATATCAAGACCAAAGGCGTATGCACCCTCTGTTACCGGTGTGTGAACGCCTGTCCGGTCCAAGCCATCACCATGCTCGGCAAGAAAAAACCGGTCAGACAATACATCAGGGACACATACAACTAGGATGTGTCAAGAAAAGAAAATCAAGTGAATCGTCAACCTGTGGAGTTATCCGACATTTCGCGGAGTGCTCCTTTTTTCTTTCACAGTTATGCTATCATGAGGAAATGAGCGAAAGCGTAACTTGCATAGATCTAAGAAGATGATGCAAAACGTTCTCGAGAAACCACAACACAAGGAGCAGGCACATGAAGAAGAAGAAAAAGAAGAACAACGATTTTGCCGCAGCACTGGTCAATCTGATGTTTGCGATCACGAGGATCCTTGTCATCCTTTTGATGAGAATCACTTTGTTGATCTATGATGTGATCACATTCATCACATCCGGATATGGGAAGAAATCAGGCAACCATGTCATCAAGACACTCTTTGATCGGGGCTTTTATGGAGAGTTCCAGTTATACCGAAAAGTGATTCGCGTGTTTGGAAAAGCGTCGGTATTCACAAATGTCTATCTTGACAGCCAAAAGACGGAGACGACCGAAGTGGATGTGATCGCTATCTCCGATAAAGGCGTCTATGTCTTTGAGATGAAGAACTATGGGGGATACATCTATGGTTCAGAAAAAGACACGCACTGGACACAGGCGTTTCATAAGCGATCAAAGTTTCGGTTCTATAATCCGCTCAGACAAAACTATGCGCATACAAAAGCCGTTGAAGCATATCTGAATCTTGAACCAAAAGCGATTTACCCGGTGATTGTCTTTTCAAACAGAAGCATTTTCTCGAAACTGAACTTAAGTGATCGTTCCCATGTGTACCGGTTCAAAGAGGCAATGAGATACATCAGGACAAATGAGAAGTCACAACCAGTCCTTTTGACACATGACCAGAAAGAGATCTGTTTGAAATTGTTGATTGAGAAAAGCCATATGTCTGATGAGGTCAAGACAAAACATATTGAGCAGATTCAAGCGTTGCACGGATGATTGGTTTGGATCATGGATAAAACCCAAACGCCTTTCTTATGGAAGGCGTTTATCAGTCTTGATGGATGAAGGGTTCAAGATATCATTGATGGGTCACCTCATTTGAATGAGGCGTGGATACATTCTTCAAAGAAACATCAACTGACGTTCCCGAACGTGGTAAAATGGATACAAATGAGCATCCGGACATCATGTTTTTGTCCAAGAGATTGAAAGCGTGATGAGCCAAGAACCATATCAATGATCATAGGGGGCAGTTATGATTGTCTATTCGGGAACGATCAAGTCGTTTGGCGATGATGTTGATCGGGGCGTGATTGCTGAACATGTCAAAGAAGCACTTGAACAAAGAAACATCTCTCATGGCAATGAGAGTGAATATCGGTCTTGGGAACAATCGCTTCTCTACATGAAGAATGTCTTGGATGTTCCAGACATTCCAAGTGATTTGCATGTGGCGATTGAATATCAGATACCAGCCACCTCCAAAAGGGTGGATTTTATCGTGTCCGGTATTGGTGGTGATGAGAAGTCGAATGTCGTCATCATCGAACTCAAGCAATGGGAAAAAGCACAACGGACGAGCAGAGAAGATATCGTGACCACTTATCTTGCGGGTGCTTACCGGGCGGTCACACATCCTTCTTATCAGGCATATTCATATGCGAAGATGATTGAACATTATAATGAATCCGCCCAAGAAAAGGATATTCACTTATATCCCTGCTGTTATTTGCATAATTATCGTGAGGCGTTCAGGGATGAGATTGAAAACGAGCTTTACCAGGAAATCGTGCAGATCGCGCCTGTTCATCTGAAAAAGGACACCATTAAGCTGCGGGCATTTATTCAAAAGCATATTCAGAAGACAGATCATGGCAAACTGCTTTATCTGATTGATCACGGAAGAATCAGACCGTCCAAAGCATTACAGGATACCATTGTCTCAATGATCAGGGGAAATCAGGAGTTTGTGATGATTGATGAGCAAAAAGTTGTCTACTCAACCATCAAACGACTGATTGCTATGGCGCAAGAAACCAATCACAAACATACCATCATCATCGAGGGTGGACCAGGAACCGGCAAGAGTGTGGTTGCGATCAACCTGCTTGCTGAGTTCAAGGATCTTGTCGTCAACTATGTCACGAAAAACGCCGCACCCAGAAATGTCTATTTTTCAAAGCTTAGGGCAGGCAAGTTCAAGATGAATTACATCAAGAACTTGTTTAAAAGTTCCGGGGCTTTTGTTGACACACCAAAAAACGCATTTGATTGTCTGATTGTCGATGAAGCACATCGGCTGAATGAGAAATCAGGCCTTTATCAGAACAGCGGTGAGAACCAGATCAAGGAAATCATCAATGCGGCGAAAGTCAGTGTGTTTTTCATTGATGAGGACCAAATTGTCACGACCAAGGATTTCGGATCGGTCAATGAAATCGTCAGACAAGCGGAATTGTTGGGAAGCAAGGTCCATCATGGTGAGGATTACCGTTTGACCTCGCAATTCCGGTGTAACGGAAGTGATGGCTATATCGCTTTTCTTGATGACTTGCTAGAGATCAGGACGACCGCGAATCAGGATGGTTTTGAGATGGATTATGACTTGAGAGTGTTCGATGACCCTGTATTGATGCGCGATACCTTGCGTGAGTTCAATGCAAAAAGCAACAAAGCAAGGATGATTGCGAGTTACTGTTATGAATGGCAATCCAAGAACCGTCCGGGTGATGATGTTTTTGACATTGAGCTTTCAAATGGATTCAAAGCCAAGTGGAATTTTGGTCATACACAGACTTGGGCGATTGATGAGGATTCATTTGAACAGGTCGGATGTATCCATACATCACAAGGACTTGAGTTTGATTATGTCGGTATCATCATCGGCAAAGACCTGATCTATCGGGATGGAAAGATCATCACCGACATGAATGAACGGGCCAAGACAGACCACAGCTTAAAAGGCATCAAGACGACAAAGGATTATGGGCTTGCTGACAGGATCATCAAAAACACGTATAAGACGTTATTGACTCGTGGTCAGAAAGGGTGCTTCATTTATTGTGAAGACAAAGCTTTGCGTGCTTATCTGGCAAAAAGAATCTCAACATCAAGTATCGGAGTGTGACTATGAAAGAAATCATGCAAACCATCATCAGATTCAGAGATGAACGGAATTGGAAACAGTTTCATACACCTGACAATCTTGCCAAATCGATTGTCCTTGAGGCAGCGGAATTACTTGAGAATTTTCAGTGGAACAACCATCAGGAGGATGTTGACAACATCAAGGAAGAACTGGCCGATGTGATGACCTATTGTCTCTTGATGTGTGATCATTACGGTTTTGATCCCAAGACCATCATCAAAGAGAAAATGAGCAAGAACGAAAAGAAGTATCCCGTCAACAAGGCTTATGGCAAGTCTGACAAATACACATCGTTTTAGATTGATCCATATGGTTGATGGAAACATTGTTCAAAGTGAACATGAAACAAGGGGGTGGGACATATGGGCAAGACAAAATCCGTCAAACTGACACTTTCAACCATCAGTGTCAGTGACGAGGATCTTCAC
>JAGYLU010000091.1 GCA_018400755.1 Acholeplasmataceae bacterium
TGTCGTATCGATGAGAATCGCATATCCACCATAAGTTTGATCGGAGGTGCCATCGAGCGTAGCTGTCACGGTGATGTCATAAGTCTCATGATCATGTTCGATGAACAGGATGCCCATATTTGAACTGATGCCTTCAGTGGTTTGTCTGAACTTTGAAGCACCTTCAAAACCAGTGACATCGATACTCGTGAAGTCATAGGTTTCAGGGGCGGTTTCATCATCTTCATTGACGACTGTGAGAGCAACTGTCCTTGAAACGTCAGTACCTTCGATGGTTGCGGTGATGATGACATTGCCGGTTTCAAAAATATCCAGTGAGCCATCAGCGTTGACAATCGCAACCGCTTCATCAGATGATTGATAAACGATTTGATAACCAGACACATGACTTGAGCCATCATTGTTAAGGACGTTAGTGATTGAAAGGGAAACGACACTGTTCATAGAGACGGTGGTTGTCAGGGTGGCGATCGCACCATTGATCAGAAGATCAAAGGATGCCACTTGGAACAACGCTTTATAAGAGAGTGTCAGATTGGTGGTTTCATCGTTTTTGATGAGAACATTCTTGTTTTCGAGGGCATAGAAATCCTCTTCAACGGTGAATCTGGCATTGGTAAATCCTGGTTCGACAACATCAAGAAGGGTGTCTGCGTCCATCTCGAATTGGAGAACATAAGCATCATCGGGGTTGATGACGTTCAATGCGTTTTCCATCACGGTGGAAACAGAAGCCGGGATACTGATGTTCGTACTCATTCTGATCAATGTTGATGTCTCATCAAGAACAACAACTTCTTCATTAAGTGTCTTGAGCTGGTTGGTGACGGTTTCGATTCCAGGCTGGAAGATGACTTGTTCATAGGTATCTTGGGCAGGGGCGAAGGTGCCACTGTTGGTGACAAACGCGGTCTTTGAATAAATCTCGTTTAGAGCATTTTGGCTGATGGGATCAAGTTCACCATTGTTCAATGTGTCATACAATGCCTGATATTGATCAAAATCAGATACTTGTCTGAATGCGTTGATGGCCTCAGCAACCTTTGAACCTTCAAGTTCAAGGAAAAGGACCGGACGTGATTCATCATAGAGGAAGCCTTCAGGAAGAAGTTTGAAGTTTCTGGCTGATGTTTCCGTAGAGAGAAGCATGTTCGCTTGTGACAATTGTTGGCTGTCACTGTATTCGGCCATGTCAGCAACGGTGGACAACATCACTTCTAAGCGTCCCAAATGGAACCAGAAATGATAGCCGTCAACTCTTGACTCGTAAGTGAAGCGATCATTGGTGATGGTATCAATCAGCGTTCTTGCTTCTTCAAGATCGGCAGGGCCGACAAACGAATCGCTGACGCTTTGGGCACGAATGATGTTGTTGATCTCAGTCACTGTTTCCATGTCCTTGGACAAGTTGGCTTTGACGATGTAATTTCTGAATCCGAAGAATGTGACGGATGCTAGAATCACGAGAATGGCCATGGTGATGATCAGTTCGACGAGGGTAAATCCTTTTTGAGTTTTGTGTGTCATGTGTGTTACCTCCATAAATGGTTTCTTGGACAAAAGAAAATGCCACGATCATCCGATCATGGCAGCTGGCTATCTCAAGTGAATGAGACCCTTTAGCTTTGCGTCACCGGATCACTCCGGGTTTGCCTTTGTTCTCCTAGATTATACCTTATTTCTATCAATTGTCAACATCTTTGTTTACAAAATTATAAAAAAGGTGGAGAATCCCAGACATATGCCTGAAATTCTCCATCGTTTGAGCCTATAAACACTCTTTTCCTTTATCCATCGCCTGACGATTGACTTCAAGAAGGTGTTTTTTCTTGTCGCCAAGCAACTCCGCCAGCACGCTCAAGACAACATCCTCATCAAAGATCTTGACCATTTTGACGTAAGCCCCAAGCATCACCATATTGGCAACCTGTGGCACATCAAGGCCAATCGCGATCTCATTCATCGGAATACCGTGGGCATGGACATCATCCCTGGTCTTGGGCTCATCAATCAATGATGAATTATAGAAGAGATGCCCGTCTTGACTGATGAACTCTCCAAACTTGTCCAATGAAGGTCCGTTGAAGACCAATAGATCATCGGAATTCTTGAAGACTGGTGAATAAATCGGTTGGTCGCTTACAGTCACCGCACAATTGGCGGTGCCACCTCTGGTCTCTGGTCCATATGTCGGAACCCATAGACTGTGAAGCCCCTGTTTGGTAGCGGCATGGGCAAGCAACTGGCCTGTCAGCATGACACCTTGTCCGCCGAAACCGGCGATCCTGATCGTTCTGATCATGGTTTCATCACATCCTTATAAACACCCAGTGGAAAAACGGGTTCCATGTGTGATTTGACCCACTTCATCGCATCGACTGGTTGCATCCGCCAATTGACAGGACAGGTAGACAAAACTTCAATCAAAGTGAACCCTTTGCCTTCCAACTGATATGTGAATGCTTTCTTGATGGCCTTTTTGGCTTTGAGGACGTTTTGCGGAGAAGTCAGTGAGACCCGCTCCAAATACGCCACAGCATCAATATGTTGAAGCATTTCCGAGACTTTGATCGGATAGCCATGCGTCTCCGCATGTCTTCCGTCTTGGGAAGTGGTTGTTTTCTGGTCAATCAGTGTTGTGGGTGCCATCTGTCCGCCCGTCATACCGTAGGTGGCATTGTTGGCGAAAATGACAGTGAAGTTCTCACCTCGGTTGGCGGCATGGACGGTTTCGGCCAGACCGATCGACGCCAGATCGCCATCCCCTTGATAGGTAAAGACAACACGGTCAGGCAAGACCCGTTTAATGCCGGTTGCGACCGCACAGGCACGCCCATGGGCGGCTTCTTGCATGTCACAATTGAAATACTCATAACTGAAGACGGAACAACCGACAGAAGCCACTCCAACGGTCTTTTCAAGCACACCGAGTTCTTCTAGGACCTCAGCGACAATCTTATGCAAGATACCGTGTGTGCATCCAGGACAATAATGGGTGTTGCGATCTGTCAATCCACTTGTTTTCTGATACTTGATCATGGCGTCACCACCCGCCCTTCAAAATCCATGAGCGCTTCGACGAATTCTTCCGGTTCGGGAATGTTTCCGCCTGGACGACCATAGAAAGCGATCTTATGACGTCCCTGATTGGCAATCCAGACATCATCGATCATCTGTCCCGCACTGAGTTCGATCACCATGATGCCTTTGACCGATTTGGGAATCTCATCAAATGCTTTCCTAGGGAAAGGCCAAAGGGTGATTGGTCTGATCATCCCGACTTTGATGCCTTTGTCTTTCATGATCATCATGGCTGATCTAGCAATCCGGGCAGCGGTACCAAACGCGACAATGACATACTCGGGATCTTCCATGTCAACCATATCGACTTTGACTTCATTCTGGACGATCGTGCGATACTTCTTTTGCAAATGGGCGTTGTGCGCTTCAAGTTCATTGGCATCAAGAAAGACACTGTTAACGATGTTTTTCCCCGGATGGGTATCCATGCCAGTGGTCGCGAAGTCTTTGGGTGGAAGGTCTCTCTTCCTGACTGGCTTATCGATATCGATTGATTCCATCATCTGCCCAATCAGGCCGTCAGCAAGCACCATGACCGGATTTCTGTAGATGTCAGCGATGTCAAAGCCTTCTTTGATCAGGTCAACCGTTTCCTGAATCGATTCAGGGGCGAGAACGACCACGTTATAGTCTCCGTTACCGCCACCTCTGGTGGCCTGATTGTAGTCCGCCTGTGAGGGCGCGATGTTTCCAAGTCCTGGGCCTCCGCGCATGACAGAAACGATCAGACACGGCAGTTCAGCCCCGCACATATAACTGATGCCTTCCTGTTTCAAGGCAATCCCCGGCGAGGATGATGAGGTCATCACCCGTTTGCCGGCACCAGCAGCGCCATAAAC
>JAGYLU010000092.1 GCA_018400755.1 Acholeplasmataceae bacterium
GGACCAATCGCCAAGTCTCGAGATACCAAAGTGCAAACCATCAGCGTCTTGACGGAGAACCTTGGGAAGTTGGGCCTCATCATTGAATCCTCTTGACTCAATCATACCGACACCTTCGATGTCATAGGTGAGCATATTGGTGCCGTTGAAGACATACTCAAATGTCTCAATCGGTTCAGCCACGGTGAAATCATGTTGATAGACGACACCACCATCAGGAATGACCGCTAGATCTTCTTCAGCGGATGTCTTCTCGACGTACTCAGCAAGTTCCGGATAAACACCAGGACCCGGGATGACGTCCTCTTCAAGTTCGCAGGCGGTCAGGACGAGTCCGAAACCTGCAAGGATCATCAATACAAACAGTTTTTTCATAAATGACACTCCTTTCGGATTACCAACCAACCGCAGCCATCGTATCTTCGATGATCTGGTTGGCGGTTTCTTCCATTTCTCTCAAGACATCGACAAGTGATCCTGAATACTCACCACGTCTGTATGCGCCAAAGAGTCCCTGAGCTGCCCATAGACCTTCCTGTTGGCCAGGAAGCGCACGGTTGTTTTCAATCAGACCATTGATGGTCGCATCAATAAACGCTTGTGACTGAAGACCGGCAAGACCGAAATCATCACTTGTTGCGTGAGGCAGGCTTGCCCAGACATCTGCGTCATTGGTGATTGGGAATCTCCAATAGCTGAAGAAGAGTGATCCCCCATAGGTTTCCCAGTCAGCGATAAACCCGTGACGGGCAATCGTGCCTTCTTTGCCGAAGCCCATCCATTTTGCAAGTTCATAGGCTGCGGATGCGGTTTTGTTGTCAGTGATGGTCGGAGAAAGAGCGAGGAAGCCAACGCCAGAAACGTTCATCTGGTCATAACCTTCGAGCTTGGGTAGTGGATAGAGGTCGATGTCTTCAAAGAATGCGCCATCTCCACCATTTCTGGAATCATAAGATCCCGGGAACCAACTCATATCATAAAGCGGTTGAGAGAAGATCGCGATGGTGCCATAGGCTGCCCACCAAGTGTTTTCGGTTTCACAGGCAACTTTGATCTCATCACCATCAAGATAGTTCAGTAGGTAATCGGACATACCAAGTTCGCGTTCCAAAATCGCGCGATGATCGGCATTGGTGAAATTGAACTGGGTGCCGTCAAATGTCTGATACTGCAGGGCGCCACCGCTCTTGATCGCGGCATAGGCACCAACCATCTCGCCGTAACTGTAGGCACCGAATGTGCATGCGCCAGCTTCGACATGATGAACGGTTTCAATGATGGTATCATAATCATCAAGGGTCCAGTCATATCCGGGAACGGGTAGGTCATACTGTTCGAGCAGACTCGTGTTGACGAGCATGTATTTCGGCGTTGTTGTTGCCGGAACAGCAAAAACTTTGTCATCATAAGTTGCGCCTGTAAGCGCGGCTTCCATGATGCTGTCTTTCTCACTGTCCTGATCGATGAACGGTTTGACGTTCAGACCAAGATCGTTCAAATAGACGTGGTCAAGGAACCTGACAGCGAAGACATCCGGAAGGGTGCCGGCTGCGGCCCGTTCAATGATTTGTCCTTCCCATCCCGGATTATTGGAATTGACAAGTTCGGCATCCTTGGTCACTGTGACATTGGGATACTTGTCCATGAATGCGTCAAGCATCAGGTTTTCAAGATCTGAATTGACCCAGGACGCAAAATTCAGCGTAATATCCTCATCAACCCAAGTCGGGTCATACACGAGGCCCTGTTCTTCCGGATCGTCGGTGGTTTCAGTGCATGCGACCAAACCAACGAGGAAGACGAAGAGAATCATCAATGCGAGTTTTCTTCCCATACGGTTAAATCCTCCTTGAAATGTAATGAAAACGTTTTAATGACGTTTCTTAGCCCTATATTATCATAAACATCGCATTTGTCAATCGCTTCAAAAGGTTTTTAAGTAAAAATCTAAAACCTTTCGGAAAACGCATACATTTATGTTGTTTTTAAGCATGGATACTCGTCATCAGGCATGACTGCCCATCAAATCTTCGTTCATCAACTCATGGATCAAGATATATCCCTTGGGGGAAAGATGAATACCGTCGACTGTGTACTGGACACCAAGCCGGTCTTCAATTGACAAACCCCGATTCAGATTGAGATAAGCCATCTTGGTGTGCCGCACTTCGATTTTCAAGAGATCATTCAGGTGATTGATCGCTTTGTTGGCTGGACCGATGTCTGATAATGTGACATACTTCGGATGCTCACTGACCGGAAGCAACGAGGCGACCATCACCAGCCTCGAAGGCATCCGATTCAAAAACGCCTGGCCAATGGCAACGATGTTCTTGACAATTGTTTTGTCGTCTCTGATGATCATCCTTTTTCTATTCCTAAGAAAGTCATTGATGCCAACAAGAATCAAGACCACATCGGCATTGATCTCCAACAAGGGATCGAGTCGGTTGATGACATCAACTGTCTCATCACCAGGCACCCCATGATTGATCAATCTGACGCTGCTGAAAATGTCCTTCCTCATGCCAAAGACAAGGGAATCACCAACTGCGAGCAAGGATTTCAGTTCATCCATGCTTATGGCTCCATCAAGACATAATCAGATGTTTTACCAGTGAAATCGACAGCCCTGACCTTGACCTCAAATGCCTCATGGAATGAGGTGTCAGAAAAAAGGTAACTGTTGACTGGTGACGTACCTACCAAGATACCATCAACCACAATCTCATAGTGACTGACACCATAGTCATCGGTTGCCCGTGGCCATAGGATGTAACGATCGTTGATGTTAGAGAGTTCGACATAATCGACCTTGGATGGGGCTTCTTTGTCATGGGTCTCATAATCAATCTGATAGATCTTGACGTAATCGATCTCAAAGGTTGTCGGTAGTGCTTCAGCGTCAATCTCGCCACCACCGCTCCCACCGGCATCCCCCATTCCCAAGTTGATGATCAGATGAAACGCCTGATCAAAAGGCCATGCCTCATGATATCCATCATTGGTACCTTCAAGACGGTTGTTATACCGGTAAAAATGCACGTTTTGGCCATTGATTCGCCAAGTCAGCGATTCTGATGTCCAAATCAGTTCGTATGAGTTGAAGGTCGAATCCGCATTGGCAAGGGTGGTTGTCCTCGCAATCGATGAGATGGCGGTGTTCATATGGTTGTACTTCTCGACGTGATAAGCAGCGGATACACGTCCCGGACGCTTTCCGTAATATTCCATGATGTCAATCTCGCCGCTATTTGGCCAATTGCCATAGACATTTTCGGTCGGTAGCATCCAAATGGCCGGCCAAGTGCCCGCGCCCGGTGCGGTCTTGGCGGAAACAACGATTCTGCCATAAGTGAAATCAAGGTTCCCCTTGGTTTCCAGACGAGCAGATGTGTAGGGCATATATCCGGAGTTGACCTTGTCGGCATCCGGTGTCTCAATCGACCTTAAAATCAATTTCCCATCCTCAAGAGTGACGTTTTCAGGACGTGGTGAATAATAGACCTCTTCGCTTCCGTGCCGGACCTGATCGGCTGCCCGCCAAATCGTCGTATCAAGGGCATCACCATCAAAGCCATCACAAAACATGAGCGTCCAACCCCCTTCGAGACTGGTATCAATCTCACAGTCATCCAGGGTCTTTTCCTTGCAAGCTCCAACCATCAACATCAGTCCGATGGCAACCCAAAACAACACTATCCGTCTCATGTTCAAAGACCGTAGTGACTGAGATAAGGCGAAAGTTTCAAAGCCATCTCATCAAACATCTGTTTGACAGTCAGAAAATCAAGGTGACTGCATAATGGATCATTGGCGAGCGCTTGAACCGCATATGAAACGTCTTTGCTACGATAGGCGTCCATCACGAGCCTATGATTGTCCATATGTCT
>JAGYLU010000093.1 GCA_018400755.1 Acholeplasmataceae bacterium
TCGTCGAGACATAGTCATAAATCCGTTTGTTCTCGGTCACGACCCGCATGCCGTCTTCAACCAACGTCTTGCATGCTGGCTTGAGTGTTTTTCCCTCATTGATCTCAACCACACACAACCGGCAATTGCCTTCCTCATGGATGCCTTCTAGGTAACACAGTCTTGGAATGTTGATCCCATGATCCTCACAAGCCTTTAAGACGGTAGAGGTGTTTGAAACATCATACGTTTTGTTGTTCAATGTGATAGAAACGGTTTCAGGCATGGTCGCTGACACTCCTTTCCATGGGTTTGGTGGTGATCGCACCAACCGGACATGCCTGTTTGCATGCCCCGCAGCGGATGCAGAGATCAAGGTCAAGATGATGCATGCTGTTGGGCCATCCGGTGATCGCACCAACCGGACAATGAGACGCACATTTCGTACATCCGACACAACGATCATCAATAAAGAAGTTCGTGAGTTCACGACAGACACCCGCCGGACACGTATGGTCCTTGACATGAGCTTCATATTCATCTCTGAAATGCTTGAGTGTGGAGAGTACTGGGTTGGGGGCGGTTTGTCCCAAACCACAAAGGGAAGTATCCTTGATCATCTCTCCTAGGGTCTCAAGCGTGTCAAGGTCTTCCATGGTGCCGTCACCGGCACAGATCCGGTTCAGGATATCAAGCATCCGTCTTGTTCCTTCACGGCAAGGTGTGCATTTCCCACACGATTCTTCAACCGTAAATTCAAGATAGAACCTCGCGACATCGACCATGCAGTTATCCTCATCCATGATGATCATACCCCCAGAGCCCATCATCGAGCCCAACTGGGACAATGTGGCAAAGTCAATTGCCTCATCGAGGTCCGCCGCGGTGATACAACCGCCAGAAGGCCCTCCAGTCTGGACCGACTTGAACGTTTTACGGTTAGGAATACCACCACCGATGTCATAGATCACATCACGAAGGGTTGTCCCCATCGGGATTTCAATCAGTCCGGTGTTGTTGATTTTACCACCTAAAGCGAACACTTTGGTGCCACTTGAATCAGGGGTCCCTATCGATTTGAACCAGGCCGCCCCATGGTTGATGATGGCGGGAATATTGGCAAATGTCTCAACGTTGTTCACGTTTGTCGGTTTTCCAAAAAGACCTTTGACCGCGGGAAAAGGTGGCTTGAGCCTTGGCATCCCGCGAAACCCTTCAATCGACATGATCAAGGCCGTTTCCTCACCACAGACAAAAGCACCAGACCCCAATCTGAGCGCGATATCGAAGTCAAAACGGGATCCAAAGAGATCGGTGCCAAGAAGGCCAAAAGCTTTGGCTTGTTCGATGGCATCAGTCAAACGTCTGATCGCCAGCGGATATTCGGCTCGGACATAGATATAGCCTTGGCTTGCCCCGATCGCATACCCACAGATCGCCATCGCTTCCAAGACGGAATGCGGATCGCCTTCTAGGATTGCGCGGTCCATAAAAGCCCCGGGATCGCCTTCATCAGCGTTACAGATGACATACTTCATGTCACTATCCTGTGCTTTTGCAAACTGCCACTTGCGTCCCGTCGGAAACCCGCCACCACCACGACCTCTGAGGCCAGAGTCTGTGATGGTCTTGATGACATCTTCTGGTGACCCAGAAAGTGCGCTCGCAAGCGCTTTATACCCATCAGCAGCGATGTATTCATCGATGCTCGATGGATTGATTTTCCCACAATTCCTTAGAGCGATCCTGATCTGCTTTCTAAAGACACCAAGACCAGTGATGACTTTGATCCGTTTGAGATGTTGCGGTTCTATCACCATCTTCTCAGTGACAGGAAGGCCATTGACGAGATGGCTTCTGACCAATGCTTCGGCATCGGCCGATGTCAGGTTCTGATAGACCGTCCCATCCGGCTGGACAAAAGCGATGACACCTAGCTTAGGCAAACCAACAGCCGTCCTTGATGTCACTGTCACATCATTTGATAGGCCATGGGCGGCAAGCGATTCAATCAAAGCACCCTTGAATGCGAGCAAGACCTCCTGATCGAGGACATCGGTTGCATATATGTGTATGGAAGCGAAATCAAACATGGTCACACCTACTTTTTGAATCTTGACAAGCTGTACTTGTCAAGAGGTTTTCCGGCAAGGAGATGAGACTTGAAGATCTCCTCGGCGATCGTCTTTGTCACTTTGCAGTAAATGGTGCTCGACCCATCGATCTCAACAATCTCGACCATCGGTTCAAAGGCACATTCACCCATGCATCCCACTGGCGATAGGTCAACATCGATTCCGTGTTCCTGACACAATTCCTTGAAACGGTCATGAACTTTTCCTGCCCCGGCAGCAAGTCCGCATGTCCCCATTCCAACCTGGACCCTGATTCTTGAGGTCATGGCCTTGCGCACCTTGTTTCGAAGCATCGTGAGATCCTCTGATGACTTGATCAGATGGGGGTTATTGACGTCACTCATCATCCTCACTCCTTCCATGTTGAAGCATCGATTTGGCCTTTTGGACATTGGCCCGGCCACAGACCTCGCCATTTGAACAATAGACAGGGGCGAGTCCGCAAGCGCCGATGCACCTTGTGGCTTCTAGCGTGTACTTGCCATCTTTGGTCGTCTGGCCATTTTTGATACCTAAAACATCCTCGAACGCATCGAGGATGCCTTGTGATCCTTTGACATAACACGCTGTGCCCATGCAAACACTGATCGTGTTCTCGCCTTTGGGCGTCAATGAAAACTGGCTGTAAAACGTCACAACCCCATTGACTTTCGCGATACTCTCATCAAGTTCATCGGAAATCACTTTTTGAACACTGAGGGGCACACATCCAAAAATGGATTGTGCCTCCTGTAGCGATGGCATGAGTGGTCCGGGCATTGTTTTGAACGCTTTGACCGCATTTAAAAGCTTCACCGTTTTTTCCCGGCTCAGCTGGTCATCTGACATCATCGTCATGACCCCTTTCGTATGGAGTTTTTTCGGCTTTCTATACCTACATTATATCAAATAGGATGCTATTTGTGATAGATAGCCAGCCAAATCATAGTGTTATCCAAGTGATAACGTTTACACCATTTTAATTCAACTCAATCTAAACCAATATGACTTTGATATGACCATTAAAAAAACACGCATCGCCAAGAAAAAAGTCTTGGTTTTGCGTGTCTTTGAAAACCATCAGTCAAGATGGCTTCTAAGCATGTTTTTCATGAGGTTGATCGAGAGATGTTCACACACCATATCGATCACCTGTCCGTTCTTGACAAGAACGAACGATGGGACTTCTTTCACGCCTAGGCGTTTGGCCATACCGGTTGACTTATAGACATCCAGTCTGACAAATTCAACTTGGTCATGAAACTCAGCTTCAAGTTCCTTGTTCATCAAAAGACATTGTTGTGATTCTTTGTCAACAGCGTTATAGACCAGAACCGCCACAGGCTTTTCAGGTTTGACGATCAGTTCGTTGTAGTGCTCTTCCTCAGCGATGTACTTTTCAGCCGCACATGCCGCGACCGCGCCGTCACCGACCGCTGTCGCCACTTGTCTGAGCCACTTATCTCTGATATCACCACATGCAAAGACGCCTTGAACACTTGTTTCCATCATCTCATTGGTCGGGATATATCCACGATTGTCGACTTTGATCTGGTCTTTGAAGATCTCTGAGTTGGGCACATAACCGATGAATTCAAAGCAGGTGTCGCATTCAATCGGAATGTTCTCGCCAGTCTTCAGGTTTTTCAAGACAACCCGCTTGAGATGATCATCACCTTCAAAACTGTCAACGACCGTATTCCAGACAAATGACATTTTTGGGTTCTTCAATGCCGCATCCTTGGCGATCTCATTACAGTCCATGATCCCCTCATCGTGCATCACCGAGACGG
>JAGYLU010000094.1 GCA_018400755.1 Acholeplasmataceae bacterium
TGTTAAGTCCATCCATGACATCGATGACTCTCTCTCTTGTTGATTATATTGGAACGGATGCTGTCCTTGGCATTCCCAATCGGGGACAACCCTTCGACATGGTCATCGAAAACATCTTGGAAAAGGCATTTGCCAACGCTTCAGATCTGGAAACTATCTATATTCCAGCATCTGTGAAAGAGATCGGTGACGCCGCATTCATTGATGCCGCCAATCTAAAATCTGTGACCCTTGAGGGTCTGATTCCACCACTCCTTGGGACAGATGTGTTTTTAGGAACGTCACCTGATCTCATCATAACGGTCCCACCTGATGCGTTGACAGCCTATCAGCAAGCCCCCGGATGGCAAGCTCATGCCCATCGGATGGTTGCCGGTCCATACCCTCAGACCAGTGTGTTCAAGGTATCATTCGAGAATGAATGGGGCTCATCGACGAGTCCTGCATATGTCATGTATCAATCACCTATGGCAGAACCGACCGAACCTGAGCGCAACGGATATCAATTCCTTTATTGGCATGAGCCTTTGACCCCTGACGTCCCATATGACTTCGGTATCATGCCCGGACACGATGTCTATCTTCTCGCCAAGTTCGAACAGATGACATACACGGTCACCTTTGACACCGGTGGTGGACCTATGATAGACACCTTCATCGGTCATGAGGGCGATTTCATTGATACCCCTATCCCAGAATGGGAAGGTTATTGGTTTGTCGGATGGTATATGGACCCAGAGATGACCACTCCTATGAACATCCAATACATTCTCAATGAAAATCTGACGTTGTATGCGCTTTGGTTTCCCAAAGAATTTGATGTCACATACCATGTCTGGACCGATCAGTCTGCGAGTTTCATCGATTTCGGTTATGCGACCGGCATGGCAACCACCGAACGCGGTCGGTTGTTCACCTGGGGAAGCAACAACTATGGTCTCCTTGGTGATGGTAGCGGACAAAGCTACAGAGCAACCCCTAAAGATATTCACGACCAATTCGACTTCTATGTCCATGAGCGGGTTCTGCGAGGTGATTTTGGCATCTACCACTCTGCCGTCCTGACGAATTACGCCCGTCTCTTCATGTGGGGGCGAAACGCTGAAGGGCAATTTGGAACTGACGATGTCTATCAGAGTACGACGCCTGTCAATGTCACCGGTCATTTAGGCCTGACCGGCGATGAACACATTGTTGATGTCTCCTTGGGCAACACCCACACCGTGATCCTGACGTCTTTCGGACGGGTCTTTGTCATGGGTGGAAACAGCAAGGGCCAGCTTGGTGATGGGACCACGATCAACAGCAGTTCTCCCACAGATATCACTGATCAGTTTGGTCTCGTGAATGACCATATTGTCAATATCCACGCCCTTGGTGATCATACATTCGCAATCACCGCCAATGGTCTGCTCTTCGGATTCGGTGATAATGATGAGCATCGCATCAAAAACATCCCAGACACAAGTGTGTTGACACCCCACCAAATTGATTTCTCAACACTGCTTCAAAGCGGCGAGCGTATCACCGACGTGTCATCGGGATCCGCCCATGTCCATGTCCTGACATCTGAAGGTCGTTTGTTCGGCTGGGGCGATAACACCTATGGGCAGCTTGGAAACGGGACTTTCGTATCATCATCTGAACCTTTGGATATCACTCCCCATCTCGGACTGACATCGAATGAATCCGTTGAGTCAATCGCCACCGGAAACACCCATGTCCTGATTATCACAACCCATTTGAGAGCTTTTTCATGGGGGTCGAACAGCTATCATGAACTTGGTATAGACACCCTTGGGGCTCATCCGACACCAACCGATCTGACACCATATATCCCTTATGTCGAGGATGAACAAGCGATACAGGTTTATGCCGGAGCGGCAAACTCCATGCTTAGAACAAGCCATGGACGGATTTTCGCTTTTGGAGACAACACCTTTGGTCAACACGGTGACGGCACAACCACCGTTCACAGCACCCCGGTTGAGGTCATGAATGACCTTCGTGCCCCTTCATTCGTCCATCATTTGAACGTGTCAACCGGCGAACCGTTCCCAGATTATGTGCATGTCTATCCTGGTCACACATTCTCTGGATGGTACGAGGACAAAGACTTGACCATCCCCTTTGATGATGATGTGATGCCTCCTCGCGATCTCGTTCTTTATGGCACCCACACACCACAGACATTCACTCTGACTGTCATTGGCTTTGATGGTATTTCCGTCCTTCAATCATCAACCTATCTCTATGGTGCCGACCTATCCGGACACATCTATCCTGAAGCACCACTTGTCGATCATCATGTGTTCATTGGCTTCGATCCGGTATACGACATGATGCCCGGCTATGATGCGGTTGTTTATGCCACTTACGACATAGAAACATACCCTGTGACGTTCTTGGATGACATTCTTGGCAACATCATCAGCGTCGACATGGTCGCCCATGGGGACGCTGCGATCCCACCTGCTGATCCGGAAAAGTCAGCATCAGCTGAATACCATTACATCTTTGACGGATGGGACACTGACTTTGATGTCGTCGTGGGACCATTGACAGTGTCACCCCTTTGGTTATCCATCCCAAACACCTATACGCTGACCTATGATTCACATGATGGAACGCCCGTCAGTTCAGAAACATTCGCCTATGGTACGATATTGGATGAACCGCTTGATCCATCCAAAGACGGATATACATTCGATGGATGGACAACCATTGATTTGGAAACAGATGGTCTATGGCGACTAGATATCCATCCGAGTCTTGGCGCAACTGGCTATGTCACCGAGACATATGATGGAAACATCACGGTGACGATGACATCCGTACCATCGTGGGCTTCCGCCAACATGATCCGCCTGATCCAGGACACATCGTCGCTTGGTTGGACAGATAGCGGACATAGCGGACACATCCATTTCGAGTCCGGCTATACCTATGCGCTACAATACTTTCATCAAGGTAGCCATACGGGTGCTTTCAATGTCGTGTTTGGATCAAATGATGGACAGTGGGTTCAATACTATGCCATCAACAACATGATGATCCCTGATAGCATGCTTCCCGGTCAAAGTGTTTTCTCGCTTCAGAATCCCCCAACCTACTACAACAATCCAGGAATGATCATCATCGAACTGGGTCTGTACTTCCGTGGAAAGGCTGATGGCTCATGGGTCACCTTCGATGATATGTTCCTCTTGATGGCTGACAACGGTCAGGTTGTTGACACCGGCGGCGTCATCAAAGCCGAACACTACATCTTTGACACCATGCCTGCACATGATCTCGCCCTTCATGCGATTTGGACAACTAACGATTATGTGATGTCATTTGACACCAAAGGCGGATCACCGATTGATCCGATCACTTATTCTTTTGCATCACAGATCACCCCTCCGATACCGCCTATCAAAGAGGGTCACACATTTGACGGTTGGGCACTGGATGGTTCACCTTTCGAGTTTGACACGATGCCATCTCATGATGTCGCACTTGATGCGCTTTGGACACAAAACACATACACGGTCACCTTTGTCAACGCTGATGACTCAGTCCTTGAGACTCAAGACGTCCTTTATGGGCTTGCTGCCGCAACCCCTTCCGATCCATCAGTGCCCCCAACCGGAGAAGAGACCTATGTGTTCCTGGGATGGGACAGGACGTTTGACATCATAACCGAAGACATCGTCGTCAAAGCACTTTATGATGCGGAACCCACGATTCACCTCATCTCTTTTGAGACATATGGTGGGACAGTGATTCCAGATACATCCCTGGCTTTCAATGCCTC
>JAGYLU010000095.1 GCA_018400755.1 Acholeplasmataceae bacterium
TTCCAGCGTCTTGATCTGGACGACCTCTCTGATCGGCATCATAAGCGCGTTGATCTATTTTAGTCTGGATATTCGAGCAATCGACCATTCAATCCGTTCTCAACCCTTTCGACCCTTCTGGGTATTTCTGGTGGCGGTCGGATTCTTTTACAGTTCGGGCATTCAATCCGTCATCCTGTCATATCTTGTTTTGTGCGTCATCCTGGGCATCGTGTTCATAATCAATGAGAGTTTGCGCGTCAAATGGGAAGTCTTGTCCAAGATTAAAAAATGGATTACAGTTCTCTCATTCGGATGCATTGGTGTTACAGGTTTCCTTGTTTACGAGAGTGATGAGGTCAAGTTTTTCAATTCGATCATCTACAAGCAACCCAATGCGGTGGAATCTTTGAAATATCAACTCCCCACCGATGTTGTCGAATACACCCATTATTCCACGACCACACGCAAAGATACGACTTTGAAGTATCGGACTGTCGGGCATCAATTGGTTTTGGAGTTCGAGGGTGATGTGAAATGGTTTGATCAGGATCTCAATGTCATTCGATCGATTCAGAAGGAAGAGGGCGCCGCTTACTATTTTATTGAGGATGAGCTTTACAAGAGTGTTCCCAGTTTGAATCAGCAAGGCGTACCGGTGGAGAGGGATGAAAACCTGGCACAAAGTCGTTATGAGTTATCGGTAGTCGATGAAACGCCTGATTCAGGTTTTGTCGAAACCGTGATATATCGGGATCGTCTTCATCAATATGGAGGGATCGTTTTTTATCGGATCGATGATTCGCTATATTATATAGAACATAAGGATGCGGTCAATCTGTTCGATTATCATCTCTATGATCAAGAGGGCGAGATTGTCAATGATCCTCTGTTTGACGAACCGGAATTCCTATATGTGAGCGAATACGATTTCCTATATGTCTATTCCGACGAATATATGAACTATGCGATAAACAAAGAAATCGGCTTTGCATATCACAAGGGCTATGTTTACACGTCTCATAATGGACATATCTCGTCGCTCGATCACTGGATCCATGGAATCGAAGGTGATATTCATCCCGATCTGGACCCGGGACAACCGAATTATGTCCGAAGTTTATATATGCACGACGATTCGATCTTTCTGTTGATTTCCAACGACGTGTTTGACAGACACGAAAACGATATCCATGTCTTCAACCAGGCCGGAGAGCATGTCGATGTCATGCCGGATGTTTATGATCTGCTGTATATGGATCATCGGCTTGTATTGATCAATAGAGTGGATGAACACATTGATGGTGAAGATGTTTCAACATTTTACGTGAATTCAGTTTCAGCCGATGATCTGTATGTGTATGCGTTCAAACAACAGGCGTCTCTCGTTCGATTGACCACGTTATTCTTTATGATCGTACTGATTATAAATAGAAGGACGACCTTTCGCCTTGAGAATGAATAATGAAAATCGGGTATCGCTCGATCTGCGGGTAAATCATTGATGTGTGGATCGATACAGGCCATTGGTCACTGAAAAACGTGAACCCGTATGACGCACCAATAAAGATGAAACGCTTTTTTTGATCCGGTGATTCATGATTCAAGTGGAAAGGTCCTTGGAGATCGATACGTTCGATCGGATATCACATGATTCATAGGACGTACCGTTTTTCAAGGATGAAACCCCGCTTTTAAAGTGGCCACCTCATAACTCGATCAAATCGAAGGGTATTTCGTTGATCATTGTCAATAATTGTCTTTGAACACAAAGATTTTTTAGTGGATGCGCATGAAAGAAAGAGAAATTCTTTCTTTCAGAGAACAGACAGGCACTATCATGATGCCGTCCGACCTTCTCATGGCATATGGATAAGCTGTCAACACCATCAAGAAAGATGGTTGAGACGACCGATGAGTATCGATTTGTTTCGGAAATTCAGTAAATTTCGGCTGCCTCATTGGACTCATTCTTGTCTTTCGTCTTCAGATGATACGAGTATGAGATGATGAACATTATCATGAAAATAGAGATAGGGCACTTGAAGCGATCAAGACAAGTCGATATTTCTTTAGATGACAAATAAATATTCTTAATTAGATAAAATATGGTATTATGTCATTGACAATGAAAAACGCTTCAGGAGGACCACATCATTGTTTTTGTCAGCGGCAAGATCTCTCTCCATTGTCCGATTTATCGGTTCATATTACAATCATCTCGGAAAGGGTTGATGACATGCGAGGTTCGAGTAACGACCAGTCAACGACAGTTCGCAAGAAGATCGGAAAACGTTTGATTTTAATGATGATGACATCCGGAGTCATGGTGATTGCTGCGATTGCCTTTGTCAGATTAGGGAGAATCGATCCGATCATACCCTTTGACAGCACGGTGATAGCTGCCGACAGAATCGGCATTTCGGAGAACATGGACACGGGATTTGACACATATTTGTTGAATGCCTCTTTATTCTTGCAACCGACAGGCACCATTTATGACGCAATCGGACTTGATCCGATCATGGAAAGCCAGGGCATATACGACGGACCAAACAAAACGTATACTGCTTACAGCTTCTTCATCAAGAATTTTTGTGCGGAAATAGTAGATATTGATTATGTCATGACTCTGGAAGAGGTATCTTATGGGATGGATAACCACATCAGGATACTTGTCATCGAAGATGATGTAATAGACCGGATCTATCAAAAAGAAGACTCGTCAGATGAGAGCGAAGACATCCCCCGGGATGACCGATTACCCGAAGTGACGTTTTTTGAGTCCGAGACAAACGCTTTCGAAGGGAAAATCATCGAACTTGAACCACATGAGGTCAAATCTTTCCGAGTGATTATTTGGGCTGACCAACAGGATCCTGACATCATTGATCAGGATTCCAGAGGGCACATCAAGGCACAAATCTCATTCAAGATCAGCGGAACACAGTACCCTCATACATCAACCTTGACCGACAGGAAACTCTGGTTTACCCTTATCGAATATTGCATTGTTGATCTCGAAATCCGTTATGAAGAAGACGACGATTTGTAAACATCCCTGTGTTATTCGGATATCTGAAAACAAGACCTGAAAGTCACAGACAAAGTCTAAACATCAATCAACCGTGTTGTCTTTGAGTGATTTGCCGGTTTCTTTCACGATATCCAGATGACATCGTTCAGCGTGATTTGGAACCATCGACAAAATCTAACTCCTTGAACTTCATATGGACACCACAAACGCCAATCCAATTGTGATTCATCTGATTCATTAATCACACAGCACCCCCTTTGAAGTGAAATCATGCGTAACGAGCTTGACAGGGAACCAAAAACAAGAGGACTCCATTTCATAAGATACGCCTATGACTGTGTCGTCACAGCAAGAAGCGTATTTTATGAAATGGTTAGATATAGAAAACCCGGTTTGAAAGTCCATGTGACGAAGACCATAATCACCAGACCCACCAAGATAGAATATCTAGGGTTCATCTTTATAAAGCGGGGAGGCACGATCTCACCGGGACTCCGTGCAGCGATTCATAAGAGAGTTGAAGAAGTTCACGAAGCCCATCTGTTTAAGGGTGCCCGGACAAACATGTCCAACACATGCAAATTTGTGAAAATATGTTAAGTGTCCATTCCGATGATTTGTTCACAATGAGTTCACAGAACCTCTTTATAGTAGGAGTGTCAAACAATAAGGAGGAATCATCCATGTTACAACTCAAAGACATCAAAAAGAATTACG
>JAGYLU010000096.1 GCA_018400755.1 Acholeplasmataceae bacterium
CATAATTAACAACCCAGGTTCACGCACGTGTCTTACCATTGCTTCAGCCTTTTGATAGATGGCCTCTTTTCTCTCCTGCTCAATTGTTTCAATAATTGTATTGTGATACTGCTGTAGGGTTGCTCTATATCCGGGCTCAGCGAAACGAACTGCCTTCTGATAGTTGCTGTTCTTGTCTATCAGTTGTCTTTGCTTTGATAAGTCTGACTCGTGCTTGAGTTCCAAATCAATCAATAACTTCCCCACATAAGCCTCAGCACACTCCGGATTCGTGTTCAACACCTTTTCAAGCAAATCATCGGCCTTTTTATAATCGCTATCTTCGATGCATAGAAACGCTCTTTTCAACAAAGCTCCATACTGGGCAGCAGATACACTCCGTTGTCCTTCTTGCTCTTTTGCATCCGAAGATCCATGCGCTTCTTTCTTGGTTTGAAGACTTTTCCGGATTCCTCTGAGCAAATCCTGAATGAATCCAATCTTGCTCATGTCAAGCGACTGTAGCGCTGACAACTCAATCGGAAGGTCATAGGGGTCCATATCCTTGTAACAAGGTATCAATAGTTTTGTTCTGTCCTTCTTGACGATGTCCAGATATCTTGACCACTCATTCCGAACCCAGACAGCATTGAAGTATTCCGCTTTCGTTCCAATCACAACCATCACCTTCGCGCTATTCAATGCTGCGAAAATGTATGGTTCATACTTCTCACCAAGTTGATTCTCTAGTGAGATCTTGGAAAAAAAGACCTTATATCCATCATTTGCCAATTGAAAGTATATATCTTGAGCAAGAACACTGTCTTTGGTCCTGGTTCCGGCATCGGTCGTCTCTTTATAACAGATAAAGACATCATAGGATGTCTCATTTCGGGAAATGGAGAGAATCTCCCTTTGTATTTCATTGATCTGTTTCGCCTCTTGTTCATAGAGACTTCTGGAATAACCATCCGGGGCATATTCAAGTGCCATCAGATAGTCAGGGTCAATGAGAATGGACTCATATTGCACGCGGTGACATGTCGGAATTCGCTTATGGGAGATTGGATCCTCGACATATTCGATTCCATAGCGCGACAAAACAACACCCCAATGTGCTTCAGCATCCGTATGGTCCTCATTCAGTATGCCTTCGTAAGCCAAAATCGCCTTATCAAAGTCATTTAGGCGTCGAAAATGGTTGGCACGATTAAAAAGATTGACCTTCTTTTCATCAGAAACCTTAGGTAAGGTCATAACCGACCCGCATGAGTCGCACGTGCCATAATTTCTGGTTTGGTCGATTTCGATGTTTCCACCGCACATTTTGCATTTGATAACTGCCATTAATCTTTGCCTCCGAATCCAAAAATCACTTCATGATCTTCGTTTGGTAGTTGAGCTCTGAAACCTTCCTTTGAATGGTCATGCATAGACTTGAGATGGCCTCGGCATCCTCTTTGGATACGGCTTCCCTCAATAACGTGAGTTTCTGTCCGATCCCATCAAAGACTGGCTTCATTTCGGATGGTACCATCGGGTCTCCATACCGTATGGCATCATGGACCGCTTGGATATCAGTCATTGCCCGTTTGACCATACCCTCAGGCAAGTCAAGCGTTCCAGCTTTGATCGCATCAACCTGAAGAAGAAGTTTGTTTAAGTCAAGCACATTCGATTTGACTTTGTCTTCGACTAGATCGATGTGTTCTTTTCCTGCATCGATTGCAATCATTTTGAACACATAGATGACCATCATCCCCGTCTGGACAATGATCAGGAAAACAAATGGAAGGACGAGCACTTGCGTGATTTCAAGCACAAGCACCAAGAAAGAAAGCAAGATGTTTCCTGTCAGATAGATTTTGGTCTCTATCGGGAATGCGAGATCTTGAGGTATTCTGAGATTTTTGCCTGTCAGAAACAAAACACTCAAGACACCAAGGATAATGCCGACCGAAGCAAACCCATAACCGACATAGGCATTCTCGGAACGGTAGAAAAACAACAACGATGATATGAAAACAATCGCTAAGCTTCCGATAATAAGAATCCGTGATTTATTGTTCATGATTGACCTCACTAATCAAGTTTTTGTCCGCACTTGAGGCAAAATTTCGCTCCAGCAGGCACTGGTTCGCCACAATTCGGACAAAGGGTGCCGAGTTTTGTCCCGCATTCGGGACAAAACTTCGCACTATCAGAGACAGATTGTCCACATTTGGGACATGATTTGACAGTCCTATTTGACTGTGGTGCGGGTTGTCCGGTCTTAAATGCTTCGCCAAGCGATTCTTTGACGACACCTCCGACTGATGACCCTATCGTTCCTCCAACACCGGAAATCATTCCGAGTCCGACACCAAGGTTGCTGATTTGGCCGATCGCTTCATTCTGGGCAACTCTCTCCGCGACATCGAATCCCCGCTCGTCCTGATACGTATATCCTTCAAGCTTTCTCTTCTCTGATTTTCCTTGAGCTTCGATCACCGTTCGCTGGGCCTGGGTTGTCTGTTCGATGACTCCGACTTTCTGACGCAATTCAGCCTCAGCGACATCCGCATACTTCCTGAAGTGGAGTTCCTTGAATTTCTGATACGACCGATCATCTTCCGGTTTCACAACTCTTGTGACAAAAAATCGCTCCAGCCTTAAACCATAATCAATGTAATCGGTCGCCAACATCTTCAAGAGGGTATCTGACATCTGTGTGAGATGCTCGTCAATTCTGAAAATGTTAATCGATTGGGCTACAATAATATTGGCAAGATACGTCTTGATCCTGGTCATTAGAAATGCTCGGAATTTGGCGACCAGTCCCTGTTGAGTGATTCCATGCTCGGTTCCTACCACTTTGATCAGCAGTTTCCTTGAGTTCTCGACCTTCAGACTCATCTCACCGCTCACACCAATTTGAATAGGGAACTGATAGGTTGGCTCAAGATATTCGATATGACTATCGGTTCCCCACTTGATCGCCATCTGCTCAACCTTGTTGATAAAGTAAACCTCACAATGAAATGGTGTCTTGTCCCCTGTCGCCCGATTAAAGTACTTGCTTATCAGTGGAATATTCTGTGTATCAAGAGTATGTCGCCCGGGGCCAAAAAGATCAAGTGCCTGACCGTTCATGAAAAACAGTGCTTCCTGCGTTTCATGAACAATGAGTTGAGTCAGGCTATTGAAGTCCTCTTTGGGATGCTTCCATACAAAAACATCATTGCCACCCTCATACTTGATGATTTCTGCGATTTGCGTCACTTTGTTTCCTCCTGTATCGCCGATTAGGCATGATATAAAGCAAAAAACGAGTTACTCCTCATCACGTTTTCAAACTGCGGGATGATCATCCAAACTAATGATTGCGAAAACGAAGAGCCCCAAATCAATCAGATGAATATCCTTTATTCTTTTCAAGTTCGGTTCCCCCGTTTGAAAGACCATTTTGTAATTTGATTATATCACATTGAATGATTTTTGAGAATACTACTTATGTGGCTCTATGCCCTCATTGAATGCCAAAGTGGAAAATGGATGCCTGTACTATAGTGTCAGTGATAACATCGAGTATCAGTAAGTGTTCTATAATCGAAATGAAAAACAAAACATGTTCAATTACGAAACAAATGGTGGGGATGACGTCTGGTTTTGCCCTGTAATGTTTCAAGTCAAATCTCAAGTTTGCGTGAACTGTCGAAATCATTAAGATTTAAAAAGTATCCGCTTAATCGATCA
>JAGYLU010000097.1 GCA_018400755.1 Acholeplasmataceae bacterium
CCGACGCGTTCTAATCCAGCCACAAACGTGGCGGCGGCAATCCAGCCCGCAAAGGCAAAGGAGTTGGCGGCGAGTTCGGCATCGTATTCACTGATGACGGTGGCAAATTCAGTGTAATCATCACTGAAGCTCACGCCATCTTCGGCAAAGATGTTAATCCAAGCCGACGCATAGACATCAAAGTTGGGAATGACTTCTTGAACGCCACCGAGCCATGTGGCATCGGCGTTCACGTATGAAGTAATCACGGGAATATCCGAGCCGGCTAAGTTCAGTGCGCGCACAGCCGTCGCCGCAGGCACTTGGTTGGATGCGACTAAAATGACATCGGGATCAAAATCAAGCATGGTTTGCGCCGCACTCGATAAGTCATCACTCGATGGGTCAATTTGGACCGCTTCAACATCTAAGTTAAGCGCATCGGCACGCAACTCAATGCCGTTATAAAGGCCGAGGCCTGCATCATCATTGGAATAAATGACCCCAATTTTTGAAGCGCCTAAATCGCCCACAGCGCGGGCAACCATGACTTCACCTTCGGCATCATAAATCGGTTGTACGGGGAAGCTTCCCAGTTCACCGCCACTGGCGTTCGGCGCAAAGAGGGCTGAGATTCCCGTTGCGTAATAAACACGTGGGATGCCCACACCATTGAGATAATCAAGGGTGGCTGAAACCGTCGGGGTGCCGAAGTGGCCCACCAGGGCAAACACTTCATCATCTTCGACGAGTTGTTGGGTGAGGCTTAACCCATTGGCCGCATTGAATTCATCGTCATATTGAATGTATTCAATGGTCCGGCCGTTCACACCGCCGGCGTCATTGACCATGTCAAAGTACGCTTCCATGGCGGTTCTAAATGGCACACCGACAAACGCTAAGTTTCCGCTGGTAGCCACCGTATTTCCCACCGTCACGGTATCATCGGTGACGCCTTGGGATGGTTCAGGGGTTGGTTCTTCCGTCCCAGGATCTTCGGTGCCTGGATCTGGATCGACTGGGTCATCGCCGCCGCACGCAGCTAAGCTGATGACACCCAGGGTAAGTAAAAATGCGAGTAATAATTTTTTCATGGTGGTTCCTCCTATTTTTTTTCGTGTATTTTTTCTTACGATTTACCTAAATAAGCCTCGATGAGTTCTGGATCTTTGATGAGGGCGCTTGCCTCACCTTCTTTGATGATATGCCCGACTTGTAAGACGTAGGCATAATCGGATATTTTCAACGTTTGTAAGGCATTTTGTTCGACGATTAAGATGGTCATGCCTTGATCGTTCAATGTTTTAAGCGTGGTAAATATATCTTTAATGATTAAAGGGGCCAGCCCGAGTGAGGGTTCATCTAAGATGAGCATTTCAGGTTCGGCCATCAAGCCCCTTGCGATGGCGAGCATCTGTTGCTCACCGCCGGAAAGTAACCCGCCCGGTTGACTGGACCGTTCTTTCAAGATGGGAAAGAGTTCATACACATAGTTTAACGCACTCGTGGATGCCTGTGTACTTTCACGTTTGACGGAGAACTGACCAATCATCAAATTCTCATAGACCGTGAGGTCACTGAAAATCTTTCTTCCTTCGGGGACATGGATGATCCGTTTTTGCGTGATTTTTTCCGGGGCTTTTCCGTGAATCGCTTCTTCTTTGTAGGTGATCGATCCGCTTTTGGGTTTAATGAGGCCCGATATGGTTTTGAGTAAGGTGGATTTCCCGGCGCCGTTGGCGCCTAAAATCGCGGTGATGGAGCCATCTTTCACATCAATAGAGACTTCTTTGAGTGCTTCAATGACGCCATAACTGACACTCAGGGATGTGGTTTTAAGCATCGTCATCACGTCCTAAGTAGGCTTCTTGCACGGCTTTATTCTTTTGAATCTTCCCCGGTGTATCAATCGCGATGAATTCACCGAAGTTAATCGCGCAGACCCGGTCACAGACGTTCATCACAAAGCCCATGTCGTGCTCGATGATGAGAAGCGTCACAGCAAATTCTTTTTGAATCAGCTTTATGATGGCTTCCAGTTGATCGGTTTCTTGATCGTTAAGACCCGCGGCGGGTTCATCGAGGACGATGAGTTTCGGATCACTCATCAACGTTCTTGCAATTTCCACCCGTTTTAAAATGCCGTACGGCTGCCCCTTCACATAAAAATCTTTGAGCGGTAATAAGCCTAAGACTTCTAAGACTTTGAGCGCTTTTTGCGTGAGGCGCTTTTCTTCTTTGGTGGCTCTTGGGAATTTGAGTAACTCTTCCACAAACGAATCTTTAAACGCCCGGTGCGCCCCGATGAGTAAGTTATCTAGAATCGATAAATCGGGGATGAGTTCAATGTTTTGAAAGGTCCGTGCCAGTCCCGCATCGATGACTTCAGTGACGTCTAAGTCTCTGAGGTCAATGGGGGTGTCTGCGTGGAGGGTAAAGGTACCTTCATAGTCTTTGTAAAATTGGGTGAGGCAGTTAAACAAGGTGGTCTTACCCGCTCCGTTTGGCCCAATCAGACCGACAATTTCACCTTTTTTAATGTCAAAGCTGATGTTTTTTAAGGCTTTTAATCCGCCAAATGTCATCGAGACTTGATCAATCGTTAGTAGAGTTTCCACGCGCGCCTCCTAACATCCGACGTTTCGATTTGTAATAGAGTAATTTAATGTCAGTGGCCAGATACGCCACCCCATTTTGATAAAACAAGATGACTAAGATAATGAGCAGTCCTGAGAAGATGAAACTCACATCTCCAAAAATTTCTTTCAAGTATAAATTGGGAATGCCATAAATGATGAAGGCCCCAATGAACGTCCCATAAATCGACTTATACCCACCCACGACGACCATCGCAATAATGAATAAGGAAAGATCAAGCGTCCACTGCGTGGTCGGGACGGATTGATTGTATAAGGCATACATGATGCCTGAGAACGTCGCGAAGAATGTCGCTAAACTAAAGGCCATTAACCGGTATTTAATGAGACTAATGCCCATCGCTTGAGCCGCCGATGACGACCGGCTCATCGCCAGTAACGCGCGGCCGGTTTTACTTTTGACGATGTGATGCATAAGAATCATCATCACCACTAAGAGGAAGGCAATGACCGCAAACAAGATGCGCCTCTGGCCTTGATCAAAGGTCGAAAGTTCGAACATTCCCAGTAACGTGACTGAGCCAATCATGATCGATTGACCCCCAAAAATGGGAACGGTGGTAAAGATTTGCCGGAGGATTTCCCCGACAAATAACGTCGCGATGGCCAAATAAATCCCTTCTACTTTAAGAGAAAAGATCCCAATCATCGCGCCAATCGCCGTGGAAATAATTAATGTGGCGATGGCAGCAAGTTCAAAGGAAAGCCCGAGTTCTAAAAAGACCCCGACCCCTAACGCCCCCGCACCGACAAATCCGGCGGTGCCTAAGGAGATGAGTCCGCTATACCCGAGTAAGATATTTAAGCCTAAAGCGGCCACTGTAATAATGACGATGTAAGCGAAAATACCCAGTTGCCCGGAACTCACCACATCGGTCGAATGCAAGTAAGGAATCAGGAGTAAAAACCCTAAAAAAGCGGCATATCCCACATACGGGACTTTTTTAAAGAAGGCTCCAAGCTTCGCGAAGACAGCGTCCATGCGTTTAAACCAAGTCATGTCACACCTTCTTCTGGGGCTTTTTACCGAAGATGCCATACGGTCTAAAGTATAAGAACACTAA
>JAGYLU010000098.1 GCA_018400755.1 Acholeplasmataceae bacterium
CTTCATGCCCCTCTACAATTTCAAATTCGTAGAGTGAATAGGGCATATTGAGCATCGGGTGATATCATAGGACCACATAGGAAAGCGTTCAATGATAACATGAGGGATTGTTTTGATACTCTCAAGATAGAAGCCTTTTATAACTTTTTGATGATCTCATCAATCGCTTGGCTAACCTCTTCAATGCTTCTTTCCAGATTGCTGATTGACTCGGTCATTCTTTCAACGCTAATCCTGCTTTCTTGATGTTTCTCTTCGATGTAGAGCGACGGTTTCAACACGAAATCGTTGGCGATGATCTCATCTAGAGTCGCAACAGCTGAAAACCCATCTTCTTTTGAAAAGGTATGGTACCTTTGGACAATCTTTTCAATGGCGTTATCCTTAAGAACATTCAACCGTTGTTCAGATCGGACCATATCCAGTCCAGTGGCATCAATCAATAAGATAGATTGATTTCTATGCTTCTTGTTGAAAATGAGAATCACTGTATGTGCGACAGTCCATGGATACATTCCTGAAGGCAAGGCAATGACTGCCTCCAAAGTATTTGAAAGAATCAGATCTTTACGTGCCAAAGCCTCAAAACTGCCTCTGTAAAGGACACCGATATTCATGACCAAAGCCATTTGACCATCATCCTTAAGCATACTCAAAAGACGTTTCATATAAACATAATCAGCCGCTTTGATGCCCTCGGCATTTGTATCACGTTCAGCAACATCAACGGTAGGATGAGAGAGAATGATATCCACCTTGTTCTGTTCATCGGTTTCAAGAGCACTCTTCATGATGTCATTTGTGACAATCTCAAAGTGATCAAGACCAGAAAGCTTCAAATTGATTCTTGCCATGCTTGCTACCTGGGAATCGATCTCAAATCCCCTTAAGCGCATCCGCTTGCGAGATTTCTGAGTGAGTCCGGCCTTGATGAGCGAAAAACCCAAACCACATGACGGATCAAGCACCGTCTTTCCTTCGGAAAAATCAAGAAGGCGAACAAGAAGCTCATTCACACAGTCAGGTGTGAACACATCGCTGCGGGTGTTGAACTCAATAGGATTACGCACAATGAGAGACATCATTGCCGAACCCAGCGTTCGATCACTTAAGACTCCTGGTGAGAAGTCCATGTCATTCAAGGCAAGGATCATTTCCTTAAACAATGCCTGTCTGGTTGCTTGATCACCAAAAACAAGTTTGGATTCAAAATCAAGAGAATCGACAATGCCTTTGAATACGTCCGGCTGATGTCCTGACATTGCCTTGAATGTTTCATTCAAAAGAGCATCAACCATGTCTTCATCCGTTTTCCCAATCAATGTGTTGAAATCGGCATGAAACAAATGAATCATTCCGGTTTCAACCATGATGCTTCTCATTGCCTCGTCATCGCTTGTGGCAGCCAATCGATACTGATTCAGATCAGTGATGCGCTTAAGCCATACCAATGCGGCATAATGCAACAACAAAAATGCGTCCGGAGCCCGCCCTTTAAATCTTTCAAATATGTTGATGAGTTGTTTGCTGATCTCCACTTGAAAATCAATCTTCGATGACATGGTCCTTCAACACGCTTTCAATGATTCCTTTGATATATCCGATTCGTCTTTCTATAAGTTCTTCTTGAAGTCTTCTTTCCTCAAGCATTTTATGATTCAACTCGATGATTCGCATTTGTTTTTCCATGACTGGGACAGCGAACCGGATCGCTTTCAGAGTCTCGACTTTGACAACCGAAACAACAGCGCCATATGAGGCCCTTTCAAATCGTTTCTTGATCATCGTGCTATTCAAAAATATGGCCAAGTACTCCGGATGAACATAATCACGTTCCTGGAGATGGATTCGGGCAAATTGCGAGGGAACCAGAGCGTTAAAGCCGCTGTTCTTGTCGATGACAGCGGCTGTATACGGATAGCTCAGACGTATGACAACTTCACCCAGTTCAGCTTGGTATTGATACATCTCCGTTTTGAAACAGATATCCTTCATCATTTTGTCTTCATCGATGGTGCCGTCCTCATTGATGCTTCTCAGACTCAGGACATCGCTTGTCATGACATTTTCTGACATGTCTTCGGTTTTATGTCTTCCAAGAAGGAATCCAATTTTGATATCTGCAATCTCACCCAAAACAACTGCGCTTCTTCCAGTTGACATGGTGTTTCCTCCTATGATTGTTATAATTTTTACTCTTGTTACTTCCATTATACAACAAGATACCGATCAAAGACCAAACCGCATGTCCCTGATCGCTGTCCGAACCATATTGAAGGCTTCATTCGCTGTGATATCATCAGGATATTCGAAGTGCATAAGATCTTCCCTATGAAGATAAAGAAGGCTTTCACAATTCAGTATGCCTCTTTTTCTATTGTGACGATGCAGGTAATGCTTGCCATTGATCGTCTCGACGTCATAGTTCGAAGGCCATTCGCGAAGCGTGAGCCTGTATGCCCGACTGTTCGGATCAGGACTCGAAAGATGGTGTTCGAGATAAGTGATGACAAACGAATTGGTAACGATAGCATCTTCAAAAGTGATCAGTGACATGCGGGGCCAGAAAAAGACATCGAGAATGATAGTGGCTTCCTCTTTGCTTTTGTCATCGGTCTGGAAAACAAATGCTCGGGGATGAACCATCGCTCCGCCTCGTAACTCAAAGGGTGTCATATTGAAATGACCTGACCGAAATTGTGCCCCAATAAGGTCAATGATTGTGATCTCGACAAGTCTTGGAACCATCCGCCGAACGTGATCGCTGATCAAAGAGATGTTTGCCGGATCTAAAATGACCGGATCCCGGTCATAAACCGTCTCAACACTGTCATTCACGACGGGTGCGCTACCCTCTCTTTGGTATGTCTTCCATCCAAGATATATCTTTGCTGTCTCCTGGAGAAACGGCCACGTCTTTGCATTGTGTTCATGATCGAAGAGAATAGCCTTGATCAGCCAGGTCATGTATGACTGATCAGAATCACTGTCTGTTGTCACAATGCCCTTCAACAAGATCGCCGCTTTCAACATGTGCAAAGGATTGTCGTTTTGTGTCACGAAACGTTTTCGGTAGTCGATATACGCTTTCCCAGGAACTCCCACCGGCTTTCGCTTGGATATGTCTTTGTCAAATGATTCTCTATGCGCCAAATCGGGTGACACTTTGGCAAGCATGGTGCTGATGGTCTGTTCCTTCTGATCAAGAAGAAGGAAATAGGCACATTTTGGGGTGAGACGCTGACACTCATCAATGATCTCTTGATGGCTATGGATATCATAGACTTTGCTTTGATACGAAGGCACTAGACCGACATCTTCACCAATCGCCTCTTTTTGCATAAACTTGTCATGAATATCCTTGATACCTGGAATACTGAATACAAAGGCTCGCACATGATCGCTCAACCATGCGATATTTTTGGGGTCCAAAATGACTTGGTCTCTTTCAAAGTTCCTTTCAACTGTCTTCTTGAAAGAGCCGTATGCTTGCTCGGAGTTCTCAAGATCCCATTCAAAGAATGCATAAGTGATGTCACGAACCATAGGCCATGATTCTTTGTGATGTCTATGATCATAAATCATTCCGGCAATGAGCCAACAGGCATATGGGTCATCTATGATATGATCATGTCGGCCATGAGTTGCCACGTTCCCGCTTGGCTGCATCATGTTGACAGA
>JAGYLU010000099.1 GCA_018400755.1 Acholeplasmataceae bacterium
TGAGTGGTATATCAATGCCAAAACCGATGATGTCAGAACCCAATTGGGAATCAACTGACATAATAATGTGATTATGAAGTCACATGAGCGGTTCATCAGGGTTTACCTATGAACCAATCAGAGGTATGAATGGAGTGATTAGACGATGTGGCAAACCATCAGTAACTTTTTCACAGCAGCAACCTTTCTGGAACTCTTTCTGATTCTTCTGTCGAAGACCATCGAAGTGGCCATCGGCACCCTCAGAACCATTTTGATCAACAAAGGATACCGACGCGTCGGTGTCATTTTGTCATTCTTTGAAGTCCTCTTGTGGGTCTTTGTCGCATCACGCGTCATCATGGGCATCACTGACGCGCCTATCAAGGGTGTCATCTACAGCCTCGGTTTTGCCATTGGTGTCTATGCAGGCTCACTTCTGGAAAATTACCTAGCCTTTGGGAAAGTCCTGATTCATGTGATTTGTGAGAAGAAACATGGGCCAAGTATTACCGCCATGATCAGAAGCAAAGGATTTGGTGTCACGACCATGGATGCTCACGGCAAGGATTCGGACAAATGCATTCTGATGATCTTTGCCAACCGTAAGGGCAAGGAGAGTATCGTCAAGATGATTCAGGAAAGCAATCCTCAGGCGATGATTGTTGCCAATGAGGTTTCAGTGCTCACGGGTGGATACATCACACCTTGGCGCAGAATCGGAAAATAAGTATCTTTTCGGTTGATAATTTGCTCGAAATATGTATAATAGAGAGTGGTTGGAGCTATAGCTCAGCGGGAGAGCACCTGCTTGACGTGCAGGGGGTCCCCAGTTCGATCCTGGGTAGCTCCACCATCTTGATAGAACCTAAGTCCCAGTGACTTGACATGACGGACTGTCCTTGGGACGGTCCGTTTTGATTTGAAAGGAGGACCACTATGAAAGAAGCATTGATTGTTGTTGATTACCAGCATGATTTTATCGATGGCAGCTTAGGTTTTGTAGGTGCAAGCGCCATTGCACAGGGCATCAAGGAAGAAATCATGAGATTCCAAGAAATGGATCAAGACGTCATGTTCACGGTGGATACCCATCGTTCTGATTATCTTGAGACCCAAGAGGGACGATTCCTTCCCATCGAGCACTGCATCATTGGTAGCGAAGGCATTGAGTTCTACAAAGACATCAAAGGTCTTGTGAGAGCGACTGACAAGGTGTTTCATAAACCGACCTTTGGCTCAATCGAATTTGCCAAGTATCTAGAGACAAAAGACTATGAGCGACTGACATTTGTGGGGCTTGTGACCAACATCTGTGTCATCTCGAACGCCGTATTAGCCAAAGCGGCTCTTCCGGAAGCGGAGATTGTGATCAGGAAAGACCTTGTCTTGAGCTTTGATCAGGACTTGCACCAAAAGGCACTTGATGTCATGACCGGGTTGCAGATGCGTGTTGTGTGACTGATTTAGTGTCAGATCAAAGGGGAGTTATCCCTTTTTTTCTTATCATTTGACAAGCCCCAAAGGACGATGTATAATCAAAACATAGACCCCCCTATAGGGGGGGCTGGTTAAAGAAAGGGTTGAGATCAATGAATAAAACCATATATAACGTATCAAACATGACATGCATGGGATGCGTCAAAGTTGTCAAAAACATAAGCCTTCAAGCCGAAGGTGTAAGCGATGCCGAGGTCAGCCTCGAAGACAAGACCCTCGTCCTCACCCATCGAGATGATTTCAAACCGGAGGACCTTGAAAAAGAACTCCTCGACCTCGGTTATGGCGTGACCCCAAAGTGAAGACAGAAAAGATCTTTGATGTCGAAGGGATGACCTGTGCCTCATGTTCAATGGCCATCACCAAGACCCTTGAAAAGAAGGATGGCGTTAGTTCTGTGAATGTGAATCTTGCGACCAACCGGGCGACTGTCGTTTTTGACATGGACAAAATTGGCACTGAGACGATCACAGGCTGGATTGATGCCTTAGGATATAAGGCTGTTCTTCCAACAATGGACAAAACCCTCAAGTTCAACGTTCAAGGCATGACTTGTGCCTCCTGTGCGCTTGCGCTTGAAAAGACGGTTTCAAAGCTTGATGGCGTCAAAAAAGTGACGATCAATCTGGCAACCGACACCATGGATGTCATCTATGATACCAAAACGGTCTCAGTTGAGGCCATCAAAAACGCAACGAAGACGATTGGCTATCCGTCATCTGTGAGCCATCAGGATGCCCGTGAAACGTCGAATGAGATGGTGGCTCTGAAAACTGCGACCAGGAAAATGACGATGAGTGCGATTTTCGCAGGCACGATCATGGTCCTGATGGTCATTCATATGTTTTTATGGAACATCCCCTTGTACACGGTCATAACCGGGGTGCTCGCCGCGCCTGTGGTCTTGTGGTTCGGACGAGACGTTCACGTTCATGCCTTCAAATCTCTCAAATCGAAAGCCCCAAACATGGATGTCTTGGTGTCACTTGGCAGTTTGCCGCCTTTCCTGATTGGTTGGCTTGCCCTATGGTTTCCAATGACGACATTCATTGAGATGTCGGCAACCATCATGACTTTCCATCTGATTGGCAAGTACCTAGAGACCAAAGCCAAAGGCAAAGCCTCCGATGCAATCAGGAAACTCACAGCCTTGGAAGCAAAAACCGCCCATCTTGAAAAAGACGGCATCATCACCGATGTGCCGGTCCAGACCCTTGATGTCGGTGATGTCGTCATTGTCAAACCAGGAGAGAAGATTCCCGCGGATGGTGTGATTTTCTTGGGGTCGGCGTCAATCGATGAGTCGATTGCGACGGGTGAGTCGATGCCGGTCTTCAAGACCGAAGGTGATGAGGTGATCGGCGCGACCATCAATACCGATGGTTCGCTCAAGGTCAGAATCCTCCATGTCAGAGAAGACACGTTCCTTGCTCATGTCATCCGTCTGGTTGAGGCCTGTCAGGGCTCAAAGGTGCCTGTCCAGGCGTTTGCTGACAAAGTGACCGGCATTTTCGTCCCGGCCATCATGGGTTTGACCGGGTTGACGTTTCTCTCGTTTCTCCTCTTCAATGACTTTCACGTCAGGATTCTTTCGTGGATGGCACAGTTTCTTCCTTGGATCAACCCTGATCTTGATCCGCTCGCCCTGGCATTTGTCACCGCGACCGCGGTTTTAGTGATTGCCTGTCCGTGTGCCTTGGGGCTTGGGACACCGACTGCTCTCATGGTCGGATCAGGCATTGGAGCTGAACATGGCATCTTGATCAGAAACGGCGAAGCGGTCCAGATGGCCAAAGACATCAAGGTCATTGCTTTCGACAAGACCGGCACATTGACGGAAGGAAAACCCAAATTGACCGACATCATCGCCTTTGACGGTGATGAAAAGAGGCTTCTTGCCTATGCCGAAGCGCTTGAGCGTCATTCCGGACACCCGATCGCCAAGGCCATTTTAGATGAAGCAGAACGGATTTCCGTGACTAAGTTGGAGGCAACCGACTTCTTGGATCTTCCCGGGAAAGGGATCAAGGCATCTATCGATTCATCTGAGATTCTCCTTGGAAATGCCCGTCTGATGGATGATTATGGGATAAAGATTGATCATCAGATGGAGATCATCAAGGCCATGCAAAACGATGCCAAGACCGTCATCATGATCGCAATGGACAAGAAA